>JAJTDF010000078.1 GCA_021294835.1 Planctomycetaceae bacterium
CGGCCGCGGCACATCTCCACGGCCTCCAGCGCGTGGTCGAGCATGTGTCCGAGCCGGACGGTGTCTTCATGCCGCGACATAGAGGCTCCTGGCCTCGCGGAGCACCTCGTTGCGGAAGTACTTGCTCAGGCACTGAGGGGTGTTGAGATCGACGGCTCGACCGAGCATCTCGCTCAACTCGTCCTGCAGCGCAAAGAACTGCAGGCCGGGCGTCCGCCCCGGCTCGAACTCCACCAGCACGTCCACGTCGCTCTGCGGGGTGAAGTCGTCGCGCAGCACGCTGCCGAAGAGGGCCAGCCGCCGAATGCCGTTTGCCGCCGCGGGAACATGGGCCGGTTGTTCGGCTCATCCGGTGGCGGTGGGTCCGGCCCCCAGCCAGCCACCCCCCACGCCCTCAACCCCCATTTCCCCGTCCCCCACCGCCGCCGCCTCTACCCTTGGCCGTGCTCTCTCTGCTGGTTCGGCTCGGGTGCGTGGGTCTGCGGCCGCTGAAGCCGGCGGTTCTTCCACCGGCTGAGCGGGGGGTGGCGTTCGGGTGGTTGGGGCGGGTGGCGGTGCGTTGGGGGCGGGGGCGGGGCTGGGCGGCGCTGGGGGTGGTTGTGGTGCCGCTGGTCGCCGTGCTGCTGGGCACTCTGGCGGCTGCGCCGTTCTATCGCATCACGTTCAGTGAGCGTTGGCCCGGGCGTGTGCAGACCATCGCCGACGTTTGGTCGGATGTGACCACGGACTCCTCCACGGCGTATTCCACCGCCGCCCTCGGGGCGTATAGGCCCGCCATGCTCGCGCATGCGGGGCTGACCTTGGCCGCGTTGGCGCTCGTCCTGCTGCTGTGGCTGCGTCTTGGGGCTCAGGCCGCGCTCGCTCGGCGGGCGATGTGTTCCGGGTGTCAGCACACGCTCACGGGCTTGCCGCTGGTGGAGGCGGCCGAACAAGACTCACTCGGACCGCGCTCGGTGCGCTGCCCGGAGTGCGCCGCCCTGCACCCGGTGCTGCCCGCCTGGGGCGAGGTGAACGCGCAGACGCAGCGGTTTGTGCCGGCAACCGGGCTGGTGCAGCTGTTCTGGACGCGGCGGCGGGTGAAGACCGGTGCGGTGACGGCGGCGGGGGTGGTGCTGCTCGCCGGCGCGGTGTGGGCGGGGCAATGGGCGTGGTCGCACATTGATGCGCGACGGCAGGCGGCGGCGGCGGTGGCGGCGCGGCTGAGCCCTGAGCAAGTCACGCAGCGGATTCTCGCGTTCCGTGCGGCACGAGAGGCCCAAGGTGGCGCCCCCGCACCTGAGGGTGCCGCTGGCATGGGCCCGTCGCGGTTGGAGTTGGTCGGGCACTTGGCCGATCGGATCACCGCGATCACCGAGGCGTTCATGCTCGACTGGAACGTGCGGATGCAGGGTGTGACGCCATCTACGGCGGGGACCTTCCTCATCGCACCGCTTCGGCTGCGCTCGCTGGACGATGCAACGCCGGTGCGGGTCGCCGATCAGTTGCTCTATCGCCTGCTGGCTGAGGGTGTTGAGCACGAGTTGGATGCACTGACCGGTGCGCCGGTTCCGGGGCCCTTCCCGTTCGTGCCCCGCGATGCACCGGCCGGGCCAGAGGACGGCCAGGCCGCGTCCTTGACGATTGTCCATAAGGCGAACCTGGCGTTGCTCCGGGTCGCGGTGAAGTCGGGCGACCTGCACGGCCTGATTGACCGGCTGGCGACTGCCGAGGCCCTTGAGGAGGCAAGTCGCGCGTGCCTGCCGGTTCACCAACTGCACGCCCTCATGGTTGGCGACGTCTTCCAGCACATTGAGTGGGCCTCACGCGTCCGGGGCCCTGCGGCGATGGACAGGGCCAGCAACGGCGAGGTGAACCGGGCGCGGATTGCCGCGTGGTACGACGCGCTGCGCACGACGGCGGATCGCCTGCCGCTGCCGGACCCGGTGGTGTGGCTGGACGTGGCCAGGTGGATGCTTGGCGATGAGGTAGCGCTGCACTTTGCTGCCGCCGAGCGCGTTCGAAGAGGGTTGGCGGACACGACGATCATGGAAGGTGTCGTCACGTGGCCGGGGCGAGCGGACTCGGGCAGCGCCCGTCTGGGCGGATTCCGTGAGAGCATGGAGGCCGTCAACGCTGTCGTTGATGCGCGGATGGACCGGCTTGGGCGCGTGCCGTGGACGGTTGAGCGCTATGGAGGGACGGGTGATCCACATCAGGATTTGTACTTCGGCCGGCTGGCTTCGCACCGGGTTCACAACGCCAGTGCAGGGCTGGACTCGATCACCCTCGCGGCTCGCAGCGTGCGGATCACGGTGCGCGTGGAGCGCTTCATCGCGCTGTCGCCGGAGGGCCGACCGCCCACGCCCGAGGAGTTGCCCGGCGTGCTGGGGCCGGATGTGGACTTCACCGACCCGTTCACCGGCAGGCCGCTGCGG
The DNA here is from genome assembly GCA_021294835.1 of Planctomycetaceae bacterium. Taxonomy (GTDB): domain Bacteria; phylum Planctomycetota; class Phycisphaerae; order Phycisphaerales; family UBA1924; genus CAILKP01. The sequence goes on from JAJTDF010000078.1 coordinate 2,415, forward strand.
TATCGCATCACCGATCATCCCGCGGATACCTCTCCCAACTGGCCGACGGACTGGTCCGATTCGTGGCCGCGGCGCCCGTATGTGCTGTATGCGGCGGGGCTGGACGGCACGGATGACGGCGGCAGGATGGGAGAATTCACGAGGGCGTGGCTCCCACCGAACTTCAGCACCGGCACGGATGTGATTCTGCCGTACGGGGTGTTGTCGCCGTGAGGGGTGGCTCTCCGCTGCCGAATGGGCACGGCGACGCTGCTCTGTTGCGCACCCAGTCAAGGGCCCTGGCTGCTGTGGCCCCGCCGGGGGCAGGTCGCGACGATGGACTTACCCGAACAGCAGGCGGAGCAGCTCGTCGCGTTCAAGGCCGGCGTGCGACCCAACGTCTCGCAAGATGGCGTTGAGGGTGCCGATCTTCAGTGGGTCGTGTGCGGGGATGGTGATGTGGTGCTGGCTGGGGCGCAGCGTCGTGAGACGGATGTGGCTGCCGCGCTGATGGTCGATGGCGTAGCCGAGCCTGGTGAGCGCCTTGGCCAGTTCCAGACCCGAGATGTCCCGGGGCAACTTCATGCCGCGATCAGTTCATCGCGGACGTGGTGCAGGCGGATGACTTTCGGTCGCGTGCCCTCGTCTGGAAAGTGGCAGCGCACGGCGTCGCGCACGTTCTCGCGGAGCTGCTCGGGCGTGTCGCCTTGCGTGAAGATCGACGAGCCGACGGCGTGGGCGGTGAAGCCGCCGTCCGGGTCTTGCTCGACGATGAAGACGATCTCGGTGTTCACGGCGAAATCGTATTCCGCACGGCCGACGGCACGGCCGCTAGCACCCCCGGCATCCGGGCACCGGCCCCCCGGCGGGCCACCGGGATGGCGCGGTCCAGCGGGCGGCCGGTTCGCGGCCTGCTGCCCACCTCCTACTCCCCCCGCTACCTTCCCTCCCCATGTCCCCCCCCACCTCCCCCACCCCCCACACCGCCCCAAACACCCCCCACCCTGCCCCCCTGGTCACCCGCTTTGCACCCTCGCCCACCGGGCACCTGCACGTGGGCGGGGCGCGCACGGCGCTGTTCTGTTGGGCCTTCGCCCAAGCGCAGGGCGGGCGGTTCATGATCCGCATTGAGGACACCGATCAGGCCCGCTCGTCCGATGAGTCGGCCCGGGGCATCTTGGAGGACTTGGCGTGGCTGGGCATCCTGTGGAACGACGGGCCCACGCTGACAACGCCGCTCGGGGCCATCGGCGCACAGTCGCGCCCCGTCGGCCCGTACTTTCAGGCGCAGCGGCTGGGGCTGTACAACCAGTATCTGGAAGCGCTGGTGCGCGCCGGGCGGGCGTATCCGGCGTTTGAGAGTGCCCAGGAGATTGATGTTCTGCGGCAGGCGGCAGTCGCTGCGAAGAAGACCTTCCGCTACCCGCGCCCGGCTGACGTGGTGCCCGGGGTGTTCCCCGCCCAGCGGTGGTCCCGCGCCCAGGCCGGCGAGCCCCACGTGGTGCGCTTCGTCGCACCCTCCGCCGAGGTGGTGGTGAACGACCAGATCCTCGGGCCGGTGCGCTTTGCCCCCGGCGAGATGGACGACTTTGTGGTCCGCAAGACCGACGGCTTCCCGACCTATCACTTTGCGGTGGTGGTGGACGATGAACTGATGGGCGTGACCCACGTGCTGCGCGCTCAGGAGCACCTGATCAACACGCCCCGGCACGTGGCCCTGCAGCAGGCGATGACGCGACTGGACACCGGGGCCCGCTTTGCCACGCCGGTGTACGGCCACATGCCGCTGATCTTCAACATGGACGGCACGAAGATGAGCAAGCGCGACAAGGCCAAGGCGGCGCGCAAGGCGGCCAAGGATGCGCTGACCAAGAACCCCGCGCTGAACGCCGGCACGCTGGCGGCGGCCACCGGCCTGGCCGAGACCGCGGTGAGCGCGTTCCTGAACGCCGAGAGTGACGATGTGAACACCGCCGAGGCGGTGGCGCGGCACTTCAAGGTCGGTCTGCCGGAGATCGAGGTGTACGACTTCCGGGCCAGCGGCTATCTGCCCGAGGCGATCACCAACTTCCTGGCCTTGCTGGGCTGGTCGCCCGGCATGAAGGATGCGGCCGGCAAGGACGTGGAAAAGTTCGACATGGCCTTTTTGGCCAAGCACTTCTCGATCGACCGCATCGGCAAAAAGCCGGCGCAGTTTGATCGCACCAAGCTGCTGTCGTTCAACGCCGATGCCATCAAGGCCCTGCCCGACGCGGTGTTCGCACAGCGGCTGGTCACCTGGGCGGCGGAGTTCAACCCCGCCTTCGCGGCCCAGTTGGCAGCGCTGCCGGAGGCAGCGCGGACGCGGCTGCTGGCGGTGATCAAGCCCCGCTGCCGCACGCTGGGCGATGCCCCGGGCGTGTGCGCGTTTGCGATGGTGAGTGATCAGGCCTTGGCGTTTGACCCAACGGCGATGGACAAGGCGGTGCGCACCGACGCGGGGCGGGCGGTGCTGCGGGCGTTCGCCACCGCCCTGCCGGGGCTGAACCCGACCGAGCCCGCGGCAGTGGACGCGTGGGTGAAGGCGCACGCGGAGGCCGGCGGCATGAAGATGGGCGAGGTGGCCCAGCCGGTGCGGATCGCGCTGACCGGGGGCACGGTGTCGCCGCCTTTGGGGGATGTGGTGGCGGTGCTGGGAACGGCCAGCAGCCTGGCGCGGGTGGAGCGGTGCCTGGCGCAGGCCTGAGGGCCCCAACAATGCTGATGCGTGGTTGGGCGTGCCCGGAGCGTTTCAGCCCCGGCCGCCCGACGCACGCACCGGAGGTCCGCCCATGCTCGCTCGCGCGGTGCTGGTGTGGCTGGGGATGATGGCAACGGAGACGGTGCTGGGGGTGCTTCGTGGCGTGGTGCTGGTGCCACTGCTGGAGCGAGCGCTGGAGCCGGTGGCGGGCAGTGCTTCGGGGGCCGATGTGCTGGCGCGACGGCTGGGCTTTGGCGTGGGGCTGGTGTGCATTGTGCTGTGGGCGTGGTTCACGCACGGGTGGATGACGGCGGGGCGGCGGCGTTCAGGCGCAGCGCTTGTGGGCGTGGGCGTGCTGTGGGCGGGGCTGACGTTCGGCTTTGAGGTGGGCATCGGCCGGCTGATGGTGGGTGTGGGGGGTGAGGGGGGTGAGGCAGGGGGGGGTTGGCCGGCGGTGTGGCAGCGGCTGGCGGAGGACAATGACCTGACGCGGGGTGGGCTGATGGGCATCGGGCTGGCGGCGATGGCGCTGGCGCCGGTGATGATCGCGCGGTGGCGCGGGGGGCGGAGGGAGCGGGGGCGAGGGGAGCCGGGACGGGGGAGCGAGGCCCCTCCAGCGGCCCCCGGCCCCCGGTCGTAAACTTGACCGCATGGAGGCCGTCCCGCTGCCCGACATTCCGCGCCAGGCCTTGGCCGAGTTCTGCGCCCGGTGGGGCGTGGCGCGGCTGTGGCTGTTTGGATCGCTGGCGAGCGGCTCGGCTACGCCGCAGAGTGACGCCGACATTCTGGTGGAGTTTCTGCCCGACGCGCTGACCTCGACGTGGGACTGGCCCGCGATGCAGGACGAGCTCAGTGCGCTCTTCGGAAGGCCGGTGGATCTGCAGACCGTCGGCATCCTGCAGAACCCGTGGCGTGCCACCTCCATCCTCGCCTCGCGGAGGCTGCTGTATGCCGCGTGACTCCTCCGACCGCGCCGACCCAGGCGATGCGGCACTGTTGCACGACATGGCCGAGGCCTGTGCCCGGATCGAACGCTTCATCGCCGGCAAGGCACTGGCTGACTATCAGGAGAGCGATCTGCTTCGCTCGGCGGTTGAACGCCAGATCGAGATCATCGGCGAGGCGGCGCGGCGACTCTCTGCCGGCTTCCGTGATGCCCATCCGGAGGTCCCTTGGCGTCCGATCATCGCCCAGCGAAACATCCTCGCGCACGAGTATGGCGAGATCGAGCATCGCCTGATCTGGCGTGTGGCCAGCGTGCACGTGCCCGCGCTGGCCGTGCAACTTCGCAACCTCCGCAGCACGGGTGGAATGTCGCCGCCGCCGGCCTGAACGCCCCTTCCGCTACCATCGCCCCGACCACGCATGAGCACACCCGATCAGCCCGCCCCCCCCGGCACACAGCCGCCCGCCCCCCCCAGCGCCGAGCCCCCCGTCCGCTTCGGCGACGTCGTCAAACGTCTCGGCCCCACCGGGCCGATGGCCGTGCTGGCGTTGGCCATGCCGCCGATCTTCTCCATCGCGCTGTTCGCCGCGTTTCCCACCATCGCCCCGTGGCTGCGCGAGCACCAGGGCACGGGCGTCGCGGTGTATGTCGCCGCGTTTGCCATTCTCGCCGGCCTGGCGGTGCTGCCGACGTACGCCCAGGCGGCGCTCGGCGGGTTTGCCTTCGGGTTTGCCGTGGGCCTGCCCGCGGCACTCGGCGGCTTCGCGGGCGGCGCGCTGATCGGCTACCTGATCGCCCGCTCCGCCTCCGGTGATCGGGCGATGACGCTGATCAACGAGCACGCGCGGTGGCGGGCGGTGCGCGATGCGCTGGTGGGCGACCGCGACCCTGATGGCTCCGGCCCGCGCAAGCCGTCGTTCTTCCGCACGGTGGGCATGGTGGCGCTGCTGCGCATGCCCCCCAACAGCCCGTTCGCCCTCACCAATCTGGTGATGGCGGCGGTGAAGGTGCCGGTGTCGGCGTTCATCCTCGGCACGATGGTGGGCATGTTGCCCCGCACGGCCGCGGCGGTGTTCATCGGCGCCAGCGTGAAGCAACTGACCAAGGACGACCTGGCCAAGGCGGGCCCGGAGTGGATGTGGTATGTGGGCATCGTGCTGACGGTGGTGGTGTTCCTGGCGGTGTGCGCCATCGCCAAGAAGGCGGTGGAGCGGGTTACCGGACCACACATCTGACAGCGGGTTCCGATACTCACGTGGGAACAGGGCGTTTGGCCCCGGGCGAGCCTGCGCGGCGACGGCTGTGTGTCGCTCGTGGCGACCTTTTCTCGCTCTGCCGGACAACGGCCGTGCGGTCCGCCGGCCAGATTCGGGAGACCCCATGTTCAGCCGCCAGACCAGCCGCCAGACCGGTCACCAGACCGGTCACCAGACCAGTCACCAGAACGGCCGCCGGCCATCTGCCAAGCCACTGTTTGGCCCCGCCCGGTTGCGGAGCATGGCGGCGACGTTCGCGGCTTTGCTGGCTGCGCTGGGTCCGGCTGCCCTGCCATCGGCTTCGGCTCAGCCGTCGGTCTTTGTCGTACCTCGGGGTCCGGTCTTCGACACCACGCCTCTGACGGGCATGTCGCCGTCCGGCCGTTTCCTGTGCGGGGCCGGCACCTTGCTGTTCATCAACTTCCATGCGCAGTGGGCGATCGACATGGAATCGTCCGATCGCTCGGCGACACAACTGCCGATGGTGCCTGTGGGAATCGGCTTGGAGAGGTTCTTTCCGGCCGCGGCGTTCGACAATGGCACCCTGCTCGGCTGCTTCTCGAGGCCGGAGGAAGGCAACGGCCTGACCACCCTCGACTACCGCACCTCCAATCAGTTCTCCCACGTCCCGGGTGTGGCCGGCTCCTTGAACACTCTCTATTCGTGCAAGCCTCGGATCTCGCGTACCGGGCGCGGCGTCGTCAACTACCGCATACTTGAGAACAACTTAAAGGGTGTTGCGCTGTTGACGCCCACAGGGCCGGGTCAGCCGATGAACGTCACCCCGATTCCGTTTCTGGAGAATGCGTTGGGCATTGGTGTTGACGCGAACGGCCGCGAGGTGGTCACGGGTCTGGACGCAGCGGGCAACGTGCTTCGGCTCGACCTGCTCAGCGGCGTGGCGTCCGTGGTGTATGCGGCCCCTGTGCCGTTTGTGGTGCAGCACGCGTCGGGAAACGGGCGGGTGATCGCCGGAGCCGTGGACGCGGGCCAGGGCAACGCCAGTCTGTTTATGTGGTCCGCTGAGACCGGCCTGCAGGCCTTGCCCAGCGAGGGTCTGTCATTCAACTTCGTCTGCGGCATCGATGAACCCGGACAGGTCATCATCACCGCCGGCAGCTACTTGGCGGATCCCTCGAATCCCAGGAACAGCTACTTATCCGGATACGTCCACCGCCGCGGACATGCGCCGGTGACCCTCAGCGAGCTGGCGGCGTCGCAAGGCCTGACTGGTCTTCCGGAGCTGTGCGGACCGCTTGAAATCTCCGCCGATGGCAGCACCATCGCCGGGGCTTTCAACGAGTATTGGGATCAGAACCTCACAAGGAGAACAACCGCCCTCCGTCTGGTTGTTCCTCCCCCGCTGGGCGACTCGTGCGCCGCCCCCCAGCCGGCCACGTACGGATCCACGTTCTCCAGCACGCGCGGCGCCAATCGCAACTCGGGCATGCCCGCCGCCTGCGGGGTGTCTGAAACAACTTCGGGCGACGTTGTCTTTTCCTTTGTGCCCGCCGCCACCGAGACTGTCATCATCGACACCTGCGGCAGCGACTTCGACACCACGCTGCTGGTCACCACCGACGGCTGCGGGAACAGCCTCGTTACGTGCAACGACGACGACCTCCAGGGCACGTGTGCCGCCAACGGCCTGGCGTCGCGCGTGCAGATCTCCGTGTTCCAGGGCCAGACGTATTTCATCCGCGTCGCCGGATACAACGCGTCCCGAGGCGGTGTTCAGTTGAACATCACCGCCCCCAACCGTCCGGTGAACGACCAGTGCACCGGGGCGTTGCCCATTGACGCGGGAAGCTCCCGCGAGATCATCGCGACCAACGCCATTGCCGATCAGCTTGCTGTCTGTCCGGGATCGCCAGCCGTGTTCAGCGACGTGTGGTACTCCACCACCGCCCCCGCCAGCGGCCGCCTTCGCATCTCCAACTGCGGTTCAAACGCCAACACCGGCATCGTCATCTACAACGCCGCCCCCTGCGGCTCGCTGGGCCAGCCCATCGCCTGCGCCACCGCCGGCTGCTTCGGCGGCGGGGCAAACGCGATCGTCAACGTCACCGCGGGGCAAAACCTGCTGATCCGCGTGGGCGGCCTGTTTGGGGGCGGGCCCCAGGGCCTGCTGTCGGTCGCGTATGCCTGCGATGAACCGGCGTACGACGCGTACCGGGGCGTGGTCATGGCTGACACCCCCGCGGCCTTCTGGCGGATGGACGACCCGGCGACGTTCGTGGCCGCCGATCAGGTGCTGCCGGTCGCCGGACAACTCGACTGCGGTCGCAACCCAGGGGTCTACTTCGGCTCGGCGAGTCGCCAGCAGTACGGCCTGTGGGGAGGCGCTCTGAGCCTGAACGGCCAGATCGGCGGGGTCAACCGCATGGGCGCTCCGCTGCCTGATCCCGCGCTGCCCGACGGCGCTTTCACCGTCGAGGCGTGGGTCCGCGTGACCGATCCGCTGGCCGGCGGCGTCATCACCCAGCGTCTGGACCCTTCGGAATACTCCCTGAGCATGAGCATCGGCCAGACCTCTCTGGGACAGTTCCCCGGGCGCGTCATGTTCTTCGCCGACGGCCCCGGGGTCCTCAACGGCGCCATCTCCGACGGCGCGATCAATGACGGGCGCTGGCACCATGTCGTCGGCATTCGCGACCGCACCGGCCCCAGTGACCGCGAGTGGCGATTCCGCATCTTCGTCGACGGCGTGCTTGCCGGCGAGAACAACCTGGTGCTGGCCGGCACCCGAATCCCCCAACCCGTCAGCAGCGACGGCTGGTGGACCATCGGCTCCCTCCCCGCCTGGAACCTGCCCTTCACCGGACTGATCGACGAGGTGGCCCTTTACACCACCGCCCTGAGCCCGGCCAGAATCGCTGAGCACTACAACATCGGCAAACGCCAGTGCTCCGTCGCCGATATCGCCGGCGTGGGCGGCGTGCCCCAGCCGGAGGGCAACCTCACCGGCGACGACTTTGTCGTGTTCATCAACGCCTTCTCCGCCGGCGAACCGGAGGCGGATCTGGTGGGCATCGGCGGCATGCCGCCCCCCGACGGCCTGATCACCGGCGACGACTTCAACGCGTTCATCGGGGCGTTTGCGCAGGGGTGCCCGTAACAGCGTTGGCGTCGCCAATGCTCGAGATTCACGATTCCACTTGTGCGACATCCGGCGTGTCCCGCGTTGCTCTGTGCAGTTGCGTCGTTCCAACGCTGTCCGGGAGGTGTTCGTGTGTGCTGGAGTGCGGATTGATGCCAGCCCCCTCCAATGATGTGCTTCGGGCTCTTGCACGAGAAGTCAGCGGAGGTGTTCACCATGACTGTGCACGTGAGAACACTGGGGTTTCCGTCCCGTCCTGGTCATTGGTTCGGCCTGTCGCTTCTTCTGCTGCTGGTCATCGCCGCGTCGCCAACGCGGGCGCTGGCTCAGTGCCAGCCGCGCTGGCTGAACAGCCCCGATCAGGCACCCGAAGGGGTGAACGGCTGGGTCTCAGCGGTCGTGCCCTTGCCCAACGGTGATGTCCTGGTGGGCGGCGCCCTCTACAGCGCGGGCGGACAACCCGCCGCGGGCCTCGCTCGTTGGGATGGCGCGGGGTGGAACACGCTTGACCGTCCGTTGCAACGCACCGATGGCTTGGGGGCGTGGGTTCTCGACGCGGCCGTGCTCGCCAATGGGGATGTCGTGGTCTGCGGGAACTTCTCGACCGCTGGCGGTGTGCCGGCAAGAGGGATCGCGAGATGGAACGGCTCGCAGTGGACCGCGATGGACGCGGGCGCGGCGTCGGGGGCGTACGTGTTCTTGACACTCCCCGGCGGCGATCTGGTCGCCGGCGGCCGCTTCGTGGACGCGTCGGGCAGCGTCGTCGACGGTGTTGCCCGCTGGGATGGTGCAGCGTGGTCGCTTCTGGGGGCAGGCTTCAGCGGTGGGTTCTTCAGCGGTGACACGACAGTGTTGGCTCTCGCCATGCTCCCCAACGGGGATTTGATCGCCGGGGGTGACTTCTCCGCAGTCGGCGACGAACGCACCCAGAGCATCGCCCGGTGGGACGGCCAGCGGTGGCTGGCGTTGACATCGGAGGCTGACGGCTTCAACCCGCTGAGCGTCGTCTACGGGTTGGCCGTTTTGCCGTCCGGCGATCTGGTGGCCGGCGGCTACCTCAATTCCGCGGGCACCATCGCCACCAACGGCGTTGCCCGGTGGAATGGGGCGGCGTGGTCACCCATGGGCTGCGGCATGGACGACTTCGTCAACTGCGTCGTAGCACTCCCCGATGGCAGGGTCATCGCCGGCGGGCAGTTCACCGCCGCCGACGGCAGGCCGTGCAGCCGGATCGCCATGTGGGATGGGACGGCATGGGCGCCGCTCGGCAGCGGCATTGATGGTCCGGTCTCCATCCTGCACGTTCTTCCCAACGGGGACCTGATCGCCGGTGGTTTCTTCGCCCTTGCCGGCAGCCGATGGGTCAGCAACATTGCGCGATGGGATGGGGCATCCTGGTGGCCGTTCAACGCTGGCTTGAATGGGCTCGTGTGGTCCGTGCACGTGCTGGAGAACGGCGACCTGGCGGTCGGTGGCGCGTTCTCGCACGTCGGGGGCCAGGCGTCCGGTCGCGTCGCCCGATGGAACGGCAACTCATGGTCAACGTTCGGCTCGGGCATTGGTTCCGCCCAGCACAGTGCGGTCACGGCGCTGGCAACCGCGCCCGACGGCGACTTGATCGCGGCGGGCTCGTTCTCGATGGCAGGTGGCCAGCCAGCCAGCAACATCGCACGCTGGAACGGCTCGGCGTGGCACCCCTTGGGAGAAGGAACCTCCAGCATCGTCTGGGCGCTTGCACCCCTGCCAAACGGCAACATCGTCGCAGGCGGAGCGTTCTCGCATGCCGGAGGAGCCCATGTCAACTGCATAGCCGCTTGGAACGGCACAGCCTGGACCCCGCTGGGCGGTGGTGTCAGCGGCCGGGGCTCTTCGACGGCGATTTACGCCATGGCGGTGCTCCCGAACGGTGATCTGATCGTCGCAGGTGACTTCACGATGGCCGGGTCCATCAGTGCGAGCAACATCGCCCGCTGGGATGGCTCGGCCTGGAACCCGCTTGGCTTGGGGCTTGACGACGCGGCCACCGCACTTGCCGTGCTTCCGAACGGGGATCTGGTATGCGGTGGCAACTTTGCCTTCGCCGGAGGGATCCCGGTCAACCATGTTGCCCGCTGGAACGGGTCGTCGTGGAGCGCCCTCGGCACAGGTCTTGCGCTTTCGCCGTCCAACTATGTGTCGGTTTCCGCGCTTGCTGTCCTCCGCGACGGCAGCTTGGCTCTTGCCGGGGTCTTTGACTCCGCTGGTACCGTCCCAGCGAACAACTTTGCCCGCTGGGACGGAACCGCCTGGCAGTCACTCAACTCTTCACTCAATGCCAGCGTCAACGCGTTGGCCGTACTGCCCAGCGGCGATCTGGTCGCCGGAGGCTCCTTCGAATCGGACTTCGTGACCCTTGGCTATCTGGCCCGACGCACACCCACCGGCATCCCCTGGGTCGCCCGCCAGCCGACCCCCGCCTCCGTACCCGCCACCCGCACGGCCACCCTCTCCGCCTTCTGTGCCTCCGGCTACGACTTCAACGGCCCCGTCACCTTCCAGTGGCGGCGCAACGGCGTGAACATCGCCGACGGCCCCGGCGGGGCTTCCCCCGGCGGCGGCAGCGTGTCGGGCGCCACCGGTTCACTCTCGGCGGCCAACCTCGGGGCCACGCTCACCATCTCCGGCGTGCAACCGTCAGACGCGGGCGAGTACACCGTGGTGTTCACCAACGCCTGCGGGTCGGTCACGTCGGCGCCGGCGACGCTGTTCATCACGCCCGCGCCGTGCAGCCTGGCCGATGTGGCCTCCGTCGGCGGCGTTGCCCCGCCCGATGGCCTGCTGACCGGTGACGACTTCAACGCGTTCATCGCGGCGTTCGCGGCCGGCGAGGGGGGTGGGTTGGCGGATGTGACGAGCATCGGCGGGCCGCCGGCGTTGCCGGATGGGCTGATCACCGGAGACGACTTCAACGCGTTCATCGCCGCCTTCGCCCAAGGCTGCCCATAACCCACACTCCGCCCCACCCCCCCACACAACCCACGCCCCCCCACACAACCCACGCCCCCACCGCCCCATTCAGCCCGCTCCCCAGCGTCGTGATCCGGTCATGGATCACGCGCCCGCCCGCGTCCATATCCACCTGCCGCACCGTCTGGCTCGCCCCACCTCCGGTGGACACCAACGATCGACAGGCTATGGCTCATCGACTTGGGCCTGCTCCGTCATCCGGGACCACGACAGGCAATGGAAGTCGAATGACCAGCGACGCGGAACCGTCGCTAATGACCTTTGCAACGCTGGATTTATCATAGTCTGCCAGTTTATTTCGATGGACTCTGTAAATATCCAATTGGACAAGGTCACCCGGTGCCACAGACGACAACAAGATCTTCTCTTCAAAAGGCCTATCGTCAGGATGACTGGGCGTTATTTGAGAGCCGAGATACTTCCACAACAACCAAGGATCGGCCACCATACGGCTTGCTCCGTCTGACTCAAATACTGTAACAACGCCCAAGTAATAGAACGTGTGGACCGTGTTGTGAGCAAGACTATCGCCCGTCTCGAATGAAGTCATCAAGAATATCTTCCCCTGTTCGCTCACAAACAGTCTGCCGGCCGAAGCCGATTGAGCAAACATAGCAGCTAGCCACGGAAGATACGGATCTCGAATGAGCGGACGTTTCTCATGGAGAACGACTGAACGCCGATAGCCCATCATGGCCCCAAATGCCGTCTGCTGCGAACCTGTCTGCAGCCGTTCGATAACGGCCTTTGCAGCCAACACTCCAGGCTTCTTTTGATCTTCCATGATACTCGTATCTACATGACCGCGTGCATTCAAATGAGAAGCATTTGATGCAAAGATGACTATCGCCAAGAAACCTAATCCGACACAAGAAAAAAGACAGAACAATGTTCTTGTAAACATCTAAACGTCTCCGGTCGCGTTGGTGGACAATACAATGACTAGCACTAGAATTTGACTCTGCTCGGGCCCGAGTACAGATCAATTGGTGGCACCTCAACTGGTTGCCTACTGCCTCCAGCTTTATACGTACATCCGCCTCCCTGGGAGGAAACGTTTGCGCTAATCCGCGGTATTTGACCATTGCATGCCGTAGCCTCGGTCAGCCCAGCAGGTGCACACTTATCCCATGCAGCCTCCCTGGCTGGTTTGGTAACTCCGGCACATCCGAAAGAATCGCTATTATCAATATACCACTTTTTCAACGCGGCGACGCACTGAGCCCAGGTATTTCCTTGACGCCATCCGTTGGCTGGATCACAGCAACTTGCGAGTGCGGTCGCTCGGGCTTCCGTGCACATCACAAAGTCGCAAAGTGGTCCATTATTATTCTGATTTAATAATCCACAATTGTCGTCCCCAACACACCTATCTGCCGCATGCAGAATCTCGTGAGCAAGAACTCCGCAGTCTTTATCTTTAAGATTGATGGTGTTTGTCAAGCAACTAAAAGAACCTGCAGGTCCCGTCGTGACGCACACAATCTTAGTTGTCCCTCGCGAACTGTTTGCGCAATCAGCGCTGTACCTTGCCAATGCTGCTTTTACTTGAGGGTCATTTTGGCAGGTGACTAACGGATTCGGTGAGCACGACGAATCCACGGTCGGTCCCGGTGCAGAAGGACGTGGCGGCGGAGGGGCCGGCCGGGGAACTTCCGGAGGCTGAAACCACTCGTGTGGATCTCTCCAGGCGGGGTTGAGGTTGGAAACTGCTCGATGCGTAACAATCGCTCCACTTCCCCACCTCACCCTCCCCGTCTGCCCACTCCCCCCACTCACCTTCCCACTCAGCACGGCATCCAGCGCCACACCCGCCGCCGCCATCGCCCCGCGCACGTTGCCCGGGCCCTTCGCGTCCGCCCCATCCGGCACGCTCATGATCGCGCGACCCACCAGGGCTCCGCTGTCCCACTCCGCGTTCCAGGCCGTGAAGTCGTCCCCATCCACCACGCCGTTGTTGTTCAGGTCCGTGGCGCCATTCGCCGTCCCCGCGGCATACTCCGCGATCCAGGCGTTGTAGTCATCACCCGTCACAAGCCCATCCGCACCCCGCGCCCCACCAATCTGGTACCCATCACTTGGTGACAGCCGCATCGGCTCCA
>JAJTDF010000079.1 GCA_021294835.1 Planctomycetaceae bacterium
AACTCTGTCAGCGAGGCCGCCTCCACATCCGCCCGCACCCCCCGGTCGCCGCCCCCCCTCCCCCGCCCGCTGGCCGACACCCCCGCCCCCCGACGGTTGTTGTACGCCCTCCGCATCCCCATCGCCCCCGCCGGCTCAATGTCGTGGTACACGCTCTCCGCCACGTGCAGCACCTCCCCCGGCAACAGCCCCGTCCGCCGCAGCAGCTCGTAAAAGTGCTTCCGCCGCGGCTTGTAACTCCGCACCTGCTCCGCCGTCACCAGCACGTCCGGCGCCCGCCCCAACTTCCCCACCGTCTGGGCGAACAGGTCCTCGTCCACATTGCTGAGTATCCCCACCGCCCACCGGCTTGCCGCCCAGCGCACAAACTCCGGCGTCTCCTCAAACGCTGGCCAGAACGGCAGGCTGGTCGCCAGATCGATCGCCTTCACCGGCACCAGATGCGCCGACAACACCACCGACACCCGCCCCAGCACCTCCGCGTACGGCCGCCACTCTGCCCCCACCCCCCTCTCCGCCTCCCGTTCATGCTCAGCAAACAGCGACATCAATTCCTCCCTCTTCAGAGGAACGTTCGGCCCCGCCCGCTCCACCTCCGCCAGAATCCCCCGCTCCCAGTCAATCAGCGTGCCGTAACAGTCGAACGTCACCGCCCGGATGTTCGCCAACCACTCCGTCATCAACCCGCTGCCCCCCACCCCCGCTTCCCGCTCCGCCGCTTCCCACGCCCCACCGCCAGCCACATCCCCACGCTCGCGGGAATCACCCCCAACGCCATCACCGCCGCCCCTTGCAGCATCCGCCGCCCCATCGCCGCTTCGCCCCCCGCCGGGCCGCTCAGTGCGTCTTCCAGATTCGCCGTGTACATCTCCCCCAAGGCCCCGCCTGCCATCCACAGGCCGGTTCCCACCAGCACCAGCCCCACGATGGCAACCACCACACCAATTCCGCGTCGCATCCAGCGACTCTAGCGCTCGACAAGCGACGACTCCCACGCCACCCCACGCCCCCCTCTCCAAGGGGGTTCGCTCCCGAATCCTGTCGTCGCCCCGCCGCCCACCTCGCTTACCCCTGCGCACACCCCCGGTCCACCGAGGCCGCTCAGCATGGCTCTCGCCGCCGCACACTCCATCAGCACCAGTGTCCGCCAGACCCTCCGCCGGTCCCCGGCATCCGCCGGCCACAGCAACGCCCCCCGTCGCGCTCCTCCGGTCTCACCCACGCCGAAGACGTCTCGCCCACGACCGACCTCCAATGATCCGACCATCACAACTCGCCGGCCCGGAGGCACTGCTCCTCTCGCTTGTGCCTCCTCCAAGTCCACCCATCCACCGGCCGCGTGCCGGCGATTAACCAGTCCCCCCAATCGCTGTGATCCAGCCCGGTCCGTGTTGCTCTCTCGTGGGTCATTGTCTGACTCGATCAACACAGCCCGCGGCCGGATCTGGAGAACATGACCATGAAGTTCGATCTGTCCCCGCGACCCGCCGCCCGCCTCTCCCGCCGTGCCGGCCGCGCACATGAGTTCTTCTCCCCGCTTGAGCCCCGACAGATGATGGCCGGCGACCTCGGGGTCGAGATCGCCGACTCCTTCGCACCCCTCGCGTTCTACGTCCCAGGCGAGACCATCTCCGTCCCCGTCGTCGTCCGCAACAACTTCGCCGACGCGAACCCCGCCGGCACGCAGATGCGCGTCACCGTCGAACTCCTCTCCGGGAACGTTGTCACCATCTCCCGTGAAGTTCTGGCCGTCGCCCCCCTCGCGCCCGACGCCGCCACCACCGTCACTGTGCCCATCCCCGTCCTCGCATTCGGCGACGATGCCCTGACGCCCGGCGAATTCAACCTCCGCGCCTCGGTCGAGTTCGTCAGCACCGCCATCGTCGATGACTTCGAGGGCGACAACACAACCAACGAAAGCGTCCAACTCGACATCCGCTGGGCCTTCGGCGCCTTCGGCGGCCGCACCGGCCTCACCTTCCGTTCAGCAGATTCCGACGGGACCACCTACAGCATCTCAACCTCCGGCGGAGGTGGCGGAGAGATCAATATCGGCGACGGCGTTCAGCCCCTCCTGGTATTCTTCTCGTCCGGGCCGTCGTCAGTTCTCAATATCGCCGCCACCGGCAAACTGCCCGGTTCCGCCGGCGCCGAGGCCGACCCCTTCGTCGACCTCACTGCCGACGTAGTCATCCAACGGCTCGACACCGCACCCGCTAGCGAAGCCACCTTCGGCGGCGTGAATGCCCCGGCCCTCAACTTCACTGGCGACTTCTCCGACGACATGCTCGATGGCGTCCAGATGGTGCCCTACAAGCTCACCAACGGACCGATGACGTTCCGCGATTTCACCGGCAGTTTCTCCACAAGTTCCGCGGGCATCGGGAACTTCACGACCAACGACTTCACTGGCTCGTTCGACATCGGTGTCGATTTCAACCTCCCGCTCGCCCCGGTGGCCGGAGCCGTGCGCTTCAACTCGTTCACCGGATTCGCTGAAGGATTTGCTGTCTCCGACCTCGACATCGATGGCAGTGTCGCCTCCCTGGCCATCACGCTTGACGTCACCGACGCGACGCTGTTCATCGGCGGCAATGTCGGCGCCTTCACCGTTCGCGACCTGATCAGTTCCGGCGTGACGATTGGCGGAAACGTCGCCTCGATCACCGCACGCAATCTCTCGGGCGGCGTGAATGGGACATTCTTGGATGTCAACGGAACTGCAGGTCCTGTCACCCTCGGCAATCTGAGCAACGCCGATCTGTACTTCGATGAGTCGGGAGGCGCCTTCACCGCCGGCAACCTGTTGGACTCCAACATCTACTACGGCGGCATCATCCCCTCCTTCACCGCCGCCAATCTGCTCGGCGATGAAAACAGCGTCGAGATCAACAACCAGTTAGGCAGGCTCCGCTTCGGCCGCACAGTCGCCATGACCCTTGGCAACATCACCTCCACCGTCTACATCTCCGTCAACGGCCACCTCTCCACCCTCTCCATCAACAAGTGGGATGTCGCCGACACCAGCACACTCGGCGCCGGCTCCATCTCGGCGCTCTCCGCCGGCTCGGTCATCGTCCGAGGCGTCACGCCCGCCGGCGTGACCGACCCCGCCGCCGGACGCACCGAGGGCGAGTTCATCTTCACCGGCGGCACCGGCCGCGCATCGGCCGTTGACTCTGTCAACATCAACGGCCTGTTCACCGGCCTGTTCCTTGCCGGCGGTTCCGTCGGCTCCTTCACCGCCCGCGGCATTGACACCTTTGACGGCGACCTGGTGCAACCCAGCGTCGTTGTCGGCGGAACTCTTCGAACCTTCACACTTTCCAACACCACCGCCCCCGCCGCACCCCTCCAGACCCGCGCCGCCGTCTGGGCCCGCAACCTCACCACCGTCACCGCCAACATCGGCGGCGCCGGTTCATCATTCGAGGTTGCCGCCGGAGCCCGCTTCTCCCCCAGCGATGTCGCGCCCAGCATCATGAAAGGCTCGCTGTTGGCCGCCGTGGATGACCTCGTCGACTGGGGTTCCGGCTCCATCGGCACGCTGAACCTCAACCTCCGTCCCGGCTCCGCCACCACCAACTTCACCGGACGCTTCACCGCAGGCATCGACGCCGGCCTCGCCAGCCCGAATCGCAATGTCAGCGGCAGGCTCACCTTCGCCAACGCGGCACGCACCGTGACCTCAACGACCATCAGCCGCATCAACACCATCAACGTCACCGGCGCGGCCGCCGCAGGCGGCAACTCCGTCCAGTTCGGCTTCATCTCCTACTCCGCCACCGCCTTCACCTACGCCGGCACGGCCAACACCCGCATCTCCACCACCCTGCCCACCACCGCACCCGGCTTCATCACCTCCTCCGCCGGCTTCACCGTCCCGGCCGAAACCTTCTTCCGCCTCGGCCGGCCCGTGACCTGAACCGGCTCCGCAAGCCACAGTCCAGCCTCCTCCCCCCAACCCCGGCCCTCCGCCGGGGTTTTTCTTTGCTGCCCGGGCCGACCCGTCCGTTCGCTCCCCGGTCGCAACACACAAACGCCAAACCGGCACCCGGTTTCCAGCAGGTTTCCCATTGGTCCCCGCCCCCACTTGACCGGAGAATCAATCGCTGCGGAAGCCCGTGTCCGGCACCCGCGCACTCGCACATCCATCCCCGGAGGCCACCATGGCGCTCTCCCTGAACCGTCGTCCCCCCGCGGCCCGGCTGGTCGCTGCCGCATCCGCCGCTCCCACCGACCTCTTCGCCGGCATGGAATCCCGCCGCCTGCTCGCCGGCGACCTCGGCGTTGAGATCGGCGACGCCTTCTCCCCTCTCGATTTTTACATCCCAGGCGAGACCATCACCGTCCCCGTCGTCGTCCACAACAACTACGCCGATCCCAACCCCGCAGGCACACGCATGCGGGTCACCGTGCAGATGCTCGACCAGAACAACAACATCATCATCTCCCGCACCACCGCCGGCGTCGCCGCACCACTCGCTCCCGACTCCGCAACCACCGTCAACGTCGGCATCCCCGTTCTGGCCTACGGCGGCGAGGCCCTCTCTCCCGGCCGATACTCCATCCGCGCCTCCGTCGCCTTCGTCGATGAGACCGTCCCCGAAGAGTTCCCCGCCGACAACACCGCCACAGAAACCGCCGCCGTCACCGTCCGCTGGGCTTTCGGCAACGTCGACAGTCGCAGCGGACTGGTCTTCCGCTCCGCTGACGTCGACGGCACCACCTATTCCATCTCCGCCTCCGCCGGCGGCAGTGGCGAGTTCTTCGGACGAATGACCGACGTCATTTCCAGGCTGGACATGCAGTTCGTCCCCGGCTCATCCTCATCGGTGCTGGCCTTTGCAGTCACCGGTCGCCTGCCCGGCACCCAGGCCGACCAGTTCATCGACCTGCCGATGAACATCGCCATCCTCCGCCCCAGCACCTTCGCCGCCGCCGCCGCCACCTTCGGCGGCATCGCCGCACCCGCCTTGAACATCAACGGAGAAATCACCGACGACATGCTCGACCTGCCCCCAAACGGCTCCGCCGGCTTCAAACTCACCTCCGGCCCCATCACCATGCACGACTTCACCGGTGCTTTACGCAGCAACTCAGGCGGAATCGGCGCCCTCACCGTCAACGACTTCCAAGGCTCCTTCTTCCTGTCCCCACCCGCTGACGGCATGACCTCCGTCACCACCGGGGCCCTGCGCTTCAACAGCATCTCCAACCCCGTTGACAGCTTCGACGCCTTCTTCGTCGCCGGCAACGTCGCCTCCCTCACTGTCACGCAGGACATCCACGACGCCGGCATCGCCGTCTATGGCAACATCGGCTCGCTCTCCTTCCGCGACGCGGTCAGCGCCAGGTTCAACATCCTCGGCTCCGTCGGCTCGCTCTCAGGGCGAGACCTCGGCGGCGCCGGCGTCGTGCTGAGCATCCAGGGTGCCGTCGGGCCCGTCACCCTCCGCAACGTCTACAGCAGCAAACTCACATTTCACTCCGCCGGCTCCACCTTCCGCGCCAACGAGATCAGCCGCTCCTCCATTTACTACGCCGGATCCCTCACCTCCCTCGTCACCGGCGATCTCACCGGCATCGGCAACCAGATCGCCATCAACGCCGAGAGCGCCCGCTTCGGCCGCTCCGTCGCAATCAACCTCGGAAATGTCACCTCTCAGCTGGATCTCTTCGCCAACGCCCACATCTCCACCCTCTCGCTGAACAAGTGGGCCCTCCCCAACACCGACGCCATGCGGCCCGGCCTCATCCGCGCACTCTCCGCCGGCTCGGTCATCGTCCGGGGCGTCACCCCCGCCGGACAGACCGATCCGCACGCCGGGCTCACCGAGGGCCAGTTCGCCTTCATCGGCGGCACCGGCCGCTCCGCCGCCGTCGATTCCGTCAAGATCAGCGGCCTGTTCACCGGCCAGTTCCTCGCCGGCGGCTCGGTCGGCTCCTTCACCGCCAAGGGCATTGACACCTTCGGCGGCGTCCCCATCCAGCCCAGTCTGGTCATCGGCGGAACCCTCCGCAGTTTCACACTCTCCAACACCGCTTCCACCGCCGCGCCGCTGACCACCCGCGCCGCCCTGTGGGCCCGCAACTTCACCACCATCACCGCCAACATCGGCGGTGCCGGATCCTATTTCGAAGTCGCCGCCGGCGCCCACTTCGCACCGGCCGCACTGGCCGCCTACATCACCCAGCCCATCACCGACGGCCCCGTCTCCCTCGACCAGATGGTCTCCTGGAGTTCCGGCTCCGTCGGCACGCTGAACCTCGGCCTTCGCGCCGCCACCGACAACCTCGTCACCCGCGTCACCGCCGGCATCAACGCCGACGTCTCCGGCCCCAACCGCATCTTCGGCGGCGCCATCAGCTTCGGCCCCGAAGCCCGCACCACCGGCTCGGCCACCATCAGCCGCATCAGCACCATCAACGTCTCCGGCCCGGCCGCCGCCAACGGCAACTCCATCCAGTTCGGCTTCATCACCTACCCCACCTCCGCCTTCACCTACGCCGGAACCGCCAACACCCGCATCTCTCCAACGCTGCCGCTCAGCACGCCCGGCTTCATCCCCTCAACACCCGGCTTCTCCGTGCCCTTCGAGGCCTTCTTCCGCCTCGGCCGGCCCATCATCACCTGATCCCCTCACTCAAGCCCCATCTCATCCTCACCAACCTCATCGCCCCCGGCCCCACCGCCGGGGGCTTTCTCATCACCCGCCCCTCCCTGTCGTCGCTCCGCCCCCGCCATCGCTTACCCGGCTGTACGCCCCCCGCACCTTCGGACCCTCCAGCATGAACCCCACCCTCCCCCCCGCTCCCCGCCATCGCCACCTCCTCTCCGCCCTGCCCGCCCTTGCCGCCGGCCTGCTGGCCGCCGCCGCATCCGCCCAAACCTTCCAGTTCACCTACCAGGGCAAGCTCGACGAAGCCGCCGGCCCCGCCAACGGGGTCTACGACTTCCGCTTCCGCCTCACCGACGCCCTCGGCCAGACCTTCGGCACACCCGTCTGCCTCAACGACCAGCAGGTCACCGCCGGCCTGTTCACCGCCATCCTCAACTTTGCCAACGCCCCTTACACCGGCCGCGACTACCTCCTGGAGATCCAGGTCCGCCCCGGCAACCAGGGCGACTGTTCCAACCCCGCCGGCTTCACCCTGCTCACCCCCAACCAGCCCGTTACCCCCGCCCCCCAGTCCATCTACGCCGCCTCCGCGGGTGCCCTCCTCGGTCGCGTCAGTGAACTGTCGGTGTTCGGCACCTACGACCGTCCCACCTCCTTCACCAACCCCGCCAACGCCTTCTCTGGCGCCTTCTCCGGCGACGGCCAGAACATCTCCGTCCTCAACGCCTCCAGCCTCACCCTCGGCACCGTCCCCGACGCCGCCCTCCCCATCAATCTCGCTCGCACCGACCAGCCCAACACCTTCTCCGGCGTCAACCGCTTCAACGCCTTCACCGGCATCAACCGAGATTTCCAACTCACCGGCAACGAACTCTTCGGCATCGGCGGACGTCCCGGCAACGGCTTCGACGGCATGTACATCAGCGACGTCGGACCCGACGCCGCACCCTTCTACGGTTATGAAACTGACAACGGACGCGCATTCAACTGGCTCGACGCCACCAACCGCTGGCGTTTCGTCGGCTCACCGTTCGCCGGCACCAGTTCCCTGTCCTTCGACTTCCCCACCGGCAACCTCGGCGTCGGAACCCTGAACCCCGCCGCCGGCCTCCACATCGTCTCCACCAACCCCACCTCCGGCCTCTCACTGAACATCGCCGATCAGCTCTTCGCCCGCCCCGCCGCCAACTTCGCCGGCCTCGGCCGCTCCACCCCCGACCTCCAGTTCTCCTTCCTCACCGTCGCCGAGAACTTCGCCGTCACCACCCCCAACTCCACCGGCTCCGCCTTTGTTGACATTGCCTCCAAGGGCGCCTGGGAGGCCGGCCTGGCCATCCGCTCACCCGACCGCAACTCCGCCTCCGCCTTCACCATCTATCCCGATTCGCTCCTTCTCCAATACCGCTCCCCCAACCCCACCGGCTACTTCGCCTTCTCCCAGGGCCTCACCATCGGCTCCCCCACCCCCGGCCCTCGCGCTCTGAACATCCGCCCCGTCGCCAGCGCTGCCGTCACCCGCCTCTCCGCAGCCAACAACGGCCTCCAGTCCGACTCGGTCTTCGAGTTCGGCCTCGTCCTTGACGCCAACAACACCCGCAGCAACAACTTCGCCATCGCCGACGTCCAGAACGGCCGCGACCTGGTCAACACCCCCAACCTGCTCATCCAGAAGGCCACCGGCTTCGTCGGCATCAACACCCCCGAGCCCACCCAATCACTCGACGTCAACGGCAACATCCGCTCCCGCGGAGCCGACTTCATCCTCACCGGCCGAGGCGGCGGCATCGGCAACACCAGCCGTTCCGGCCGCGCCCTGGTCGACGGCGGCTGGCCCGGCAGCCCCTTTGGCTTCATCGCCGGAGGCGGCCTGATCATCAACTTCGGCAACGACTTCGGCATCGCCCGCATCGATTCCGGGCTCGTCGTCAACGGCAACCTCTCCAAAGCCGGCGGGTCCTTCCTCATCGATCACCCGCTCGACCCCGCCAACAAAGTCCTCTACCACTCCTTCGTCGAATCCCCCGACATGAAGAACATCTACGACGGCGTCGTCACCACCGACGGCGACGGCTATGCCACCGTCACCCTCCCCGACTACTTCTCCGCCCTCAACCGCGACTTCCGCTACCAGCTCACCGTCATCGGCACCCTCGGTGATGACGAGTCCTTCGCCGTCGCCCGCGTCGTCCGCAAGATCGACGACCGCAACCAGTTCACCATCAAGACCTCCCTCCCCCTCACCGAAGTCTCCTGGCAGGTCACCGGCATCCGGCACGACGCCTGGGCCAACGCCAACCGCATCCCCAACGCTGTTGACAAGCCCGAGCACCTCAAGGGCCGCTACCTCCACCCCCAGGCCCACGGCCGCCCCGCCACCGAGGGCGTCTCCGCCGCCATCACCCCCGCCCAGTCCAATCGCTGAGCCCTCACCGCTTCGCCCCCTCCACCGCCCGCTTCACCGCCTCCCGCCAACCCGTCCCCGCCTCCACCACCACCCGCCCCGCAATCGCCCCGTCCACCACCACCAGCCCCAGCGCCGTCCCCGCCTTCCCCGTCGCCTCCAGCCCCGCCCACCCCGCATCCATCCACCCCACCGCCCCGCTCTCCAGCCCCTCCACCTCCAGCAACCGGCTCCCCACACTCAGCCCCCCACCCGCAAGCCCCACCACCCGCAAGCCCAGCCCGCCGCCCACACCTTCCGCCGTCAGCGCCTTCAACCCCGCCGCCGCCTCGGCCACCGCTCGCCCCACCCCCTCCCCCGTCGCATCCCCCGCACCCGGCCGCACCAGCACCAACAACACCACCTCCCCCGCCTCCCGCACCCACCCCCGCACATCCCGCCGCGTGCCCTCTCGCGTCTCCCGCCCCGGCAGCACCCACCCGCTCGGCACCGCCTCCCCCACCGCCAACCGGTCCCCCCGCCCCAGTTCCGCTGCCGATCCCACCTCCCGCCGCCCCTCCTCAGGCAACCGCCACCCCGCCGGGTCCCCCGCCGCCACCGCGTTGATCACCAGATCCATCTCCCCCGCCGCCTCCCCCTCTCGCTCCGCCGGCAACGCCGCCGTCACCCGCTTCAGCCGCCCGCTCTTCGCATCCGCCATCACCCGCACCGGCCCCGCGCTGCTCCGCCCCTCAAGGCTCAGCCGCCCACCCGCCACATCCACACTCGCCTTCAGCCACACCACGTCACTCGCGTACGCCGTCAACCGCACCACCGGCGATTCCGCGTCCGCCTGCGCCGCCGCAACCTGCACCAGCGGCAACGCCGGCAACACCCGCTCCAGACCCTCCAAAGTCGGCGGATCATCCACCGTCACCCGCCACACCCGATCCGCCGCCGTTCCGATCGCCGTCAGCCGCCCCTCCCGCACCACCAGCCGAAACACCGGCCCACCCCCACCGCCCCCGCCTCCACCCAACCCGCTGCCCGCCGTCCCCAACTCCACCGCCAGCACCGCCCCACGCTCGCGGCCCGCCTCGCCCCCCTCCCCGGGCTCCACCCAACCCGCCGCATACCGCACCACCAACTCCGACCGCCGCACCGTCGCCCCCGTCACCGCCTCACCACCTCCACCACCCGCCCCGCCCCCACCCGCCACCCGTCCACCCGTCCGCACCGCCACCTCCACCCGCTCCGCCCACACCCCCGACGCATACGCCTTGACCACCTGCCGCCACGCCGTCGCCGCGTCCAGTTCCACCGGCTCCGCCGCCGCGCCACCACCCATCCCCATCACCACCACCGCCCCGCCCATCGCCAGCCCGCCGCACCACCTCATCGCCCACCTCCTTGGCCATCCAGCCCCGCCAGCAACTCCGCCACCGTCCGCCCGCCCCCCATCTCCCCCTTCCCCCCCGTCCCCCCCGTCCCCGGCACCACCATCTCCCCCGCAATCTCCGCCAGCGGCCCCAGCACAAACCGCCGCCCCGCCAACCCCGGATGCGGCACCACCAGCCCCGCCTGATTGATCACCCGCTCCCCATACAGCAGCAGGTCCAGGTCAATCGTCCGGGGCCCGCCATGCGGCATGCTCGCCCGGTCCCGCCCCAGTTGCCGCTCAATCGCCTGCATCGCCTCCAGCAGCTCCGCCGGCGGCACCAGCGTCCGCAACAGCAGCGCCGCATTCAGATACGCCCCGCCCAGGTCCGCCGGCGCCGCCGCGTCCACCCGCACCGGCGCCGTTTCCACCATGCCTGAAACCCGCACCACCGCGCTGTCCGGCAGCCCGTCCAGCAACCACGCCGCCCGCTGAATGTTCCCCGCCCGGTCCCCCAGGTTGCTCCCAAGCCCGATCGCCGCCAACTCGCCTTGGTCCGCCATGACCAACCGTATGGCCCCGCCGCCCGGTCGCCTTCCACCTCCCCCAGCGCAAGAAAAACGCCCCGAGGCCGGGCCCCGGGGCGTGATACGCATCTCACCGACCTTCACCGCGCGGGCCGCCGCCCGCCGACGCTTACTTGTCCGACGCCGGCAGGCCCATGCCCGCCCGGTTCGGGCTCGCCGGCCGCTGCGGCGGCACATACGGCTTGGTCTTCAGCTCTTCCAGCAACTGCGCCACCGCCGCATCAATCTGCGGATCGGCGCCGTTCTGCATCTTCGCCGGGTCATCCAGCACCTCGATGTCCGGGTCCACGCCGTGCCCCTCCACGCCCCAGGTGCCGTCCTTCTCGTAGAACCCGAACGTCGGCACCGCAATCGACCCGCCGTCAATCAGCCCCGGATTGCCGCTGATGCCCACCAGCCCGCCCCACGTCCGCGTGCCGATCAGCTTGCCCAGGTTGTTGAACCGGAACAGCCACGGGAACATGTCCCCGCCCGATCCGGCCAGCCCGTTGATCAGCATCGCCTTCGGGCCCTGGTGGCTGTCCGGCGGCCACGCCCAGTCCTTCCCGTCACGCCGCGCCCAGTAGTTGGTCCGCGGCCGGTTGAGCAACTCAATGAACCGCGTGGGGATCTGCCCGCCGCCGTTCCACCGGTCGTCGATGATCAGCGCATCCATGCCGCGCTGGCCGACAAACTGCCGGAACAGGTCGCTCTGGCCGTCCAGCCCGGTGTTGGGCACATAGATGTAGCCGATCCGCCCGCCGGACTTCTCCAGCACATACTGCCGCTTGGCCTCGATCCACGCGCGGTAGCGGATGCTCGACTCGCTCCCCACCGGACGCACGATCACCTCGCGGGCCGAAGCGTCCAGCGTCGGCTTGTCCGACACCGTGATCGCCGTCGGCCGCTCCGCCGTGCCGATGAACGCCGCGTACACGTCCTTGCTGGTGTCAATCGGCGTCCCGTTCACCGCCAGCACGAACTGCCCGGCCTTCACGTCCACGCCCGGCGTCGCCAGCGGGCTGCGCGCGTCCGAGTCCCACGGCCCGCCCGCGATGATCTTCGCGATCCGGTACGCGCTCACGCCGTTCTCGGTCACCAGTTCAAAGTCCGCGCCCAGCAGGCCCACGTTCGTGGTCGGCACGTCCTCCACATCGCCCGGGGCCTGCACATACGCGTGCCCCACGTTCAATTCGCTGATCATCTCACCGATGATGAACTGCACATCCTCCCGGCTCGCCGCGTCCTCAAGCGTGCCCATGTAGTGCTGCTTCACCTTCGCCCAGTCCACGCCGTGCATCGTCGGCTCATAGAACCAGTCGCGGAAGATCCGCCACGAGTCGGTCACGATCTGCCGCCACTCCTCCCTCGGCCGCACCGTCTGTCGCATCCCGCCGGTCGGAACCGTCTGGCTCCGCCCGCCCGCCGACGCGTCGATGATGCTCAGGTTCGACCCCCCTCGCCACACCAGCAGCTTCTTCCCATCGCCCGATATGTCAAACCCGCCCCCCGCAGACACGCTCTTCTCCTCGCGGCCCTCATCCTTCGGGTCGAAGATCCGAATGCCGCTCGCCCCGTCACCACGCGAACTGATCCGCACGTAGATCCACTTGTTGTCGTGCGTGCTCGCCGTCTGGCCGAAGCCCCCCGCCGCCACCGGCAACTGCATCGCCCGGGCCTCCAGCCCGTCAAAGTCGATCTTCAGCGGCTTCTTGTCCTCCTTCTTCTTCTCACCCTCCCCGTCCTTCTTCTCATCCTTCTTCTCGTCCTTGGGCTCCTCGGCCTTCTTCTCCGCCGCCGGGCCGGCGGTGCGGTTGCCCGTCACCTTCCCGCCCATCTGCCCCACCGCCCACGTGCCCTCCACGTTCGTCCCGCTCACCTTCAGCGTGAACTGCGCCGTCGCCCCACCGGCCGTCACCGTCAGCAGCAACTCGCCCGTCTCCTTGTTCCACGACCCGCCGGTGATGGTCCCCGACCCGATCACCGCCGTCACCGTCCCGCTGATCTTCCCATCCGCCGCGATGCGAACGTTCAGTATCACCGGAATCTGCCCCCCGGGAATCGTCTGCGGATCGCCCGTGATCGTCATCTCCCACGTGCCCGACACGCCGTCATCCGGCACCGGGGCCATCTCCGCCGGCTTCTCCCCGTCCTTCTTCTCCCCCGCCTTCTCCGGCTTGATCTCTTCCTCATCGCTCTTGGTCAGCCACGGGCTCTTCACATCCTTCCGCAGCGGCGCCATCAGCAGCACCTCCGTATCGCGGTAGATGAACGTCGTGTCAAGGTCCGAGTACGTCGGATCGTTGATCGCCCGCTGGCTGGCAAACAGCACCCAGTCACCCGCCCGGTCAAACGCCGGGCTGCTCGCCGAGAACATCGGGTCGGTCACCCGCGTCTTCTCCCCGCTGATCACGTTGTAGAACCAGATCGTCCCGTTCCGCGTCCGCTCATCGGTCCGCGTGTACGCCACATACGTGCTGTCGTGGCTCCACGACACCTGCGGCGTGCTCATCCACGGGTCCTTGTCGATCTCCTTGGTCTCCCCGTCGGCCACCTTGGTCAGGAACAGCCGCCCGTTCTGATCGTTGAACGTCACGTACACGCTGTCCGGCGACCAGTTGACGTTCGACCGGAACCCCGCACCCAGGCTGGTCAGCTTCCGCGCCGCCGCGTCCGCCGTCACCGTGCCCTCTTCGGCCTTCTCCGCATCATCACCCTTCTTCTCCCCCTTCTTCTCTTCAGCGGTCACCCTCGCACCCGAGCCGCGCACGTACAGCTCGTACTCCCCGCTCTCGTCGCTGAAGTACGCCACCAGCCGCCCGTCCGGGCTCCACGACGGGTCACGCTCAAACACGCCCACCGTGCGGCTCATGTTCCTGGGCGCCCCCTCCTTGCCCGGCAGGCTCCACAGGTCGCCGCGTGCCGAGGCGATCACCCGCTTGCCCGTCGGCGAGATCGACGCCCCCACCAGCCACTCCGACGCGTCCACCGTCCGCTCGCGGATGCTCGGCCGATCACCGGGGATCGTCACCTTCACCTCGCTCACCCTGTTGTTGCCCAGGTTCAGCAGCCGCAAGACCCCGCCCAACTGGAACACGATCTCCCCCTCCCCGTTGCTCCCCGGCCCCATCGACGGCCACCGCACATCATCGTCCTTGAAGGTGGTGATCTGCGTCCGCTCCCCACTCGCCGGATCGAACGACCACACGTTCAGCCGGTGCTCCGGCCCCTGGTCGCTGAGGTAGTACACCACGTTCTTGTGCCACATCGGCAGCGTGTCGGTGCCCTCCCAGTCGGTCATCCGCCGGCTGGTCTTGTCTTTCAGATTGAACAGCCACACATCCGTCGCCATGCCGCCGCGGTACCGCTTCCACGTCCGCATATCGATCGAGTGCAGCGTGTACGCCAGCCACGTCCCGTCCCCGCTGATCGACCCGAACGCCCCGTACGGCACCGGCAACTGCGTCATCATGCCGCCGGCCGCCGGGCTCTGCCAGATCTGGCTCACCCGCCCCAGCCCATGGAAGCCGTTGGTGATGAACAGAATGTTCTTCCCATCCGGCGTCCACCCGATCGGCGACTCGCCCGCCGGGTGGTGCGTCACCCGAAACGCCTCGCCCCCGGCCACCGGCAGCGTGTAGATCTCCCGGTTCCCCTCATAGCTCGCCCCGAAGGCGATCGTCTTGCCGTCCGGCGAGAACCGGGGCATCACCTCCGCCCCCTCACGCGTGCTCAGCGGCGTCGCCACCCCGCCAGTCTTGGGCGCCAGCCACAGATCGTTCGCGTACACAAAGCAGATCTTGTCCGCGCTCACCGCCGGGAACCGCATCATCATCGGCGCCGGCGTGATGTCGTTCGCGCCCGTCCCCCACGCCGGCCCCGCCGCCCCCGTCACCAGCGCCACCGCCAGCCCCGCCGCCCACGCCAGCCCCCGCGCCGTCGAAACCCCCGCCGCCCCGCCTCCGCTCACCATGCCAGTCGTCGTCGTCATGTCTCGCACCTTTCGTGTGTCTTCACCAGGCGGTCCGTCCCACAAACCACCCGCCCCCCGCACCACCAGGCCCGCTAGGATAGAGACCGTCCCGCACGCCCGACGCCGCGGCAGCCATTCCCCCCGCAATCCACCCGTTTTCTGGTACGCTCTCCCCACGGCCCTCCCGTCTCCCCCCGGACCTGCGCGCGTCGTCCTCGCCCTGCTCCGCCTCGCCGCCCTCGCCGCCGGCGTGGTCCCCCATCGCCTTCTCGGCCTGACCCAACAACTCCTCAGTCCTGCGCGGCAGTTGTCACCTTCGTCCATCGACGATGAGCTGCCGATGTCCGACACCTTCTCCGTCCTCGCCCTCACCACCATCGCCCTCACCGCCCGCCGCTGGTCCACCGCCCGGCCATCATCCCCCTCCTCCCCCCCCCGCCCCCCCCCCCTCACAAGCCAACTCGCCGGAGGCAGCCCGGGGAATTGGTCGTCCATCTCCGGCATGACATCCTTCAACTCGGCATAACGCTCGTCCTCCCTGCGAACAAAGCCTCGCCGCACCGTGTTCGGGTACAGCGCGAAGCTGTGCCGCGCACCCGCCGTCGTCAAACGACCAAGGTCCTTGGCGAACCCGCCGATCTGCTCATCCATTGCCGCAAAGCGCACCCCGCACTTCTCGCTCAGCCGCCGCTTCACCTCGTCGGCATCGGCAACGCCCACCAGCAGAAACTGGTCGGTCACACGCAACCTCAGCATCCCGACGAACGCTTCAAACGACTCCGCCACCTGTTCCTCCCGGCCCTCTTCCACATCCGCCAGCGTCACCACCGGCTCACGCCGCCCCCCGCGGTAGTCCAGACACAGCCACCAGTGCCCATCCCCATTGAACGGCACCAGTCCGTCCAGCTCGAAGCTCACAAACGGCCGATCCTCATCCCAACTGAACTCGGTCAGCGACGGGTAGTGGGGCCCGATACCCGCCAGGCTGTCATGCAGCGTCCCCGGCAAGGTGAACCGCACATAGCCGCCGTTCTGCGCCCGCAACAGCCGCAGATAGGCCTCCGGCAACCTCTGCCCGATCTTCGCCTCCGCCGCCCCGACCGCCTCCGCCGTCAACGCTGGCTGCACGCACGGCAGATACACCGGCACCGCCCATATGCTCTCTGGATTCGCCCGCATCATCAAGTCGCCTCCGACCAAAGACCGTTGCTCACGTTCCGGCGTGCTCCGCGCTCACGCACCGCATCCCATACCGCCCTCCACCGTCTACCCCTCCTCACGCTCCTCCCCATCACCAAGCGTCTCGAACACAAAGTCCCGCACCCAATCCGGCCGAAACGATGCCCCACACGGCTCCAACGGATGATCCAGCGGGAAGTCACCAGCAAGGGCCATGTGCTCCGCCACCGCCTCTGAAAGCACCCTCCACTCCGCCGGAGGCATGCAGATCACCACCCGCTGCACATTCCTCGCGTCCACCACCAAACGCGCCCCGTCGCAGACACACCCCACCCGGCCGCCACCCGAAAGCACCAGACTCCGTCGCCCTCCTGCGGCCATGCGCGCCGCGAAGTCCCGCAGCAGCCCCCGGTCACCCCGCTCGATCGAACAGCCCAGCACGTCCCCGAAGGCCGTTAGCGATCCTGTCAGCACGCACTCGTCCGCGTCCATCCCGGCCCTCCAGCCCCTCGCCCCAACCATCCGGCCATCCAACCCTGCCGAACCGGAGACAACCCGCTTCCGGTGCCGCCGTCCTTTGCCCCACCCACCAAACCTCCGGCAACCGCAAGCCCACTGTACCCGTACCATCCGCAGACCACCCGAGTGAGGCCCCAGCCTTCCACCCCGCCACGCCCCAGCCCGCTGCCCGCTTCCACGCCGCCACGCGGCCCGGGCCACACCACCGCCCGACCCAACCGCCCAACACCGCCCGACCCATCGACGACGCCGTCGCCCGCTTGCGCCTCGCCGGTTCCGGAGGGGGTGGGGGCAGCGGCGGGTTCGTGCCACCGAGCACCAGCGGCACCGAAGAGATCACCTTCCAACTCACCGACGCCCAGTTCAGCGTCATCGCCCTGGCCGCGCCCGGCTCCCCCAGCGTGGTGATCGACCGCATCGCCTACACCCCTTACGGCGAGCCCACCCGCCGCCTCCGCTCAGATGTGGACGGCAACGGCGTGGTGGACAGCCGTGACTACGAGGACGTCATCCAGCAACTCATCGGCACCCCGATCACCTCCCCCACCTACCGCGTCGAGGCCGACCTGGACCGCAACGGCACCATCACGCTGGCCGACTACGACATCTGCATCGCCGACGACGGCAAGAAGATCGTTGGGGGTGGCGGAGTCGGCGAGACCGACCTGTTCAGCCCCGGCGTCCGCAACAGCGTCGGCTACTGCGGCTATATCCACAACGAGGACACCGGCCTGTACACCGTCCGCTTCCGCACCTACTCGCCCACGTTGGGCCGGTGGTTGACGAGGGATCCGTTGGGATATGTTGATGGGATGGGGCTCTATGAGTACGCAAAGTCCACGCCCGCCAATCTCATGGATCCGCTCGGTCTTCATGTGGGCTTGTCGGTCTACATATGGAAATCTCTTTCTGATAACGTTCCCACTGAAGACAACTCTCCGGTGTGCCGGACTCAGCGAGGTCCGGTGGTCGACTTTGAATCCAAGAACATTGACAATCCACCGCCCGGCACTATCAAAATTCCGAGAATACAGGACAAGCGAGAACGGCTTCGCAAGGCGATAGAAGAGATCAGGGCGATACGGAAGCGTTTGGGATCTTGCAAGTGCTTTACCATCGGTGGACATGGAGATGATGGCAATTTTCAGCTGTCAGGATCTGAGCCTAATCAGTTCGTTCTTGAAAGCGATCTGCTAGACGAGTTGATTGCTTACCGAAATGGAACGCTTCATCCGAGACACAGAAAAAATGGCGGATCAAACACGCTGAAGGACGTGGAGGTACTCGATGTCTTCTTCAAAGAAATTGAACTGCTAGTTGAAGAAGGTGGTATAGTTGAGTTTGCTGGGTGCAACGCTGGTGGCGACGTGGCAGGTCGGGAGCTTGGAGAGAGACTGTCGTTGGTGCTTCCAGATCGCGTCGTCGTTCTTTATCTTCAAAAGACGCTGTTTGTCGATGGCGATATTCAAGCATTTTCCGGCAACATCATTTGGCGTCTCAGCCAGCATTATGGTCAAATTGAACTGATTCCAACAGCCCGGAAATTCTGCAAAGGCAAAGAAGTGTCTCCAAAGAACCCCGACTACGACAAGCCGTCAAGGGATGGCAAGCTCAAGCCCGCATCCGGCAGGTAGCTGGGAGGCTGACGTACGCCGTATATTGTGAGATTAAAAGTTGAAGACGAAGCGGTGGCAATTAGTTGGTCTAGTGCTCACACTCGGATCTCTCCTGGCCTTCGGGATATGGTCTCTCGACTGGTCGCCGCAGTTAAGTGAGAAGGAGCGGTTTGCACTCGACTGGAAAGTACCTAGGCTTGGTAGGAATGTTACCAATGCGCTTCTGGCCAACCCAAAGATCCGCCCAGCCGACCTAATTAGAGAGCGCCTTGCAGCCGAACCGGACCTTCTGCCTGGATTGGGTGGAGGTGTGATCGCAGAGATGATAATCGCCTCTGATGCTGATCGGTGGCTAACGCTTGATGAGGAAATAGTTCTCGTTGTCCATGTGCCTCATCAGCGCCACATCAAGGCCTTTGTATATCATGCAAACTGTGGTGGACGCATGGTGCTGCCGAACGAGGACCTGCCCCAGATTGCAGCCCCAACAGAGTCCATTCACTTCTCCGATTGAGCGTCTCATCCCATTTCCGCGTTCCTCGCTCTCGCAAGACCTCGTTGATCGGGAACGGTTCGGGTGGCAACGGCAACGGTGACGGCCCCGCCGGCGAGGAGATTCAGCGTTGGACCGCCGGCCGCAAGGCCGTGGTCGCGCTGGACATCATCAAGGCCAAGCCCCCCCTCCACCCCGGCCGATGCCGCCCGGCTGCACGGCCCTGACGGCCGCCCCAGCCCCACCCCATTGACCGCCTGACCGTCCCCCACCCCGCCGATACCATCCACCCAACCCGCGCCCGGAGGCCCCCGCCTTCCACCCCGCCTCGCCCCAGCCCGCTGCCCGCTCTCGCGCCGCCAAGCGGCCCGGGCCACCGCATCGCCCGACCCGCCCCACCAAGACCCCCGTCGCTCACCCCCGCCTCGCCGGTTCCGGCAGCAGCGGGTTCGTGCCACCAAGCACCAGCGGCACCGAAGAAATCACCTTCCAACTCACCGATGCCCAGTTCAGCGTCATCGCCCTGGCCGCGCCCGGCAAGCCCAGCGTGGTGATCGACCGCATCGCCTACACCCCTTACGGCGAGCCCACCCGCCGCCTCCGCTCAGACGTGGACGGCAACGGCGTGGTGGACAGCCGTGACTACGAGGACGTCATCCAGCAACTCATCG
>JAJTDF010000080.1 GCA_021294835.1 Planctomycetaceae bacterium
GCCCACGCCCCCGCCCCTTCCCCCCTCGTCCGCCACCCGGTTACACTCCCGCCCCATGAAGATCCACGAGTACCAGGCCCGCAACCTCCTCGCGTCCTATGGCATCCCCGTCCCCGCAGGGAAGATGATCGAAGCCATCGACGCCGCGGCCCCCGCCTTCAAGGCCGCCACCGCCGGCCAGGGCTCCCCGCTCGCGGTCATCAAGGCCCAGGTCCACGCCGGCGGCCGGGGCAAGGCCGGCTTCGTCAAGCTCGTCAAGACCGCTGAAGACGCCGAAGCCGCCGCCCGCTTCATGCTCACCACCCGCATGAAGAGCCCCCAGACCCCGCCCGAGGGCCTGGAAGTCAACAAGCTCCTGGTCGCCGCCGGTGTCGACATCGCCGAGCGGAATGGCGGCGGCCGCGAGGAGTACTACCTCGCCATCACCACCGACCGCACCACCCGCCGCAACATCCTCATCGCCTCGCGCGAGGGCGGCGTCGACATCGAGCAGGTCGCCCACGACAACCCCTCCGCCATCATCAAAGAGCCCCTCCACCCCATCATGGGGCTCGAGCCCTTCGTCGCCCGCCGCGTCGCCTTCGCCCTCGGCTTCAAGGGCAAGCAGGTCAGCCAGGCCGTCGCCATCATGCTCGCCCTCGGCAAGCTCTTCGTCGAGAAGGACTGCTCCCTCGCCGAGATCAACCCGCTGATCATCACGCCCCCCACCCCGGATCAGCCCGACGGCCGCGTCCTGGCCATCGACGCCAAGTTCAACTTCGACGACAACGGCCTCTTCCGCCACAAAGACATCGAGGCCATGTTCGACCCCTCCGAAGAGAACCACGCCGAGATGCGCGCCCGCAAGTTCGGCCTCTCCTACATCGCCCTCGATGGCAACATCGGCTGCCTGGTCAACGGCGCCGGCCTGGCCATGGCCACCATGGACACCATCAAGCTCTGCGGCGGCGAACCCGCCAACTTCCTCGATGTCGGCGGCTCCGCCTCCGAAGAGGCCGTCACCGAGGCCTTCTCCATCATCCTCTCTGACAAGCACGTCAAGGGCGTGCTTGTCAACATCTTCGGCGGCATCATGCGCTGCGATGTCATCGCCCAGGGCATCATCAACGCCGCCCGGGGCTTCCGCAACGCCGACGGCACCTCCGGCTTCAAGGTCCCCCTGGTTGTCCGCCTGGAAGGCACCAACGTCGCCGCCGGCCGCAAACTGCTCGAGGATGCCCGCAAGGACATCCCCACCATGCAGGCCGCGACCGACCTGGGCGACGGCGCTGCCAAGGTCTGCGCCGCCGTCAAGAACCGCTGACCAGCCCGCCCGCACGCCCCGACGAGCCCCGCTCAGCACATAGCCCATTCAGGGGATACCCCCCGCCGGTCCCGCGCTCTCGCCGCGCCCGCGTCGCCCCAACGATGCCCGCATGGCTGATCCCATCCGTCGTTGTTTCCTGCGCCCCTCAACCTCCGCTCTGCTCGGCGCTCTCACCGTCGGTTCCTCGCTGCTTGCCCCCACCGGCCTGCACGCTGAGCCCGCACCAGCCCCCGCACCCGAGCCCGCCAAGCCAGCACCCGCCAAGACCGCACCGCCCACCGTCAAACTCATCAAGCCCGGCGACGAGCCCCGCTTCACCTACCGCCTCACGCCCAAACCGTCCGACACGCTCCAGATCGAGATGAGCATGGTCATGACCCAGTCCATGGCCATGGGCGAGCAGAAGACTCCGTCGATGACCTCGCCCCAGATCACCATGCCCATCCGCGCGAACGTCACCGACGTCGCCGCCGACGGCCGCATCACCTTCAAGTACACCTACCTCGCCCCCAAGATCGACCTCACCAACGACCCCCTCGGTGCCGGCGCACAAATGAAGCAGAGCATCGATGGCCTCGCCGGCTCCACCGGCGTCGTCGTCGCCACGCCCCGGGGCTTCATCGAGTCCGCCGAGTTCAACCTCAGCGGCAACGACCCCATGCTCGCCCAGATGGTCGACAGCCTCCAGCAGGCCATGCGACAGATGAGCACCCCCTTCCCCGAAGAACCCATCGGCAAGGGCGGCGTCTGGGAAGTCACCATCCAGTCCCAACTCTCCGGGCTTGACACCACCACCGTCTACACCCTCACCGCCGACGCCGTCACCGCCGACCAGATCGACGCCACCGTCGCCATCCGCCAGACCGCCCCCGCTCAGGACTTCAAAGACCCCGCCGCCCCGCCCGGCATGAAGCTCGTCAGCTTCTTGAACGAAGGCGCCGGCCCCGTCGTCCTCCGCCGCGACCGCGTGCTCCCCCTCCGCTCCCGCATGGTCTCAAACGCCCGCATTGAGTTCATCGTCCCCATGCCCGACGGCAACCAGACCCTCGTGCAGAACATGCAGATGACCGTGACGATGAACGACGTGCCCGCAGAAGCTCCCGCCCCCACGCCTGAGCAGCCGGCGCCTCCCGCCGCCCCCGCCACCCCAGCCGTTCCCGCCGAACAGCCCAAATGATCTGTCCCGCCGCACCTCCTCCCGCAACCCGTCACCCGCCCCGCGGTTCAACCAGCAGCCCCACCATGCACGCCAACCACACCCGCCACGCCACCCCCCTCTCACTTCGAGCCCCCCGCCGCACGGCCGCGCTCGCCGCCCTGCTCCTGGCCGCCGCCCTGCCCCTGCTCGCCGGCTGCCAGCCCAACGCCTCTGTCGCCCGCGCTTCCGGGCCCGGCGTCTTCGGCGAAAACCAGCCCCTTGGCCCCAACTCCCTGGCCGGCCTCGTTGGTGAGGCCAATCGCTCCGGAATCGGCGGCATCGAAGTCCTCGGCCCGCCCCGCCGCGACCGCCGCGACCCCTACATCGCCGGCGGCTATTGAGCCACCCGCTAGACCCTCCAAGTCGACCCCCGCTCACCGGCTTCACGACTCGCCGTCCACCCATCTCACCTGCCCACCGCCCATGCCCACGCACCGCCCCACGTCCGTCGGCCGCTTCATCGCTCCGCTCGTGCTGACGCCCCTGGCCCTCCTCCCCGTCATGCACCCCTCGCTCGCCGCCTCCGGCCGCGCCGAGCCGACAGCACCCATCACGCCCGCCCCCGCGGCACCCACCTCCCCCGCCAACACCCCCGAGCTGAGGCCCGACGCCCAGCCCGAACCCAAGCCCGCCGCCTCACCCGCGCCAACCTTCAACGTCACCGTCACCCTCCTCCAGCCCGGTGCCGAGCCCCGCGCCCCGCTCCGCTACACCCCCGCCTTCGACACCCGCTGGCGACTGCAAGCCCGCCACACCGCCACCGCCCGGCCCACCGAGCAACCCAAGCCCGCTGAGCAACCCAAGCCCAGCGATGCGCCGCCGCCCGCCGACGCATCCAAGCCCACCGAACCGGCCAAGCCCACCCCGCCGCCCAGCCCCACCACCCCCACCCCCATCCCCCCCACCACCCTCACTCTCCAACACGGCATCCTCGCCCGCGTCTCCGCCGTCAACACCGCTGGCGACCTCACCGTGGATCTGGGCTTCGGCCAACTCCGCCGCGCCGCCTCACCCGCGCCCAGCGCCACCCTCCCCGTCGCCTCCCCACTGTTTGACGCCCTCGCCGCCGCCTTCGGCGACTTCCGCACCCGCGCCGTCATCTCGCCCCGGGGCATCGTCCAGTCCGTCACCGCCCAGCCCGCCGCCCCATCCACCAACCCGCCCGACGTCCGCGCGCTCCTGCACGCCTTCCTGATCCCCCTGCCCGACGAACCCGTCGGCGCCGGCGCCCGCTGGCAGGTCGCCATCACCTCGCCGCTCGACAACACCGGCGCCCACCTGCTCACCGTCCACACCGTCACCCTCGGCGACCTCACTGTGGACCAGTGGCCCATCACCACCACCTCCACCATCACGCTCGTCCCCGCCCCGCCCGCCGCGCCAAACAGCAAGCCCGACGACAAGCCCGAAACCAACCCCGACACCAAGCCTGAAACCAACTCCGCCGCCAAGCCCGCCGTCGAACCAGCCCCCACACCCGCGCCCGGCACACTCCTCGCCTCCGCCACCACCACCGCCACCCTGGCCCCCGACGCACTCTTCCCCACCCGCTTCACCACCACCCTCACCCACCCCCTCCCGCCCGACGCCGACCACCCCGCCCGCCTCCTCTCAATCACCACCACCCTCTCCGGCCCCGTCGGCCCCGACAAGGCCCCACCCCCCGCCAGCGAAAAGCCCGGCCTCAAAGACCTCCCCGCCAAGCCCGACGCCAAGCCAGCCGCCAAGCCAACCGACAAGCCCGACACCAAACCCAACCTCACCACCCCGCCGCCGCGTTGATCCACCGCGCTCAACTGCACCACCGTCGCTCCCGCCAAGCCTTCTCCACCCGCCTCCTCACCGGCGACGACTTCAACGCCTTCATCGCCGCCGCCCAAGTCCCTGCGGAAGTCGTCCGCCATCGCAGGCCGTGCGCGGCGTCGCGGCACACACCGCTCACGCGAGGGAATTGCGCCCGCTGTGCACGCCCTGACGCACGCGAACCCGAGCGGGGCCATCCAATCCCCGACCTTTCCATGAATGCTGCACCGCAGCACCTCTGATGCAACCGCAGGGCTTTCTCTGACGGATAGTCGCGCGTACCGTACCTCGCAGACGGGTTCTCCGCCGCAGCCCATTCGGGCGTGTTCTACTTATCGGCCGTTCATCCTGAGTTCGTTGTCTCGCGGGCCGTCAATGGGCCTGTCGCTGAACATGGGGTCGCGTTGCGCCCGCCATGCAGACCGCTCGCCGTCCTGCCCACGACAGAGGGGATTCCTTTCATGCCGCGTCTCTGTTCACCTTCGCCTCTCCGCCACCCATGGTCTGTGGTCCTGTTTGCCCTGTGTGCCGCCCTGTGCGCAGTCTGTCTGCTCCCCGCCCCCGCCGCCGCCCAGTGCGCCGGGCGCTGGGTTGCCGGCCCGGAAGTAGCCTCGCCCGGGCTTGATGCGCAGGTCTCGGCCCTGGTCCGGCTGCCGAACGACGACCTGATCGCCGGCGGGTTCTTCCAGCATGCTGGCGGCT
Source organism: Planctomycetaceae bacterium (assembly GCA_021294835.1). Lineage (GTDB taxonomy): Bacteria > Planctomycetota > Phycisphaerae > Phycisphaerales > UBA1924 > CAILKP01. Next base: position 5,010 of record JAJTDF010000080.1, read on the forward strand.
CGCCCATCCCATACATCGCGAAGTGGAACAACACCGCCGCGGTGTGGACGGCCCTGGGGTCGGGTGTCAACGGCCCGGTTCGAGCCATTGTGCTGTTGCCCAACGGTGACCTTGTCGCCGGGGGGAGCTTCACCAGCGCAGGAGGCACCAGTGCCCAGCGCATCGCCCGCTGGCGGGCCGCGACAGGAACGTGGGAACCCATGGGGGCGGGCATGGACGCACCGGTCAACTCGCTCGCCGTTGATTCCCGAGGTGATGTGATCGCCGGCGGTGAGTTCACGACCGCTGGAGGGCTGACGGTCAATCGCATTGCCCGCTGGAGCGCCTCAGCCCAAGCTTGGCTCCCGCTGAGCAACGGGATCGGCACGCGCCCGTACGACTATGTTGCCGCCGTCACCGTCCTCCCGAACGGGGATGTGGTTGCGGGGGGCGACTTCACCTCTGCCGGCGGCCACGCCGCTCGCGCCATCGCCCGGTGGAACGGTTCCCGGTGGTTCGCCATCGGTGCCGAACTGCCAAGCGCCTCCGGCACCCCGATCGTCCAGGCGCTGGCCGTCATGCCCAACGGCGACCTTGTCGCCGGAGGATTGCTGTCCGTCGTCGGGAACTCGAGCACCACGCTGCTGGCCCGGTGGGACGGGGCAACGTGGGGTTCGCTCGGCACACGATTGGACGGCCTCAGGGGCTCGATACGGACGCTCCTGCCCCTCCCCGACGGCCAACTGGTCGTCGGCGGGTCATTCTGGGCACGCGATGGCGTGCAACTGCGAAATGTCGCCAGGTGGAACGGGACGGAATTCATGCCGCTGAGCCTGGGCACACAGGATGGCGGGCTTTCGGCGATGGTCCGACTCGACAATGGCGACCTGATCGCTGGCGGCAGGTTTGCCTTCACCGGCAGCGGTCTGGCGGTTGGGAACATCGCACATTGGAACGGCCAGACATGGCAGCAGCTCGGTCCCGGCCTAAACTCCAACGTGAACGCGTTGGCGGTCATGCCCGATGGTGGCGTGATCGCCGGGGGACTTTTCGCAACCGCAGGACCGACACCGGCCAACCGAGTCGCCAGATGGGACGGCGCCGGCTGGCAGCCGCTTGGCCTTGGCATCCTTGGCTTGTCGGTCAACGCCTTGGTCGTGGCGGCCGACGGAAGCGTCGTGGCCGGGGGGCTGTTCTCCACGGCCGGCGGAGTCCCGGCCAACGCCATCGCGCGGTGGGACGGATCCGCATGGGCACCCCTCGGCTCCGTCCAGGACGGAGTCGTCAACGCGCTGTGTGCGCTCCCAACCGGTGAGATCGTCGCCGCAGGCTCGCTCAGCCGGATGGGAACGCGGGATGTCGCCAACATCGCCGCATGGAATGGCAACTCGTGGGAACCGCTCGGCTCGGGGCTTGACGGTGCAGTCGAGGCCCTCACCGCCATGCCCAATGGTGATGTCATCGCCGCAGGCTCCTTCACCACCGCGGGCGGCATCCCAATGGGCCGCATCGCCCGCTGGAACCGAACCGCGTGGTCGCCCTTGGGCACGGGCATGAACGGCCGCGTGACATCGTTGGCTGTGCTGCCTGACGGCACGCTGGTTGCCGGAGGCGGCTTCACCACCGCCGGCGGTGTTGCCGCCAACAACATCGCCCGTTGGAACGGAACCGAATGGTCCCCTCTCGGATCGGGCATGAACTTCAGCGTTGGGGCGCTGGCCGTCATGCCCAACGGCGACCTGATCGCCGGCGGCGCGTTCACCACCGCGGGCGGAACCGCCGCCAGTCAGCTCGCACGCTGGAACGGCGCTGCGTGGTCCGCGCTCGGGTCGGGAGTGGATCGGCGAATGGTCGCCACAGGTGTGCTTTCGCTCGCCGTTGCCCGCTCCGGCGAGTTGATCGTCGGCGGACGCTTCAACAACGTCGGCGGCTTGGCCGCAGGCAACTTCGCCCGCTGGACCGACACCGGCATCCCCTGGATCGCCCGTCAGCCCGCCCCTGCCACCGCCCCCGCCACCCGCATCGCACGCCTCTCCGCCACCGTCGCCTCAGGCTACGACTTCAACGGACCGGTCACCTTCCAGTGGTTCCGCAACGGCCAACCCGTGACCAGCGGCCCCGCTGGCGCCGCCCTCGGCGGCGGCGATGTCTCCAATGCCAGCGGCACCATCCCCTCACCCACCACCATCCCCTCACCCACCACCAACCCCACCGCCACCCTCACCATCATGAGTGTGCGGTCCTCCGACGCCGGCGACTACACCGTCACCTTCACCAACGCCTGCGGCTCCGTCACCTCCGCCCCCGCCACCCTCACCGTCACCACCGAACCTTGCAACCTCGCCGACATCGCCTCCCCCGGCGGCATCGCGCCCCCCGACGGCCTGCTCACCGGCGACGACTTCAACGCCTTCATCTCAGCCTTCGCCGCCAGTGAGATGCGGGCCGACATCACCGGCATCGGCGGCCCCCCCGCCATCCCCGACGGCCTGATCACCGGCGACGACTTCAACGCCTTCATCGCCGCCTTCGCCCAAGGCTGCCCGTGATCATCCGCCGCCCGGACCGCTCCGCAGATCCCTCTCACCGCGCCGATCGCCCGGAAGAATGGGCAAGATGCCGGGTGGGGCTTCTGGTTATCCGCCCCGTTGAGTCTCCGTGTCTCGCGTTTGCGTGCGAAGACGAAATCCGTTACACTGTCGTGGACTTCATCGCGGCCGGTCTTGCCGTGAGCAGTCATTGGCGTATCGATCTGTGAGCAGGAAGAGGTGCCCCGTGATGAGTGTGCTGCGTCTGTGCGTGCTGTGTCTGCTCGCGGTTCTGGGAGTGTCGAGCGCTCGCGCCCAGTGCACGCCCGTCTGGCAGCCCTTCGACCCCAGCACCGCGAGCTTCCCCGGTGTGAGCGGGACCGTGCACGCGACGACGATGTGGGACCCCGACGGGCTGGGCCCGCAGACGCCCATGCTGGTGGTGGGCGGAGACTTCACCGTCGCCGGCAAGGCCGTGGCGAACTACATCGCGGCCTACGACCCGGCGACTGGGCAGTGGTCGGCCTTGGGATCCGGCATGGGTGGGGCCTTTCCATCCGTGCGCGCCCTGGCCGTGCTGCCCAACGGCGACCTGGTGGCGGGGGGCCAATTCAACACCGCCGGCGGCGTGAGCGCCAACAACATCGCCCGCTGGAACGGCTCGGCCTGGTCGCCCCTGGGATCGGGCATGAACGGCAGCGTGAACGCCCTGGCCGTGCTGCCCAGTGGCGACCTGGTGGCGGGGGGCTTCTTCACCACTGCCGGCGGGGTGAGCGCCGGCTTCATCGCCCGCTGGAACGGCTCGGCCTGGTCGCCCCTGGGATCGGGCATGAACAACGCCGTGCGCGCCCTGGCCGTGCTGCCGAGCGGCGACCTGGTGGCGGGGGGCAGCTTCACCACCGCCGGCGGGGTAAGCGCGAACCGCATCGCCCGCTGGAACGGCTCGGCCTGGTCGCCCTTGGGCTCTGGCACGACCGAAATTGTGTTTGCCCTGGCCGTGCTGCCCAGCGGCGACCTGGTGGCGGGGGGCCAATTCACCATCGCCGGCGGCCAGCCCGCAAACTACATCGCCCGCTGGAACGGCTCGGCCTGGTCGCCCCTGGGATCGGGCATGGACAGCAGCGTGCTCGCATTGGCCGTGCTGCCCAACGGCGACCTGGTGGCGGGGGGCAGCTTCATCACCGCCGGCGGGGTGACCGCCGGCTTCATCGCCCGCTGGAACGGCTCGGCCTGGTCACCCCTGGGATCGGGCTTCAACGGGTCGTCCCCAGTCGTGCGTGCCCTGGCCGTGCTGCCCAACGGCAACCTGGTGGCCGGGGGCTTGTTCGCCACCGCTGGCGGGCAGAGCGCCGGCAATATCGCCCGCTGGAACGGCTCGGCCTGGTCGCCCCTGGAATCGGGCGTGAACGGCAGCGTGTTTGCCCTGGCCGTGCTGCCGAGTGGCGACCTGGTGGCGGGGGGCCAATTCACCACCGCCGGCGGGCAGGGCGCCAGCGACATCGCCCGCTGGAATGGCTCGGCCTGGTCGCCCCTGGGATCGGGCTTGTCGAACGGTCCTTTCCCCAGGGTGTCCGCCCTCGCCGTGCTGCCCAACGGCGACGTGGTGGCGGGGGGCTTCTTCACCACCGCCGGCGGGCGGAGCGCCAACCGCATCGCCCGCTGGAACGGCTCGGCCTGGTCGCCCCTGGGATCGGGCGTGGATTCCACTGTCTTCACGACAAGCGTGTACGCCCTGGCCGTGCTGCCCAGTGGCGACCTGGTGGCGGGGGGCAACTTCACCACCGCCGGCGGGCAGCCCGCGAACGCAATCGCCCGCTGGAACGGCTCGGCGTGGTCGCCCCTGGGATCCGGCGTGGGCGGCGATGTGCGCGCCCTGGCCGTGCTGCCCAATGGCGACCTGGTGGCGGGGGGCGCCTTCAGCACCGCTGGCGGGCAGCCCGCCAATCGCATCGCGCGCTGGAACGGCTCGACCTGGTCGCCCCTGGGATCCGGCGTGGGCGGCGATGTGCGCGCCCTGGCCGTGCTGCCCAATGGCGACCTGGTGGCGGGGGGCCTCTTCACCACCGCTGGCGGGCAGCCCGCCAATCGCATCGCCCGCTGGAACGGCTCGGCCTGGTCGCCCCTGGGATCGGGCATGAACAACGCCGTGAACGCTCTGGCCATGCTGCCCAATGGCGACCTGGTGGCGGGGGGCGACTTCCTCACCGCCGGCGGGGTCGTCGCGCCGTACCTCGCCCGGTGGGGCTGCCCACCGCCCACCGCCTGCAACCCCGCTGACATCACCGGCATCGGCGGCCCCCCCTCCGCCCCCGACGGCCTGCTCACCGGCGACGACTTCAACGCCTTCATCTCAGCCTTCGCCGCCAGTGAGATGCGCGCCGACATCACCGGCATCGGCGGCCCCCCCGCCCTCCCCGACGGCCTCCTCACCGGCGACGACTTCAACGCCTTCATTGCCGCCTTCGCCCAAGGCTGCCCGTAATCCAACCACCAGGCCCGACCGCCCCCCAGCCCCGGACCGCTCCGCCCCACCTCCCACACACCCCCCGCCACCCGCTCTCGCCTCCCAAAGGAGGGGCTGCCGGGGAACCCCGTTCCCCGGCACCAGCAACCCAACCCAGCCCCGCCCGCGGCACCCCCTCACCGCTCACCCTCACAAAATCCAATCAACACTCTTGCAACCCACCGGACTCTGTGGTAAGGTCATTGTACGGATGCAGCCGAACCCCCACCCCCTCCGCGCGCCCACCCCGCCCCGCCTCACCCGCCCAACCACCCTCCCAGGCACGGCCCCTCATCTCCCGGGACCCATCACACCTGGACCGACTATGCGGCTGTCTTCCACACCCCATCCCACTCCACCCGCAGACACCCGTGCTCACCTGCTGCCCCACAGACCAAAGATCCATACAACGCCCTACCCACGCCCGCCACCGCTCCCACTTATCCACACACACCCCTCCCCACAAAGTCATGGCGAACTCACTACACCGGCCTCAGTCCGTAAAACCACCACCCCATCCCCCCCCTACCCCACCCGACTTATCCCCACACACCCTGCATCTAGACACAACATGGGTTACAGCTTCTGGACAGAACATGCGCGCCCGCCTTTCGTCTGATCCTCACCCCCCCACCCCTCACCCCTCACCCCTCACCCCTCGACTTCTCCACACACACCCCCACCACCAAACCTTGGCAGCCGTCCCCCACGTCATCACCCCGCCATCCCCCCAACCCAACCCCCACAACCCACCCCCCCCGCTGATTTTGCAATTTTGTCATTTTGAAATTTGGCTTCCCCGCGCAACCCCTCCCCGGATCACCGCTTCACACCCTCCCGACTTCATCCTGCCCCCCTGGGCAACCGATGACGCTCCGTTCGGCCGGATCACCACCCGTTGCCGCACCACCGAGGGACCCCCGCCATGAAGCTTCTGGACATCCTCAAGCACGCGCTGCAGAGCGACGCCTCGGACATCCACCTCATCGCCGGCCACCCCCCGGTCATGCGCGTGCACACCGTCATCACGCCCATGGAGATGCCGGAGATCACCCCCGAACTCTGCCGCCAGTTCCTCACCGAGATGGCCCCCAAGGAGGCCCTCGCCCGCTTCGAGGCCAACAAGGACGCAGACTTCTCCTTCTTCGCCCCCGGCCTGGCCCGCTTCCGTGTCAACGCCCATATGCAAAGGGGCGCCATCGGCTTCGCCCTGCGCATCGTCAAGACCAAGGTCCCCGCGCTGCAGAAGCTCAATCTCCCCGAGGTCATCACCCGCCTCACCTATCTGCCGCGAGGGCTGGTGCTGGTCACCGGAGACACCGGCTCGGGCAAGTCCACCACGCTCGCCGCCATGATCCAGGCCATGAACGAGCGCTATTCCAAGCACATCATCACCTTGGAAGATCCCGTCGAATACACCTTCTCTTCCAACCGCTGCCTCATCGAGCAGCGCGAACTCGGCGCCGACATGCCCTCATTCGCCTCCGCTCTCAAGCACGCCCTGCGTCAGGACCCCGACATCATCCTCGTCGGCGAAATGCGCGACCTGGAAACCACCCAGCTCGCCATCACCGCCGCCGAAACCGGCCACCTCGTCCTCTCCACCCTCCACACCGTCTCCGCCTCCCAGACCGTCGAACGCATCATCGACATGTACCCCGCCGGCCAGCAGAACCAGATCCGTTCCATGCTCGCCAACACCCTTCAGGCCGTCATCTCCCAAACCCTCTTCTCCCGCATCGACAATCCCGGCATGGTCCCCGCTGTCGAGATCCTCCTCTGCACCCCCGCCGTCCGCAACCTCATCCGCGAGGCCCGCACCTTCGAGATCCCCAACGTCATCGAAACCTCCCGTCAAATGGGCATGATCACCCTCGACAAGTGCATCGCCGAGCTCTACTTCAACGGCATGATCGCCCGCGATGACGCCATCGCCTCCGCCAACATGCCCGACAAGCTCGAGCGGCTCATCGCCGCGTAAGTCCGCCCCCCGACCGCGCAGACGTCTGATCCGCACCCGCCGCCCATACCCGCACCCCAAGCCCGCTCACCCCGCCGTCCAACGCCCCCCAGACCGGAGACCTCATGCCCAACTACCGCTACCAGATCCAGACGCCCAAGGGCGAGGTCGAGGTCGGGCTCGTCTCCGCCGACAACGCCACCTCCGCGTCCGCCATCCTCCGCAACCGCGGCGCCCGCGTCCTCCAGGTCACCGTGGTCAACGCCGCCGAGTCCGGCGAGGGGCTCATGGCCAGGCTCGCCGAGCTCAACGCCGGCAAGCCCAAGGTCAAGCATGTCCTGGAGTTCACCACCCAGCTCGCCGTCATGCTCCGCGCCGGCATCAATCTCCGCTCCGCGCTCGAGGGCATCGCAGACCAGACCATCCACCCGGGCTTCAAACGCGTCCTCACCCAGATCCGCACCGACGTGGAAAGCGGCAAGTCCTTCTCCGCCGCCCTCGCCCGCCACCCCAAGCTCTTCGGACCGCTCTACCTCAACATGGTCAAGGCCTCCGAGATGGCCGGCAACTTCGCCGACATGCTCGACCGCATCGCCGGCTACATCGCCCAGGAGATCGAAACCCGCAAGATGGTCATCGGCGCCGCCATCTACCCCGGCGTCATCGGCACCATGGCCGTCGGCGTCACCATCTTCCTGCTCACCTTCGTCCTCCCCAAGTTCAAGGCCGTCTTTGAAGGCAAGGAGGACGTCCTCCCCTGGGCCACCACCTTCCTGCTCGGCGTCTCAGACACCCTCGTCTCCCACTGGCCCCTGATCATCGGCTGTGTCGTCGCCGTCGGCGGCGGCCTCTACGCCCTCACCCGCACCGAGCCCGGCGCCTTCACCGTCGACAAGGCCAAGCTCTCCATCCCCGTCCTCAAGGCCATGTTCCGCTCCCTCTACATCTCCCGCTCCCTGCAGACCATGGGCCAGCTCACCAACGCCGGAGTCCCCGTTCTGGACGTCATCGCCATCACCGGCGATGTCTCCGGAAACCGCCTCTATCAGGGGCTCTGGCGATCCGTCTACTCCTCCGTCAAGCAGGGCAAAAAGATCTCCGCGCCGCTCGCCAGAACCAGACTCCTCCCGCAGGCCGTCGTGCAGATGATCTCCGCCGGTGAAGAGTCCGGAAAGCTCGGTGAGGTCCTCGACGAGATTTCAGGCTACTACGCCAAGCAGTTAAAGGACCAGATCAAGGCCGTCACCAGCATGATCGAGCCCATCATGATCATTCTTATGGGCTCCGTCGTCGGCTTCATCGCCATGGCCATCATCCTGCCCATCTTCAAGATGAGTCAGGTCGTCAAGTAGCCGATCTTTCCCGGGGCACAGACCGGGCTTCAGCGCACCATCCCCGCGCGTGCGGACCGCTGACGCCCGGACTGACCTTGCAAGGCAAGCGTCGGCCATGCTTCACACGCTCCGCAACCTCCCACTCGCCGCCGGGCCGCTCCGCTCCGCCGCAACCCCGACCCCGCGACCGCCGCGAGCCCGCCGGGGCTTCACACTCCTGGAGTCCGCGCTCGCCACCGTCATCATCGCCGTCGGCGTGCTGGCCCTCATCGACGCTCAGACCGTCATGAGCCGGGCCAACAACTGGTCCACCCAGGCCGCGACCGCCACCTATCTCGCCAACGAGCTCCGCGAACGCATGCGCACGCTCCCGCGCCATGACGCCGTCACCGGCCTCATCGCCACCACCGGCTCCGGCGGAGCCGTCACTGTCGAAGGCTGGGGCCCGGAAGAGAACGAAGTCAACGCCGGCGACTACGACGACATCGACGACTTCGCCGGCCGCGTCTTCGGCCTTGGCGGCACCAACGCCGGCCCCATCGACGCCAACAGCCGAATCATCACCGAGGTCGACGAGGCAGGCAACGTCCTCACCAGCGAGGAGGGCGTCGAGGTCGCCATGCAGGGCTGGTCCCAGGCCGTCACCGTCGAGAAGGTCGAACCCTCCAACTTCTCGGTCGTCCGCGCCGTGAACTACAGCCGCTCTGCCACAGGAGGCACCCCGGCCCTCGCCGTCGATCAGTTCCCCCTCCGCGTCACAGTCACCGTCAACTACATGGGCCCGCTGGATGCCGAGCCCAGAGAGATGGCACGCATCGTCTGGATCGTCCCCTGACCCGCCCCGCTCACCCGGCCGACCGCCGATCCGACACCAACCCGGCGCCCGGCCAAACCCATGCTCCACCGCCGCCGCCATGCACACCGCACCGTCGCCCGGCCCGCCTCCGTCCGCTCCGCGTCGACACTGCTCCGCCGCCTCTGCGCTACGCGACGGGGCGTCGTCTCCATCCTTGCGATGATGTTCCTCGCCCTCTTCGGCTCCCTCGGTCTGGCCATGACCATCGCCAGCCAGGGCAACCTTCGCACCGCCTCCACGCACCTCCACGTCATGCGGGCACTGGGCGCCGCCGAAACCGGCCTGGAGGTCGCCCGGGCTCGCCTCGCCGAAAACGCCTCCCGCTTCCTCATCCCGCCAGGCCGCATCGACGCCGATTACGGCCGCCGCCTCTGGAACGGCAGCCTCTCCACCGCTCAGGGCCTGCCGCAGGTTCTCCCTCCGCCCAGCGGCTTCAGCGAGGAAACCACCCCGCGAGGCATCGCCCAGGCGCTGGTGAACCAGTTCAACGCCGACCAGAACATCGTCTCTGTCGCCACTGGCCTGAGCGCCGCACAGATCGCAACTGCTCCGGCCGGCATCAACACAGACGTCTACGACGAGGACAACTGGATCACCACACCAGCCGTCGCCATCGACGCCTCAGCGACCGCGCCCGGCGCACGTCCCGCCGCCTTCTCCATCACCTACGCCCCCCTGGCCAACGGCACCGACATCCGCATCTTCGCCACCGGCTTCTCCTCCATCGGCACTGACGGCTCCACCTTTGTCTACGGCCAGACCGCCGAGGGAGCCTCCCGCCCGATCACGCGAACCATCTGGCAGGACTTCCGACTGGCCAAGAGACACAGCCACCTTGCAGTCACGCCCGCCCGCATGATGGTCGGCAAGAATGTCAATATCGCCGGAAATGTGGGCGCCACCTACACCGACGTCGCCCAAGACAACGGCACACCCCTGCTGCTCCGATCCGACTTCCGAGGACTGGACTCACTCCTTGACCGGATTCTCGATGACTTCTATGCCGGCGTCCGCTCCAACGACGCCGACGGCGACAACCGCCTCCGTATCAACCACCCCGTCGAACGCACCGGCATCCCTTCCAACGCCACCGACTACAACAACGACGGCATCGCCGACAACGCGTTCACTGACACCACGGGTGACGGCTATGTCGACGACTTCGACCTTTTCATCAACTTCTACGACGGCCGCAACGGCGGCCAGCGTGACGGTCGCATCGCCCTCTCCGACGCCCTCCGCTCCGGCACGCCCAGTGCCACCCTCCGCGCCGAGTTCACCGCCGATGACGATCTCGCCCTGCTTATCGACTCGCTCAGCCCCGACCGCAACCGCAACGGCATCTCCGGTTATGACGACAGCAACAGCACCGGCCGCTGGGATTCCGGCGAGGTCTTCGCCGACATCGACCCCGTGACCAGAGCCCCGGCCGACGTCGTCCTCGGCTACCGCGACGGCGTGATCGATCGCCGCGATGACTACGCCAAGGTCCGGGGCAGACTGATGTTCCGCACCACACGCACCGCCTGGGAGACCGCCCGAGGCTCGGTGGCCAATGCGCTGGCCGGACCGGTGCGGCCTTCGGGCGCATCACGTGATGCGCTGCAGTTCAACGCCGCCACCACCGCCGTACCCGACCTGACCGCATCGAGTTTCCAGACCGCCTCAACTGACTTCGCCAACCTCGCCGACGGTCAGGCCTTCGCCCGCCAGGTGGAGTCCCAGCGGGGTCTGGCCGCCAACACCGTCGATGCCAGCGGCGCCACATCCGCCCACGTCGAGACCCGCCCCACCCCCGCTCCGGGAACCGCCAACCCGCTTACCCGCTACTTCCCGGCCAACATGGACAACACGCTGGTGCGCTCGCTCACCGGCCAGAATCTCTGGGAACGCATGCCCTTCGCCGGCCCCTCGCACGTCGACTGGTACATCCGACCCCGCTACGAGAACATGACCTTCACCAATGTCACCATCCCCGTCGGCAACAACGGCCTGTTCATCAACTGCACGTTTGTCGGTGTGACCTTCATCCAGACCGAGACTGACAACACCCACCAGAACTGGCAGCTCTACGGCCGCTTGAACACCAACGACCCCAACGTCCGCCCGGTGCTGGTCAGCACGGCGCTGGACAAGTCCGACTTCCTCCGCTGGACCACCGGCAACGTCACCGACGGGCCCAGCAACTACGCATCTTTCCCCGACCCTCCCCGCAACTCGTCGGGGGCATTCCTCACCGGCACCGCCCGCGACACCAAGCTTCGCTCCAACAACATCCGCTTTCACAACTGCCTCTTCGTCGGCACCATCTCCTCCGCCGTGCCCCAGCAGTTCACCCACGTCCGCAACAAGCTCCAGTTCACCGGCTCCACCCGCTTCGTGCAGCGTCACCCCACCCAGCCCGACAACGCTGCCCTCAACCCCCGCTCAGCCGACCGCGACGCCGTCTCCCGCTCATCGCTCCTGGTGCCCAACTACTCCGTGGACGTCGGTCACTTCAACGCCCCGACCGACACCTTCGCCGGCGGCCCCACCGGTCAGAACGTCCAGCTTCAGGGCACGATCGTCGCCGGCCTGCTCGACATCCGCGGCAACGCTTCCATCTCCGGCACCATGCTCACCACCTTCCGCCCGGTGCTCGGTCAGGGGCCGCTGCAGCAGTATGGCCAGGCCGTCGGCAACCCCGCCAACTTCAACATCAGTCTCGGCTACTTCGGACCGGCCGATGGAGATCGCGAAGCCGTGGACCCCTCCACGCTGATCAACGGCCCCAGCGGCCGTCGGATGGTCGGCTGGGATCTGGACAACGACGGACTGGCTGACACCGGATCGGTCCCGCTGAGCACGCTCACCACGGCCCAGCAGGCCGTCGCCACAGAGGTGCCCTTTTACGGATTCGGCCGCATCGATCTGTCCATCAACCCGGATCTGCCGATGCCCGACGGCATCATGCTCCCGGTGTCGGTGATCGCCCTGCGCGCCGGATACGGCGAGGGCAGGCCATGACTTCGTCGGACAACCCCCACTCCCAAGCCACGAAAGCACCGCCCGCGATGCTCCGCATTCCTGCATCACGATTGATCTCCCGCTCCCGTCCGCGCCGGGGCTTCAGCATCGTTGAGATGCTCATCGCCCTGACGGTGAGCGGCACACTGCTGGCCGCCATGCTTGTGGCCCTGGACGTCATGTTCAAACGCTACAAGGTCATCGCCGACGCCGCCGGCACACACGTGGTCGCCCGCGTGGTCATGCACCGGATGCTGGCCATGATCCGCACCGGCCAGGAATTCGGTCCATATCCGACCGATGTCCTCGACCGTTCCATCAACCCCGCTGACTACGACCGCATCCAGTTCGTCTCCTTCTCCGACCCCGACAACGACATCCGCGAGGTCACCACGCTCGAGACCCGCGACCCGCAGCGCATCACCGTCGACAGCATCTCCTCCGACCAGCGGGGCCCACGCGTGCTCTGGCTGGTCATCGAGCGTGCCGAGGGTTCGTCGGTCACCCGTCAGGAGCGGCCCCTGCTCGACGGCGTGGTCAACGTCACCTTCAACATGGAGTATGACATCGGCCCCCGGCTCCGCCGCGCCACCATCGACATGACGATTCTGCCGCAGGCCAACACCGTCGAAGAGTTCGATGGGCAGCGCAACATGTGGACGAGCACCCAGACCGACGCCAACACCGGCGCCACCACCGAACGCCAACTGCTGGCTCTGGACGCCGTCACCCCCACCATCCGCATGGTCGCCTCCACCGCCCCCCGAGGCGAACAGTGAGGAATGTTCGGTTTTTGAACGTACATTTTTAGGTTATATCCTTGCAATTTGTCCACCTGCTGGATAAATTGCAAGGATGATTGCCCGACTGGCCGAAGCCCGACTGGCCAAAGCCCTCGCCGAGCAGGCGGCGGTTGCCATCCTTGGACCCCGACAAGTGGGCAAGACGACCCTCGCCCTCCGACTCGCGGAGACCAGACCCAGCGTGTACCTGGATCTGGAAGATCCGGCCGACCGCACAAAGCTGACTGATCCGAAGTTGTACCTGCAGACTGTCGCTGACCGGCTCGTCATCCTCGACGAAGTGCACCGCGTCCCCGACCTGTTCGAAGTGCTCCGCGGGGTGATTGATCACGGACGACGCACCGGGCGGGGCACCGGCCGGTTTCTGATGCTGGCCTCGGCTTCAGCGGAACTGCTCTCGCAGAGCAGTGAATCGCTTGCAGGTCGCATCACCTACCTCGAACTGCCCCCGCTGTGCATGAGTGAGTTGGCCAGCAGCGGATCCCCGCCGGATCTCATCTGGCTGCGAGGCGGCTTCCCGGGGAGTCTGCTCGCGGCCGACGACTCCGCCAGCCTGCGATGGCGACTGGACTTTGTGAGAACCTACTTGGAACGCGACGTGGCGATGTTCGCCCCGCGGACGCCCGCGGAGACACTGCGCCGGTTATGGACCATGCTGGCGCACCTCCAAGGATCGATCCTCAATGTAGCTGATCTCGCCCGCAATCTGGGCATCAGCACCCAGTCTGCCACCCGCTACGTCGACCTGCTGGTCGACCTCATGCTGGTCCGCAGGCTGGAGTCCCTGCAGACCAACGCCGGCAAGCGACTGGTCAAAGCGCCGAAGATCTACATCCGCGACAGCGGACTCACGCACGCCCTCCTCGGGATCGGCCGGCTGAACGACCTGCTCTCGCACCCGATCCTGGGCAACAGTTGGGAAGGCTGGGTGATCGAGAATCTCTTGAGTGTCGCCGCCTCAACGGCCGCACAGGTCACGCCGTCGTTCTACCGAACGGCGGCTGGCGCCGAGTTGGATCTGGTTCTAGATCTTCCCGGCGGGCAGCGGTGGGCCGTGGAGATCAAGCGAAGCCTGTCCCCTTCGATGGGCAGGGGCGGGCACGAAGCTCTCTCGGATCTTGGTCCCAGCCGCACCTTCGTGGTGTACCCCGGTGTCGACAGATTCCCACTGGCCGAAGGCATCCAAGCTATCGGTATCGCGGAACTGTCACGGGAATTGCTCACCGCACTGAACGCCCACTGACCGGGCGGCGGAGTTGCTTCCTCGCGGCAACCATTGCCCGCATGGCCAAGCGTGCCGCCCAATCCGCCCTCAGCCAGCCGATGCTTTTCGGTGACTCGCCGGCTGCCCGACTGGCCGGCGTCATCGGCCCCGCCGAGCCGTCGCCCCAGCTGCGGCAACTCGGCTCACGCGTGCCGGGCTCGGTGCACCTGGGCACCTCGTCATGGAGCTTTCCCGGCTGGGGCCCGCTGGTGTGGGACCGGCCCGTCAGCGAGCAGACCCTGGCGCGGAGCGGCCTGGCGGCGTATGCCGCGCATCCGCTGTTTCGCACCGTGGGGCTGGACCGCACCTTCTACGCACCGATGCCCGAGCACGAACTGGCCGACCTGGCCGCCATGACGCCGCCCGGCTTTCGCATGCTCATCAAGGCTCACCAGGCGATCACCCGCCCGACCGCCGACGAGCGGGGCCGAACCTTTGGTCCGACCGGTGCTGCCGCGGGCAAGACCGCCACCAACCCGCTGTTCCTCGATGCCGCCTACGCCGTGGACCGCGTCATTGGGCCGGCGGTGCTGGGCCTGAAGGATCGACTCGGGCCGATCGTCTTCCAATTCCCGCCTCTGGACCTCTCGGCAAACGGACCGACCGGCGGCGTCGAGGCCTTCACCGATCGCGTGGAGGAGTTCCTCGCCCGCCTGCCCGCCGGACCGGTCGGCCCCGCCGGCATCCATCCGCTGTACGCCGTCGAAGTTCGCAACCGCGAACTGCTCACGCCCCGCTGGCGACGCATGCTCCGCAGGCACAACGCCGTCGCCGCTCTCGCCGGGCACCCCAGCCAGCCGACGGTCGCCGCCCAGGCCTCGCTGCTGCGACCGCTGGACGCCCCCGAAGGCGTGCCGCCGCCCCGTGCCCTGGTGGTCCGCTGGCTGCTGCACCCGACGCAGGATTACGCGGCCGCCAAGGCCAAGTACGACCCGTTCACCAGACTGGTGGACGCGCATCCGCAGGCCCGCAACGAGATCTCCGATCTGGTGGTGCGAGCGGTGCTGGCCGGCCTGCCCGCGTGGGTGGTCATCAACAACAAGGCCGAAGGCTCGGCGCCGCTGTCGGTCGCGGCCTTGGCCGAGACCATCGCGGCAGCGCTGGCCGCCTGCGGGCCGGGCGGGGCCCCTGCGAGCGATGCCGGCGGATCTGACGCGGGCGAGGGACCCGCGGCCGTTACGGGTTGAGCTTCTCGTCCCGCTGAAAGCGGCTGCCGGTGACCATGGCGTTGAGCAGCACGCCGTTGTCGGTGATCTGGAAGGTGGCGACGCCGTCTTGCGAGAACGCCGCGGAACCGCCCCGGGATCCGCCCGCCGAGCCGATGCGGGCGGCAGCATCGCTCTCGGCGGCCCAGAGCACCCCCTGCCAGATGAAGCGGTTGAGCGCGATGTAGTCACGGAACACGAACACCAGCCGCTCACTCTTGGCCCCCACGCCCAGCCCGGCACCGGCGCGTCGCATCTGCATGAACGTCGTCCGGCCGGCGCGGTCGGTGACCACGCCGTACCCGCCGCCCCCGGAGACGAACAGCACGCTGGTGCCGGTGGTGGTGAACACCGCATGCCCGACGCCCTGGTCAACGATCTCGCGCGAGCCGCGCTGCTGCAGGTACAACTGCTCCAGCGTCTGGTCGCGCATGCGGATGATCTCGGCTCGGGCGGCCGCCGGGTCAGAGACCTTCACCTGCGCGCAGCCACCCAGGGGCAGCGTCGCCGCCCCCCCCAGCAACACCGCCAAGGCGCAGAGCATCCGAACCGAACCTGCAATCAGCGAGCCCATAACCACCTCCGTGCGATCCGCAGACGACCAACCAAGCCTTGAACGTACGCCGGCCGTCGCACAGTCCGGCGGGGGGGCCGGTCGGGCGGGCGGCCGGTCGGGCGGCCGTTCGGTGTGCCGGGTCGCCCCTGCGGAGGCGAGGGCAGTAAACTCCCGACCCGAGCGGCTCGGACCGGTCGGGCACTGACCCACGAATCGCCCGGGCCAAGGCCCGGTCGGCATCGGAAAGGCACCGCCCATGGCTGCAGGAACCTGGCTTCGCATCGCTGACGCACTCAAGGCCCCGGTGGGCACCGCCGTGACGGTCAAAGGATGGGTGCGGACCCGACGGGACTCCAAGGCCGAAGGCGGGCTGTCGTTCGTGGCCCTTCACGACGGGTCGTGCTTTGACACCATCCAGTTGGTGATCACCGGTTCGGTGGGCAACTACGCCGATGAGGTCACCAAGCTGACCACGGGGTGCGCCATCGAGGCCGACGGGGTGATCGTCGCGACGCCCAAGGGCGGCGTGGAGATCCAGGTGGACCCCGCCAGGAACGCCGGCCAGGGGGCTGTGCGGGTGCTGGGCTGGGTGGACGACCCGGACACCTATCCGATCCAGCCCAAGCCGCACTCGTTTGAGTATCTGCGGGAGGTCGCCCACCTGCGGGTGCGGACCAACACCTTCGGAGCGGTGGCCCGCGTGCGTCACTGCCTGGCGATGGCCATCCACCGCTTCTTCCACGAACGCGGCTTCTACTACGTGCACACCCCGATCATCACCGCCAGCGACTGCGAGGGCGCCGGCCAGATGTTCCGCGTCAGCACGCTGGACGTGATGAACCTTCCCCGCACGGCCGACGGCAAGGCGATCAACTTCGGCGAGGACTTCTTCGGCAAGGAGTCTCACCTGACGGTCTCCGGTCAGCTCAACGTCGAAACCTACTGCATGGCCCTTTCCAAGGTCTACACCTTCGGGCCGACGTTCCGGGCGGAGAACTCCAACACCTCGCGGCATCTGGCCGAGTTCTGGATGATCGAGCCGGAGATCGCCTTCGCCGACCTGGCGGCCGACGCGCAGCTCGCCGAGGACATGCTCAAGTACCTGTTCACCACGGTGCTCACCGAGCGGGCGGACGACATGAAGTTCTTCGCCGAGCGGATCGAGAAGACCGCTGTCGACCGGCTCAAGCACATCGTCGAGAAGCCCTTCCTCCGCCTGACGTACACCGAGGGCGTGAAGATCCTCGAGCAGGCCATCGCCAAGGGCCAGAAGAAGTTCGAGTTCCCCGTCAAGTGGGGCACTGATCTGCAGAGTGAGCACGAGCGGTTCCTGACCGAGGAGCACTTCAAGCAGCCGGTCATCCTCACCAACTACCCCAAGCAGATCAAGGCCTTCTACATGCGGCTGGATGACAACTGCGAGCCGGACCGCCAGACCGTTTCGGCCATGGACATCCTCGTGCCGGGGATCGGCGAGATCGTCGGCGGCAGCCAGCGCGAGGAGCGGCTGGACAGGCTCGACGCGCGAATCAGCGAGATGGGGCTGCCGATCAAGGAGTACTGGTGGTACCGCGACCTGCGCCGCTACGGCACGGTGCCGCACGCCGGCTTCGGGCTGGGGTTCGAGCGGCTGATCCAGTTCGTCACCGGCATGCAGAACATCCGCGACGTGATCCCCTTCCCGCGGGCGCCCAAGCAGGCGGACTTCTGACCCGGCGGGCCGGCACGGCTCTGACAGCCCCCAACGAAAACGCCCCCGTCACCGGACGGGGGCGTTTGTGTTTTCCGAAGGCTCACCCGCGAACTGCGGGACTCACTGGCAGGAGTTTGCGAACGCGTTGATGAAGGCGTTGAAGTCGTCGCCGGAGACCAGGCCGTCCTTGCCGCTCTCGCCGCCGATCTTGACCACGTCGGCGACCGTGTTGCCCTGGCTGAAGGCGTTGATGAAGGCGATGAAGTCGTCGCCGGTCACCGCCCCGTCGGCCCCGACCGTGCCGCCGATGCCCACCACGTCCGCGACGCAGGTCGTCGGGCAGCCGCCGGTGGGGCAGAAGAAGGTGACGCGGACGGCGTTGGAGAAGGACTGCCCTCCGGCGGCGAGCGGATCGCTCACTCGCCACTGGTAGTACTTCACCGAGCCGGCGAGGGTCGGATCGGCGGGGATGGGCAGCCACGCGGTGGCGTAGCCCTGTCCGGCCCCGGAGCCCTGTGCCGTGAACGGCCCGAAGACCTGATCAGCGACCAGCCGTCCGTTGACCGGCTCGGTCGACGATACGAGCAGGAAAGCGGTCGCACCGCCCAAGGCACGGTCCAGACCGAGTTTGAAATCGGCGTTGCCCACCGCGGGCGGGGTGACGGCCACCATCGTCGGCAGAATGCTGCCCGAGCCGATCACGCCGCCGCCGACGGACGTGGGCCGGTCCTCCTGCCGCTGGCTGTACAGCGTCATGCGATCAAACGGGAACTGGCTGTTGGCCACCCGCGGGTCGGTCAGCGAGGCGAGGAACGCCTGGATGTCGGTCGCCGCCTGCGGGGGCAGGTTGATCTGGGGCATGATCGGGTCGCGATTGTCCGGGAACTGCTGGGGTGCACCCGGGGCACGGGCGTAAAAGCCCATGACCTGGCCCAGGTTGGTGAACATGCCGTTGTGCATCAGCGTCTGCCGCAGCGTCACGTTCCGCAGCGACGGCACCTTGAACTTGCCCCGGTCGTTGATGTTGTTGGTGACGTTCTGGCGGCCCCGGTCCTCAGCGACCGGGCGAAGCCCGATGTTGCGGTAGGTGAAGTCGGTGAACTGGGGGGCGGTGTGGCAGTCGTTGCAGCGGGAGGCGACGAACGCCTGCGACCCGCGAACCTGAGCGGCGGTCAGGGCGGCGGTATCCCCAGCCTGGAAGCGGTCCCAGGGGGTCTGGTCGCTCACCAGCGAACGCTGATAGGTCGCCAACGCGAAGGCGATCCGCTGGGCGGTGATCTGGTCATCGCCGAAGGCGGCGGCGAAGAGCAGCGGATAGGTCGGGTTGCTCTGCAGGGCCGCGGCGACATCGGGCGTGTGATCAGTCGCCAGCGCCAGCGGTCGCGATCCGGCCAGCCGGCTGGTGGCCTGCGCCCAGGTGCGGGCGTCGTGGGCCATTTCCTTGGCGCTGAGGACCGGACCGACAGCCTGATTCTCCAGTGCACCGCCGGCCACGATGGCGGTCACGCCGGTCTCCGGATCGATGAACGCCGAGCGGGCCCGGCCATCCCAGAACAACTCGGGCGCGTAGGCGGAGTTGATCATCGACATCGACGAGCGGTCGGTCACCTGCGGCGCCAGGCCAAACACCGGGTCACGCAAGTAGTCGCCGCTGGCCGCCTGCCGAACCACGCCCGGCGACGCGAAGACGTCGTCCGGTGTGTTGAGCAGCAGATCGACACCGGCCTGACGCACGCGACGGCCATCGACTCCGCCCCGGAACGGCAGGTGGCAGGTGGCGCACGCCATGGTGCCGTCAGAGGAGAGTTGTTCATCCCAGAACAGGATCTTGCCCAGCACCCGCTTGGCTTCAGTGGGCGGGTTTTCCGCCGGGAACGGCGCCGCAGGCAGTTGGGCGAAGGCGACGTAGCTGAGCCCGGCAGCGGCCGCGATCGCACAGGCAGAAGAAAGCAGAGCGATGGTCTTCATGGCGGAGCAAACGATTTGGGACCTTGGGATATTGCGTGACGACCCGAAAAGATGCCACCGGGGTCGCACGGGGCAAGCGGACCTGACCAAACCCCGCCAACTTCGGCCCTGCCACCCACCACGAACACCTAATTTAGGTGGTATCACCCATACTCTCGCACCGCACCCCAGCTCCTGTCCGCCAGCAGCCGAGCCCCCGAGCAGCGAGTGTTCTTCCGACTGATCTGCCGACTCTCGCTGAAGGCTGGCAGGTTCGGCCCGTGCTTGTTCCGACGGCCGCAGTGTGGCGGTCGGACCGCCGATCGTGCTGCGAACCAGGCCGATAGCCGCCCTTGGAAGCAGGCTCGTGAGAACCGCCATCACGGCGGAACGGGCGTACTGCCCTTGCCGAGCATGCCGACGGTCACGCCGGCCATGATCAGCGCGAACGCAGCCCAGTCGGTCCAGCGGAGCCGCTCGCCCAGCACCAGCAGGCTGAAGCCGGCGAAGATGGTCAGCGTCAGGCCTTCCTGAATGATCTTCAACTGGGGCGCGGTGAAGGGCCCGCCATGGCTGACGTGCCCGATGCGATTGGCCGGCACCTGCAGCACGTACTCGAAGAAGGCAATGCCCCACGAGGCGAGAATGGCGACGAGCATCGACCAGGTCTTGAACTTCAGGTGGTAGTACCACGCGAAGGTCATGAAAATGTTCGAACAGGTCAGCAGGACGATGGTGGTGAGCCATGTGGGCATGGCCGACGGTACACCGTTTCCCGCCTCGCTTGCTTCACAAGGCCGGCAACAAGCCGCCCACGCGATACAGCTTCGACGCTTCAGGCCAAACTCCGCGCAGCGATCGGCGATCGACACCGGCCGCTGCGGCAGGGATGCGTCACGGGCGTTGATCCGCCCCCACCGGCGGCTCTGGAAACCAACGCAAAGCCCCTCATCCGGCCGCGCGGGGCGTGCCGGGCTGAGGGGCCAGTGAGATCATGCTCGAGCCGCTGGTGAGCATCGGGCTCAGTTCGCTCCATGCGCACGCAGCCCGAGGCCCGCTTGGGGCTTAGCAGGCTGTTGAAATAGGCTTTGACGAGCTTCTTCCGAGCCATTCCAGACCGTTTTCTGCCCGTTAGACCCGGGTACGAGGGCCGGAA
>JAJTDF010000155.1 GCA_021294835.1 Planctomycetaceae bacterium
GCTGATGGTCCGCCCGGTGTACCACACGCGCTTGGTGACGAGGTTCTGTCCGCGATAGTTGGCCATGATTCAGGTGCCTTTCCGAGCCCAACGGGGCTCACTGGTGGTGAACGTCCGGTCAGGTCAGGGATCAGAAGGGGACGGTGGCGCGGGGCGCGTGCAGGATGAAGTTCGCACGCGGGTTCTCGCTCATGATGCAGTACTGGCTGTCGACGCCCATCTTCATCACGCGCCGCTGGCCATCACCGCGGACCGGCTCGTCCTCGAGCATCCACTCGCCACGCAGGGCGACGAGCTTGGTGAACGCCATGTTCACACCGCAGATCGGCTGGTACGCCAGCGAATCCAGGGCGGGCACGGCGTAGGTGGTCACCGGGCCGAACGGCAGGTCGCCGAAGAACGGCGAGGCGTTGCCGTTGCGGTCGTCCGGGCCAGCATTGACCATGTCGGCGTAGGCCTCTGCGAAGGGCTGGCTCCAGAGGATCGCAAACTGCTGACGCTGGGTGGTGTCACCGCCGGTCAGCTTCATGTTCTTGGGCGGACGCCAGCCCACACGGTTGACCGCCGTGCGGAGCTGGCGGATCAGCTGCGGATCGATGGCGCCGTTGTGGGTCGCGGCCCAGTTCCGCAGCCGGGAGTTGGCCGGGATCGAGGCGTCGATGCCGCCGACCAGGGAGGTGGTCAGACCGTCGCGGAACACCGCGTTGATGCCGTTGAAGCCACCGACGGGGTCCACCTGGCCGGCGGCGAGCGGGCGGCAGTGGAACAGCAGGCCCTTGGGGTTCAGGTCATCGGCGGCGTTGTCGGGCGGGAGCAGGCCGCGGTTCTCGAAGTAGTTGGCGATCGACTCGTAGCAGGCGTCGCGGCGGGTCTGCACCAGATCGACAATCTGGGCGGCGCCGCGGTTGCGGGCCACCTCGGACTTGTCGATGATGTAGTGGGCTTCGTGCATCACCCAGGGCTCGAAGAGCGTGCCCATGGTGTCAACCTGGGCGTAGGACTGGGTGGCGTACATGCGGGTGCCGCGGGCCGACTCGTTCTCCGCCAGGCGGATGCGCTTCTCCCGGCCGCGCGAACCGCTGTCGGCGGTGATCCGACCGCCGCCGAACAGCAGCTCACAGACGGGGTAGCTGTTGAGGGCGAAGGTCTGGGTGAACGACCCACGGGGGATGTTGTTCAACGTGGTCGCGACAAGGTCAAGGGCCTGAGCGCTGGTGATTCCGTTCATCTTGAGCTTCTCCGGTTCTCACTAGCCGGAGATGGCGGTCTCACCGCCCTGGACTGCCGATCAGTTCACTCGACGCCGAGTGCTTTGAGCTTGGACGCAACGGCGGTGATGCCCGCCTGGAAAGTCCGCTTGGCCGGAAGCGACGCCCGGGGGGCCGCCGGAACCGGGGACATCTGCCGGGACGCCACCTTGCCGGTGACTTGACGTTTGTCAACCTTGGTCCCGAGCACGCCCGCCGCGTAACGCAGGGCCTGCTCCGGGGTCACCGGACGGCCGGCGGAGGCCGCGTTGGCAAAGACGTACTCGGCACGGGCCAGCACCGCCTGCTGGCGGGACGCCTTGACGCCGAGCTTGTCCATCACGCGGGTGGCCTGGGCAAGGTACTTCTGCTGCTGGGCGGCCTGCTCGACAGCCGCGGCCCGCTTCTCGGCGGCCGAGAGCCGCTGCTGCAAGGGCTTGATGACCTTGTCGACGATGTCCGCGCCAAGGGTCTCGCGGGCCTGCTCCAGTGCCTTCTCGTCCACCTCGGGCAGCTGCTCGGGCTGCTGGGCCTGGGCGGGCTGCTGGGCCATGAACTGCGGGCCGTCGAAGATGCTCAGGTCATCCTCGTCGTCGTCGTCGTCCTGGGCCTTCCCGGCGGGGGCCTCGTCGTCGGCGTCGTCGGTGTCGTCCTGGGCGTTGGTGGGGGTCACCTCGTCAGGGTCGATATCGACCGAGTCGTCGTCGCTGTCCTCGTCCGCCTCCACCTTGGCCGAGGCCTTGGAGGTGCGGGGGGGCGGCTTGGCGCTGATCGGGGGCCGGTCGTCGGTGCCGTCGGCGGGGATGGTGGTCAGGGCCTCGTAGTCGCTCATCGGCTGTGGATCAGGCTGAGGCGGAACGTCCATCTTGGCGCTGCGGGGCTTGCCCGGGTTGCGGGCCGAACCGTCGATCGGGATGGTGTTGTCAATGGCCATGGTGGTGTGTCTCCAGCGTGGGGTTCAAGGCGGTGAAGCGGATCACTCCGCGGGCTGCTCGGCAGCCGGATCAGGCTCGGCGAACTGCGGGCAGGTGCCAGCGATGACGCGATCGAGTCGGGCCTGCAGCGCAGCAACCTGACCGCTCAAACGAGCGACGGCCTCGGCCAGGTCATCCACGCGGCCGTAGATCTCGCCCAAGGTCTGACCAGGCTGGTTCTGGACGGCGCCCGTTCCGGCAGGAGTGATGTCTTCCATGCCCCACTTGTTCCCGCCCGTCTCGACGCGCGTCAAGTGGGGTCGGGCTGCATGTACTCAGGACGCAGGGCCCGGCGGCGAACCGTCCGCCGTCCCTCCCCGTCCGCGTGCATGGTGTCAGGGTCGGGCGTCTGCTGGGCCGCTACCTCGGCATCGTGCTGCTGCTTGGCCTTGACGAACCGCCGTTCCTCCTGGCGGTCGGAGAACACCACCGAGCCGTCATCACGGATGCAGTTGCCCGCCTGCCCGTAGGCCTGGCGGAAGTACTTCACATCCTTCTTGGGGACGAAGTGGATGACGCTCTCGGTCTCCTGACCGTGGAACACCCGGTTGCCATTGCGGATGCGGGTGGTCGCCCAGTTGGTCTCCTGGCCCTTGGCCTGGCACTGGGGGCAGGTGATCGCGTCCCGCTGACGCATGGAGGCGAAGGTCTCGTGGGCGTGCCCGCAGGCTGGGCATTTCAGGCTGTAAATTGGCACAGGGACGGGTCCTTGAGGGCGGCCATGATGTTGCGGGCGAGCTCCGCGCCCCGATCCGTCAGCCGAATCCGGTCCTCGTCGGCGGGCCGGAGATACTCAGGCTTCAGGCTCTCGACCGACCGGCGGATGACATAGGCGTCCCGCCCCTGAATCCGGGTGACGACGTGGTCGATGGTGGTGATCTGGCCGGAGGTGTAGACCACCAGAAGAACACGCTGCTGGATGGGCTGGAGCGGCTTGAGTGGGTTCATGGGTCCTCACACAGCGGCATCTTGCCGCGACGGGTCCGCCTGCTGACGCACTCCTCGCGTCGTGTCTGCACCGGGGCCGATGCCAGCGTCGGGGCTCGAAGCCATGCCGGCGGCCTGGGCCTGGGCCTGGCCTTGGGCCTGCATCACCGCCATCTGCATCAT
>JAJTDF010000081.1 GCA_021294835.1 Planctomycetaceae bacterium
TGCTTGTTGAGCTTGCGAGCCAGATCGCGGATGAGCCGGGGATACTTGCCGAAGAGCTTGTCCAGCGGCTGCATGCGCGTCTTCATGACGGCGACCTGCAGGTCGCCGGTGACGCGGTCCAGGGCGCCGGCGGTCTGGCTGACGGCCTCGCGGTACTCCTGGGATCCCAGATTGTGAGCGAGGAGCTGCCTGGAGAGGGCGGACACGCGATTCTTCTGCAGCACCAACTCGCCGACGAGGTTGAGCAACGACTCCAGGCGACCGACTTCAACGCGGATGGTCTGATCGGAACTGACGGTGCCGCCGGACGCCTGCTGGGCGTCGGGCTTGGCCGGTCCGTGATCGTGATCAGCGTGGTCGTGAGCGTCGGCCGGGTGCTCGGACGCCTTGGCGACGGCCGCGGCCGGGGCGGAGGCCGAGGGGCCGGGCGAGACGCAGGGAGCGACGGGCGTCGGGTCGGCCGTTGCAGCCGCCTTGATCAGATCGGAGAAGGCGGAGCAGAAAGCGTCCAGCGGTCGGACAATGAGCTTCTTCTCGGCAAGGCCCTTGCTCTGCTCGCGGAGCAGTTCGATGGCCTTGGCGGAGGGGCCAAGGACGGACTGCAGACCGCCCGGGGGCAGGCTGACGGCGGCAGCGGCCAGATCACCGATGAGCCGCACGATGCGGGTCATGGCGGCGAAGTCGAAGAAGTCGACCGAACGAGCGAGGTTGCCGGCGAGGTCCGTCAGCGCTGCTGCGGCGGCGGAGCGCTGGGCCTCGTCGGCGAGGGAGGCCAGCCCGGCCTCGATCTGGCCGAGGGTGGCGTCGACGTCGGCGACGAGGAACTCGAGCAGTTCCGCCTTGCCCGGGGGAAGCTGCAACTCGGCCATGGAAGGCTCGCCGACGGTGAACGGATCGGCGCCGGGGAGTGCGGGCGAGTGACCGGACGGGAGTGGTGCGGGCTCGGCGGCGGGTGCGGCTGCAGCGGGAGCCCCGGCTTTCCCGGACTTTCCGTCGGCGATGGAGCCGAGCGCGGCGATCAGGCCGGCGTCGGCAACAGCCAACTGGCGGCCGGCGCGAAGATCGTCAAACTGGCGTTTGATGATGTCAATGGCGGCCAGGAGGTGATCCATCGCGGCCTTGTCAATGACAACGGCGCGGTTCCGGGCCGAGTTCAGGGCGCCCTCGGCGACGTGGGCGATGCTGACCAGGTTGGTCAACCCGAGGAACGACGCGCTGCCCTTGATGGTGTGCAGGCAGCGGAAGACCTGATTGAGCAACTCCGGATCGGTCGGAGAGGCCTCGAGTTTGACCAGATCCTGATCGAGCTGCTCGAGCAGTTCGCCGGACTCGGTGAGGAAGTCTTGCAGAAGTTCAGGATCGAACGCGATTCCGCTCACGGCACGCTCCGAGTCAGTCTGTCATTTCTGGAGGCCCGCCGAAGTACGGCGGGTGGATGGTCCCGGTGGATCGGGGTCAGGTCAGCTTCAGGCCCGGCTTCTGGACCTTCTGATAGCAGAACCCCTGGGGAATGCTGATGGCTTCGAACGGCGTCTTGAGGCCGCGGAGGGTCTCGGAGTGACCGATGAACAGGACGCCGTCGTCAGCGAGCTGCTCGGCGAAGCTGTT
Organism: Planctomycetaceae bacterium; assembly: GCA_021294835.1. GTDB lineage: Bacteria > Planctomycetota > Phycisphaerae > Phycisphaerales > UBA1924 > CAILKP01. The sequence goes on from JAJTDF010000081.1 coordinate 1,609, forward strand.
GAGCAGGCTCTCGCGCATCTGGTCATCGAAGTAGATCATCACGTTTCGGCAGAAGATCACGTCCCATCGGCCGAATCGCTTGGCGGCGACGCGGTCCTTGAGGTTGTGCACCTCGAAGTTGACCATGGAGCGGATCTGCGGGTCGAGGACCCACTGGGAACCCTCCTGCTTGAAGTAGCGGCTCTTGACCAGAGCGGGCGTGGTTCGGACGGCGTAGTCGGTGTAGTGACCTCTCTGTGCGACCTCGAGAGCCTTTTCGGAGATATCGGTGCCGAGAATCTCAATCCGCCAGTCGGCCAGACGAAGGCCCAGAGAGCGGTGGATCTGAATGGCCATGGTGAACGGCTCCTCTCCGGTGGAGCATGCGGCCGACCAGATGCGAAGCCGCTTGACGGTAGAGCGGGCCTCAAGGATCTTGGGGAGAAACTGCTTCTCGAAGACCTCGAGCTGGGGCTCGTTGCGGAAGAAGGAGGTCTCGTTGATGGTGATCTTGTTGAACATCTCCTGGAACTCGTCGTCGCGGTACGGTCCGGTGGAGAGGAACATGATGTACTGGTCGTAGTCGTCGATCTCCATCTCCTGCAGGCGGCGGGAGAGTCGCGACTCAAGCACGTACTTCTTGTTGTCGGGAAAATGAATGCCCGATCGCTCGTAGATGATGGCGCTGAGGCGCTGAAACTGGGCATCGGACATGACAGGTTCGGAGGCTGTGTCGGACATCGAACACTCCGGCGTACGGGGCAAGTCTTCGGGAATGGCGACGGCTGGCGTTGCGATGCGACCCGGAGAGGGATCAGGCGGCCTGGGCGATGGAACCGATCTGGCCGGCGTCAAAGAGCTTGCCGAGTTCAAGGAGGATCAGCAGCCGGTCCTCAAGCTTGCCGACGCCGGCGATGAAGTCTGAGTCGACCGAGCAGACCATGGCCGGGGCGGGCTCGACGATCTTGCTGGAGATGCGGAGCACCTCGCTGACGCGGTCGACGATGAAGCCGATGACGCGGTTGTGCACCTCGACGACGATGATCCGGCTCTGCTCGGAATGCTCGTTGGCGGCAAGGGCGAAGCGCTTGCGGAGGTCGATCACGGGAATGATCTTGCCGCGCAGGTTGATGACGCCTTCAACCTCCGGGGGGCTCTGAGGCACTCGCGTCAGGGCCATCATGCGGTTGATCTCCTGAACCGCGAGAATGTCGACTGCGAACTCCTCCTCGCCGAGGCCGAAGGTCACAAGCTGCAGTTCAGTGGCTTCCGACGAAGCGGAAAGAGCGGACTTGGAAATGCTCTGGGCGGGGCTTGTCTGCTGGGACATGGCGGCTCCTTGCAGTCGCGAGAGGTGTGATCGAACGTCGCCGAGGCACAGACCGGCACGGCGGCTGGCGGTTGGTATCGGGCCGTTGAGCGCCGGAGTTCAGTGGTCGGATTCACGGAAGATCGCCCGCCGTCCAGAAACCACCGGTCGTCGGCAACGCCAGCCGTGGGCTGGCGCAGTTTTCACGCGTCGACGCGTTGAGTCGGCGCACCGATGTGCATCAAACTGAGCGGATTGCCGGGCGATCAAAGGGGGGAGGGGGGGGACGGCTGATCAGGCGACCCGTCGGGCGGCGGCGCCCGCCGAGACCAGCAGGTCGGCCAGGTCGTTGGGGGGAAGATTGGCGTCGCAGAGGCCGGCCATATTGACGGCGCGGGGCATGCCGTAGACGACGCAGCTGGCCATGTCCTGTGCGAGCAGGGTGCCGCCCCGGCCCTTGAGGTCGCGCGAGCCGAGCAGGCCGTCGTCACCCATGCCGGTGCAGATGATTCCGAGAGTGCGGGAGCCGGTCAGGCGGGCGGCGGAGGAGAACAGTTCGTTGACGCAGGGCTTGTACAGCAGGCCGCCGGGCTCGTCATTGACCTCGAGAGTCAGGCGACCGCCGTTGCGACGAACGCGGGTCTGCTTGCCGCCGGGAGCGACATAGACCACGCCGGGGCCGACCGGCGCGCCGTCTTCGCCGTGCACCACCCTGACCGCCGCCATGTCGTGCAGCCGCTCGGCGAGGGACTTGGTGAACAGCGCGGGCATGTGCTGCGCGATGATGATCGGGCAGGAGAAGCCGGCGGGAAGAGCCTCGATAAGCGTTTCAAGGACGGGAGGTCCGCCGGTGGAGGAGCCGACAACCACCAGTTCGAAGTCGCCCGGGGCAAACCGGTGCGTGCGGCTCAAGCGGCCGGTGCTCTGCGAGGCCGGCTTCCAGGCGGTGGAGGCCAGGACGCGGGAAGCGCACCCGGCCACGGCCTTGACCTTGGCGATGAGTTCATCGCCCATGTCGTCGACGTTGGCCGCACACTGGCTGTGCTCCTTGGCGATGAAGTCGGCAGCGCCCAGTCGAAGCGCCTTCAGCGTGGCCTGGCTTCCCGACTTGGTGAGGCTGGAGCACATGACGACCGCGGGCGGACGCTGCATCTCCTGACGGATGCGTGTGAGGGCCGCCAGCCCGTCGAGATTGGGCATCTCGATGTCCATGGTGACCACGTCGGGCTGCAGGGACTTGGCCTTGGCAAGCCCCTCGAGACCGTCGCGGGCGATGTCGACCACCTTGATGCCGGGGTCGCTGCTGAGCAGCCGGCTGATGGCTTGACGCATGAAGGCGGAGTCGTCCACGACCAGAACGCGGATCTGGCCGGCGGGCGCGGACGGCTGCGGCGACGGGGATGGAGTGGACATGTGCGGAATGCTCCGAAGGCCGCATTGGCTATCGGCGGGTTTTGGCGGCGGCTTTGTCCGACACCGCAGCAAGATCCACGATTGTCACCGAACGGCCACAGTCATGCCGGTTCGCGCCAAGATTCGGCGAGGCCGGCCGGGCGAAAGGCGTGTGGGGTCACTACCCCTCTCCCCTCCCCCTCCCCCTCCCCCCCCACGCACGCCCCCCCTCCACACGCCATCGCAGACCTCCCCGCCCAGAGTGCGGACGTCGGGGTGTCATGCATGGCGAACCACCGGCACTGCCGTCCGACACGTTGGCCGACGTTCCGAGAACCTCACACGCAGGACCGGGCGGTGCGGCCGCCAACCCGCAGCACGGACAATCGGCGAGCAGAACCAAACATTTTTCGAACACACAACTGGGGCGGGTGGGAAGCCGGTACGCCATCGCCGGGGACCGCTTACCTTTGGGCACCATGGCCGCGTTCTACCAACTGGACTTTGAGAAGCCCGTTCTGGCCCTCGATCGGGAGATTGAGACGCTGGAGTTGCAGTTCCGCTCGGCGCTGCCCCCCGCTCCGGCGGCGGGCCAGGCTACTGAGGCGATGAGCCCGGAGTGCGAGGAGATCGGGCGAAAGCTGGACGCGGCCCGTGCGGAACGGAATCGGGTGCTGGCGGAGGCGTACAAGGACCTGACGGCGTGGCAGACGGTGCGCGTGGCCCGGCACCCCAAGCGGCCCCAGACGCGGGACTACATCGAGACGATCTGCAAGGACTTCTGCGAACTGCACGGCGACCGGCGGTTCGGTGACGACCCGGCAATGGTGACGGGCTTTGCCCGGATCGGTCCGCACCGCGTGCTGATCGTGGGCCACCAGAAGGGCCGGACGACGCAGGAGAAGATCGCGTGTCACTTCGGCTGCGCCCATCCGGAGGGGTATCGCAAGGCGCTGGCGAAGATGAAACTGGCTGAGAAGTTCAAGCTTCCGATCGTGACGTTCGTGGACACGCCGGGGGCGTACCCGGGGATCGGGGCGGAGCAGCGCGGGCAGGCCGAGGCGATCGCGGTGAACCTTCGCGAGATGTCGACGCTGAAGGTGCCGGTGATCTCGGTGGTGATCGGCGAGGGCGGCTCGGGCGGTGCGCTGGGCATCGCGGTGTCCGATCGCGTGGCGATGCTGCAGTACTCGTGGTATTCGGTGATCTCTCCGGAGGGGTGTGCCGCGATTCTGTGGAAGACCGCCAACGAGCAGACCAACACGGCGGCGGCCTCGGCCCTGAAACTGACGGCGCAGGACAATCTGGAACTGGGCATCATCGAGAAGGTGCTGCACGAGGGCATCGGGGCGGCGCACCGCCAGCCGCAGGCGGCGGCGCAGTCGATCGAGCGGTGGGTGAGCGAGACGCTGACGGAACTCAAAGCTCTGGACCCCGGCGAACTGGTGGCGCAGCGTTACGAGCGGTTCCGGCGTCTGGGACAGGTGGCCGAGGGTGAGCCGGCGCTGGCGGCAGAGGCGACGGCGTGAGTGCATCGCCCGGCGACGCCGGGAAGCAGGCGGCATTGACGGTGGATTCGAGCCGCCGGCGGGCCGGCTGGGCGATGGCGCTTACAGCCGGTCCGGCGATGAGCGGAGCGATGTTCTGCACGGTGGCCGGCGGCGGCAGCGGCTGGACCGATACGGCGGGCTGGCTGGCCGGCGGGCTGAGCCTGAACGCGGTGGGCTTCTGGCTGCTGACGCGGCGAGCGGCCGCGGGTCGGCGGGCGTTTGCAGCGGCGAGCAACGCCGGTGCCGGCATGCAGGACGCGGCCCGGGCGTATCTGGGCGGGGTGCAGGCGGCGCTGCCGTGGCTGGTGGGCGGGGCCTGGGTGGGGAGCGTGGGGATGGCGGCCGGCGGCGGGTGGTGGCCGGGTACGGCGACGGCGGCTGCCATGGCGATGATCGCGGCGAGCCTGCCGACGTCGCGGGGGCTGGGAGCGTTTGTGCAGCGGAGCGTGGGCTGAACGGTCCGGGCCGCGGGGGCATCAGCCGAAGCGGCCGGTGACGTACTGCTCGGTCTCGGGCAGGCGGGGGTTCTGGAAGATGTCGGCGGTGGGTCCGTACTCGACAAGACGACCGAGGTACATGAAGGCAGTGTAGTTGCTCACGCGGGCGGCCTGCTGCATGTTGTGGGTGACGATGACCACGGTGATGCGGCCGGCGATGGAGCGGATGAACTCTTCGATCTTGATGGTGGCGATGGGGTCGAGCGCCGAGCAGGGCTCGTCCATCAGCAGTACTTCCGGCTCGGCGGCGATGGCACGGGCGATGCACAACCGCTGCTGCTGGCCGCCGGAGAGGCCCAGGGCGCTCTCCTTGAGGCGGTCCTTGACCTCGTCCCACAGGGCGGCGGAACGCAGGGCCCGCTCGCAGGCGTCGATCAGGACCGAGCGGCGGTTCTCGCCGTCAATCCGCAGGGCGTAGATCACGTTCTCGAAGATGGACATCGGGAACGGATTGCTCTTCTGGAAGACCATGCCGATGCGCTTGCGGACGTCGATCACATCAACGTTGGGCGCATAGACCGACGAGCCGTTGAGGATCATGTCGCCGGTGCAGGTGACCGAGTCGATCAGGTCGTTGAGGCGGTTGACCGAACGGAGCAGGGTGCTCTTGCCGCAGCCGGACGGCCCGATGAGGGCCGTGACCTTGTTGCGGGGGAAGGTCATGTTGATCGACCAGAGGGCCTTGGCGGCGCCGTAGTGGAGGCAGAAGTCCTTGACGGCGAGGATGGGTTCCTCGGCGAGCAGGGCCTCGTGCACCGTCGGGGTGAAGTTGTCTTTGGCGGCGATGGCGTCGGCGACGCTGCGGCCGGAGGAACCGGCCGCGGGGGGCGGGGGCGCCTCGGCCATGGCGACGGCACGCAGGGCGGGGCTGCCGGCGGGGCCGGGCAAACCGGTGGCAGCATCATGCGGGAGGCCGTTCATGGCGGCCGAGTGTAGCGGGCGGCCCGGCAGGCCCACAACGGTGCGGCGTTCAGTTTGGGTGTGCATGGTGGTCATACCGGGCGGGGGTTTCGGGCAACGGGGTGCGGCTGCTGAGGTTCCCGGACTGGGAGGATCAGAAGGCCTCGCCAAGGAACTTGCGACGCAGGCGGGAACGGATGCGGATGGCGGTGAGGTTGAGCGTGACGACCACGAGGATGAGCAGCAGGGTGGTGCACCAGACGATGGGGCGGGCGGCCTCGGAGTCGGGGCTCTGGAAGCCCACGTCGTAGATGTGGAAGCCCAGGTGCATGAAGCTGCGCTCAAGGTGAAAGAAGGGGAACTCGGAGCTGATGGGCAGGCCCGAGGCGCTCTTGACGGCGCCGGTGAGCATGAGGGGGGCGACCTCGCCGGCGCCGCGGGCCATCGCGAGGATCATGCCGGTCATGATGCCGGGCATGGCGCGGGGCAGGACGATCCGCTGGATGGTCTGCCACTTGCTGGCCCCGCAGCCGTAGCTGCCCTCACGCATGGAGCGGGGCACGGCGGCGACGGCCTCCTCCGTGGCGACGATGACCACCGGCAGCGTGAGCAGGGCCAGGGTGAGCGCCGACCAGAGCATGCCCCGGGTGCCGAAGGTGGCCGACTCCTTGGCGGCGAACAGGCCGGAGAAGTAGGGCGTGGCGGTGACCAGCCAGATGGCCCCGAGGGCCGCGGCGAACCAGGCCAGCCCGGTGGCGCTGCCGAGCCAGCGTTGGGCGCGGCTGGGGTGCGTGCCGGGGATGGGCCGGGCGAGCAGACCGAAGGCGACGGCGGCGCAGATCAGCAGGCCGAGCATGATGGCCAGGGGCCACCAGTTGGCGGCGGGGAGGACCGAGTCGGCCGAGGGGCCCCGGTCGATGAACACGCCGACGGTGTAGCAGAAGAAGCCCAGGCCGAACACGCCGTAGACGATGCTGGGCACGCCGGCGAGGTTGTTGACGGCGATGCGGATGGCGCTGGTGAGCGGCCCCTGCTTGGCGTACTCGCGCAGGTAGATGGCGGCGACCACGCCCAGCGGCACCACGGCCACCGAGAGCAGCAGCGTGAGGGTGACGGTGCCGAAGATGACCGGGAAGATGCCGCCCTCGGTGTTGGCCTCGCGGGGGTCGCCGAAGGCGAATTCGCGCCAACGGGCGACATAGACGCCGAGTTTCTCGGGTGCCGAGAGGTCGTTGGCGGGGACGATGCGGATGACCTGCGAGATGCGCAGCGGCTCGTCGGGCTCGGTCTGCCGCTGGGGGGCGAAGCGGCCGGTGGCCAGGTCGTGGACGAGGACGCGCCACTGGCCGTCGGCCTCGCGCAGGGAGGCGACGCGGGCCATCAGTTCGTCGTACTCGCCCCGCAGGCGGGTGACCTCGGTGTTGACCTCGGCGGTGACCCGGGCCAGTTCGGCATCGTCCACGGCGGCGCGGCCGAAGGGGTGCTCAAGGGCGGCGAAGAGGCCCAGCAGGCCGGCGGCGACGGCGAGGCCGGTGACGGTGAGGTTGCGACGGACGACCACCGCCCGGGGCACGGCCCCCAGACGCACCTCGGTGCGGAGCATGCGGATGGCCACCACGGCGGCGGCCAGGGCGCCCAGCAGAGCGAGGCCCCAGACCACCGGGCCGGGCCGGAGGGCACGGTCGGCGTCGGCGGCGATCTGGCCGGCACGAAGGGCCTGCTTGGCGCGGGCGTGAGCGAGTTCGGTCTCGCGGAGGCGAAGCCGTTCAGACTCGATGCGGGCGTTAATGCGACCGACCTCGCGGGTCTCCAGTCGGGCGATCTGCTCGCGACGCTCGGCAGCAGCGGGCAGCAGATCGGTGAACACGGCCAGGGCGTCGGCCTCGGAGGCGAGGCGGATGCGCTCGCGGACGCGGACCTGGCCGTCGGCGACGGGGCCCAGAACGGTGCGTTCCACCGGCAGATCGCGGCCCGCCTCGTTGATGGTGCCGGTGAGGGGCACCTGCTCGGCCGGGCCGGGCAGCAGCACCTCGCGCTGGCGGATGACGGCCTTGGGGGTGCCGATCCAGACGCCCCAGTCGGTGCGCTCAAGCAGCACCGAGCCGGGCTCGGGCGCGAACGAGACGGTGTCGTGCACGTTCACCCAGCGGAAGGGGGCGCCCAGTTCGCGGTTGCCGACGCGGTACAGGCGGCGGAGCGGGCGGCCGTCGTCGTCGAGCGCTCCGGGGGGCAGGGTGCCGGCGGCCTGGCGTTGCTTGATGGAGGCGAGTTCGGGGGCGGGCGGGTCGTACGCCTCCTCGCGCATGGGCACGCCGAGGAAGACCGCGGGGGTCTGGCCCTCGGGGGCGGCGAGGGTGACACGCTCGATGGGGCGGGGCCAGAAGGCGGCGGCACCGAAGTAGAGCACCACCCCGAGCAGGCTGGTGATCATCAGCAGACACACGGCCAGGGCGACGCCGGTGAGCCACACCATGGGCTCACCCCGTGCGGTGAGCGGCGTGGAACGACGCTGCGGGGCGGTGGCGGGCAGGGCGGTCACAGTGAGGCTCCCCGCTTGCGGACGCGCTGGCGGACGACTTCGGCCAGCGTGTTGACGCAGAAGGTCATGACAAAGAGGCACAGGCCTCCGAGGAACAGCACGCGGTAATGGGTGGAGCCTTCAACGGCTTCGGGCATTTCCACGGCGATGTTGGCCGAGAGCGTGCGGAAGCCGGAGAAGAGGTTCCACTCCATCTCCGGGGTGTTGCCGGTGGCCATGAGGACGATCATGGTCTCGCCCGCGGCCCGGCCCAGGCCGATCATGCACGCGGAGAAGATGCCCGAGAGGGCCAGGGGCAGCACCACGCGGGTGGCGGTCTGCCAGCGGGTGGCGCCGCAGCCCAGGCTGGCGGAGCGGAGCTGCCCGGGGACGGCCGACATGGCGTCCTCGCTGATGGTGTAGATGATGGGGATGACCGCGAAGCCCATGACGATGCCGACGACCAGCGTGTTGCGCTGGTTGAAGCTGCCCAGGACCGAGTCGCGAACGTCGATGCCCATCCCCGTGAGCAGCCAGGCGAGCAGGGCCGTCACGCCGATGGCGGCCAGGCAGGTGCACAGGAACTTGACCAGTTCAGCCAGGGCCGCGGCGGAGCGACGGCTGTAGAAGGGCAGGGCCCCCAGCAGCGGATCGAGCAGGCTGGAGCGGAGCAGCACGGTGAGCACGAAGCCGGCGGGCATCATGATCACGAACCAGCCGGACCACGGGCCGCCGACGACGCCATCAAGCCAGAGGCGAAGGTTGGCGCGGTCCAGGCCGTCGCGCTGCACGACGGCGGCGATGGCCGGGTCGGAGAGGCTGCCGACGGGGCGGACGAGCACGCCGGAACGCTCATAGAGGCCCAGGGCCCGCAGGGGCCGGGCCTGATCGCTGGTGAGTTCGGCCAGGTCGCGGACCTGGGCGGGCCACTGCTCGCGGGGGACGACTTCGGTGCTGCCGGCGAGCACCAGCACGTCGCTGGTGGAGGGCGTGAAGAGCACGCGTTCGGCCAGACGGCCGGCGGGAAGGGCGACCGCCCCGGCAACCAGCACCACCCCAAGCACCAGGGCGAGGTGAGCCATGGAACTGACGCCGGCGGTCAGGCGAATGGGGAGCATCTGCCAGAGGCAGGCGGCCAGCACGCCGGCGACGGGCACAACCACAAACGCGAGCAGCACCGAGGGCAGCAGGTCGCGGGCCAGCGGGGCGATGACCATGGCGGCGACGAAGCCGAGTACCACCGAGGGCAGCGAGGCCATCATCTCAATAACGGGCTTGACCGAGTTGCGCACCTTCGGGTGGAGCATCTCGCTGGTGTAGATGGCGGCGAGGATGGCGATGGGGACGGCGAAGAGCAGCGCGTAGGTGGTGGCCTTGAGGGTGCCGAAGATCAGCGGCATGAGCGAGAGCTTGATCTCGGCGGTGTCCTCGCCGGAGCTGCTCTGGTAGACGAACTCGGGCGAGCCGGCGCCCTCGTACCACACGCGGCCGAACAGGGACTTGAGAGAGGCCTCGGGGTGGAAGGGCTCGAAAGACCAGCCAGACAGGGCCCCGGAGGCCGAAACGGCGACCAGTTCCCCATCCACGCCCAGGTTCATACCCAGCAGCGCGGTGGGCTGGTCAAAGCCGGTGGCCAGTTCGACGACCGTCTTGTGGCTGGTCATGTTGCGGACGGTGACCAGGCCGGCGGCATCGACGGTGGCGAAGCTGCGGTCGCGCTTGCTGATGGTGATGGCGGCGATCGGCGAACCGCCGCCCCGGAAGGTGTGGGCGACCACGGCGCGAAGGCGGTCGGGGGTGTCCACAGCCTCCTGACGGGCGGCGAAGATGCCGTACACGTCGCCCTGGTCGTCGCCGACGATGAGCGTCTTGGCTCCCAGCAGCATGGCCGCCCTGGTGACGGTGCGGCCCGGAGGCGTGACGGCCAGGGTGTCGGCGGCCACAAAGCCGGCGTCGCCCTTGGCGCGGGCGTATCGCTGGAGCAGGCCGTTCGGCCAGAGGGCAAAGACGCTGGCCCCGTCGCTGGTGAGGAACATCCGCAGCGGCGGGGTCTTTCCCACCGAGGCGGGCGGGGCGTAGTTGAACGGCTCGGAACTCAGCCGGGTGCGGGGGGTGCCGCCGCCCAGCGGGCGGGTGACGCTGACGGTGCTGAAGGCGGCGGTGCCGTCGTCACGAACGGCGACAAGCAGCCGCTGGGTGTCGGTGGAGCGGAAGTCGATCAGCCGCACCGGGCCGCTGCCCTCAGGGAGCGGAACAGGAGCGCCCAGTTCGCTGGTGGCCCGGGTGCTGCGATACTGGCCCTTGGCGGTGAGTTCGACATAGCCGGTCAGGCCGTCGCCTTCGGCGGGCAGTTCGGCGCGGTCGCCGGGCACGCGGAGCGCGTCGCGCACGGACTGCGGCACCTGCTCGGCAGGAAGGAAGCTGGTGACAAACCCGATCCGGCCGGTGGCCACCGAGCCGTCATCAAGCCCGACGGCAAACAGGCCGGTCTCGGTGACTTCACTGATGGCGGTGATGGTGCGGCCGGCGGGGGCGATGGAGAACGTGCCCAGCGGTTCGCCGGTGGCCGCCTTGACGACCTTGGCGGATCCGTCGCCGGTGAGAACGATCAGCGAACCGGCATATTCGTCAAGCTCGAGATGGTGTGGCCGCTGACCGGGGGCGAGCAGCGCCGCCTGCGGCGCCGAGACCAGTTCGCCGGTGACATGCCCCTGACGCAGCAGGGGGAGCACCGTCACCAGCAGGTACAGCATGATGGCGCACACCGCGACGATGATCGCGATGCCGCCGCTGGTGATGGCGGCCCGCGCGGCCGCGTCGACGATGCGGACGCGCCGCTTGGTGGGGCGACGCGACACGCCAAAGCCAGCCCCCGGAGCGGGCGATGCGGTCCGGGATTGGTCAGGGGCGGGTGTCATGTCCGCGGTCGCTCCGGGTCGGGTTTGGGGGGTGCCGCCGGGGCCGAGGCGGCCATCCGCCATCGCTCCACTGGCTTGCCCAGTAAACCGGCAACGCCGCGGAGACCGCGGCGTGCCAGGGAATGCTCAATGATTCACTCTCTCGTCACGGCCGATGGGCGGTGAGCCCGCCGGGTCGCGTGCCGGAGAGGGGGATCAGAACTTGACCGGCAGACCAACGCGGGCGAGATCCTCGCGAGCGATGTCAGCGGTGACGGGAATGTAGCCGTCCTTGATGGTGCCTTCCTGACCCTGCTTGCTGAAGATCATGCGAACGAACTCAGCGCGGAGGGGGTCCAGGGCTTCACCCGGCTTGGCGTTGACGTAGACATAGAGGAACCGGGCGATGGCGTAGCTGCCGTCGTACGCCGCCTCGGCGGTGGGGGCAACGGCGGGATCCTTGGCGGTGGCCTTGATCTTCAGGGCCTTGACGTCGGCGGTCTTGTAGCCGATGCCGGAGTAACCCATGCCGAACTTGTCAGTGGCGACGGCCTGCACGACGGCGGAGGAGCCGGGCTGCTCCTTGACCGAGGGCTTGAAGTCCTTCTTGCCCAGCACGTGCTCCTTGAAGTAGCCGTAGGTGCCGGAGGCCGAGTTGCGGCCGTACAGGCTGACCGGCTTGCTGGCCCAGGCGGCGTCCTTCACGCCCAGGTCGCCCCAGGTCATCTCCTTGCCGTCCACGGAGAAGATGGCCTTGGCCTGCTCCATGGAGAGCTCATCGATCGGGGCGTCCTTGTGGACGTAGATGGCCAGGCAGTCGATGGCGACGCGGAGGCCGGTCGGCTTGTAGCCGAACTTCTTCTCGAACTTCTCGATCTCGTCGCCCTTCATGGCGCGGCTCATGGGGCCGAACTGGGCCTGACCCTCGATGAGGGCGGCGGGGGCGGTGCTGGAACCCTTGCCCTCAACGGCGATCTGGATGTTCGGATAGAACTTCTTGAGCTCCTCGCCCCAGTGGGTCATGAGGTTGTTCATGGTGTCCGAACCCATGGAACGCAGGGTGCCGGACACACCCTCGACCTTGGTGTAGCTCGGCAGGGCCGAGTCAACCTTCACGGGGGCGGCGGCGTTGGCGACCGCAGCGACACCGGCCAAAACCAGACCAGCAAGCAGGTTCTTCACAACTGTCTCCTTTGGGGGGATGGGGTGCAGGCGATGGGGAGGAACGCCTCCCGTGTAATCGCACGATCTTTGCGCCGGGGGTCGCGAAGGCCCCCTCTACACCCGTGAAGACTCCGTGAAGGATTGCAAAGATAGCCCGATTAGGGTGGTCAAGAGCTTTAGATGGACCCATTTTGGACGGTCTATATTTGTCGCGGCAATGGGGCGGTGAGAGCGCGAACCGTTGCGCTCACTGCACGTACGCCGCACCGAAATCCTGTTCCGGCATCTTCGCCCTTGTTCTTGGAGCCCTCCGCGTGTCAACTGCCACCGCTGCCGCGCCGGCCAAAGAGGAGTCGTCGGCCACTGACATTCCCGCCATCTCAGCCACTGGACTGGGCCGCTCCTTCGGCGGCTACAAGGCGGTTTCAGACCTGAGTTTCTCGCTTCTCAAGGGCCAACTGGTGGCCTTCCTGGGGCCCAACGGGGCCGGCAAGAGCACCACTATGCGGATGCTCACCGGATACCTGGCGCCGACCACCGGCACCGCCCGGGTGTGCGGCATTGACGTTGCCGTCGACCCGGTGGGGGTGGCCGAAAGAGTCGGGTATTTGCCTGAGAATGGCCCGTTCTACCCGGACATGACGCCGGTGGCCCTGCTGTCGTTCCTTGGGCGGGCCCGGGGCATGGGGGCGGCCCTGCCGGGGCGAATTGACGCGGTGATCGAACAGTGCCGCCTGGGGGAAGTCACAGGCAAGCCGGTGGGCAAGCTGTCGAAAGGCTACCGCCAGCGCGTGGGTATGGCCGCCGCCATGCTGCATGACCCGGAGGTGCTGATCCTCGACGAACCGACGGCCGGGCTGGACCCGCGACAGGTGGAGCAGGTGCGGACGCTGCTCAAGGGCCTGGCGGCCTCGCGAACGGTGCTGCTGTCCACACACATCCTCTCGGAGGTGCGGGCGCTGGCCGACCGCATCCTGATGATTCACCGGGGTCGGCTGGTGCACGACGGGGGCCCGGCGTCGCTGGGCTCCACCGAGCGCGAGATGGAGGATCGGTTCCGGGCCTTGACGGCCTCGTGACCGGCCGGGCGGGCAGACACCGGGCCAGACCCTCGCCGGGTCAGGCCTGGTTCCAGCCCCCTACCCC
>JAJTDF010000082.1 GCA_021294835.1 Planctomycetaceae bacterium
AGCCGCAGTGCCTTCTCATAGTGCTCCCGGACGGTGCTTTCGTCCCGATCGAGTTCGCGGGCAATTTCGGCGAAACTCTTGCGGTCGCCCTTCTCCCGGACGATGTGGAGTTGCAGTTCAGTCGGTCTGCCCGATTGCCGTCGCTCTGGCTTCCGCGTGGTCGGCTTGGTCGGCCGTGTTGGCTCCAGTTGCCGGAGTCGTCGCAGGGTCAGGGCTATCCGCCCAAACGCTTCATGCCAGCGGGGATCGTCAGCCTTGCCAACGTACCAGTTCCGCAGGTGGATGCGGGCGTAGACGGGATCCTCCACCAGCACTTGGATGATGTGCAGTTCGTCCATGTACACAGCCAAGGCGGACAGCAGATCTACCACCCAGCCGGACGGCATCAAGTGATTCGGTTTGGACTTCAGCCGCCGCCGTGCGATCAACGTCGCCTGATGGCGTGTCTGGCCGAGTCGCTCCCACGTCTGCGTGGTCGCCTCCAGCAGTTCCGGTCGGCGAACAAAGTCCCGCTTCAGCGCCCGCACCGCTTGGTGAAACTCAGCCATCGCCAGTTGGAAGTCGTCAAGGGCTTCGGCCAACGGATCGGCAGCAGATTTCGGCATGGTGCATCCCTCCCCGGGCCGCACCCACGGGCACAACGGGGGATGCTCCGTCGCGCCCGGGGTGCCGTTTGGCGGGGATCAGCCGCCGCGCCCGGTTGTCTGAGTCTCGATCAGGTTAGCGTCAGACCGGCGAGAAGCGCCCACAGCAGCGGCGACACCAGCAGGATGACCGCCCCCGCTGTCTGCACACCGCCGCCGACGGCCCCTTCGCTTCGCTCTTGCGCCACCGCCCCCAGCACGCAGCCGGCAGCGGCCAGCGGTGCCAAGATCAGCCCGGCGATGTTCAGCACGATGCCCGCTCGGGCCAGGGCGGACCCTGCCCGCCACTTGGCCGGGGTAGGCGGTGGAAGATCCGGCAGTTCCTCCACGTTGCCCACCGCCAGCCCCTTGGCGATGGCCGCCTGCATCGCCGCCTCTCGGCTGTCCGCAGACAGGCGGATGGTCCTGTCCTTGCCCGACGTGCGGTCAGCCCCACTCACCAGCCACTCTGCCATAGTCGATCCCCTTGCGTTGTCGGCAGCGAAGTGCTGCCGGTGCCGATTATCCCCGCGTCAGCGCCGCACAATGCAGGCACCGAACGTCCACCAGTCCGGCGATCAGGATCTTGACAGGGCGCTGGCAGATCGGGCAGGCGAAGTCGATCCGGGGCGTGCCCCTGATCGGGATCCGGCGCTTGATCAGCGCCACTGTGACGGGCGGGCGGTCGTCGATTGTGATGTAGACACTGGGCACCCGGGCGGGGTCGTCGCCGGCGGCGATGATCTTGGCGCGTACAAAGTCGGCATGGATCAGGCGCTTGGTGAAGTCCGAACGGTGGAAGATCGACCGGGGCCGGCCGGGTGGTGCCGGGGTCCGATCCGCCAGGGCCACAGCCCCCAGCAGTTGCGCCCCCAGCGACAGCACCCGCTGACGGATCGACGGGGCCAGCGTGGGGTCGCTGCCGGCTTGCTGCATCACCTCCCGCGTCTTCTGAATGATCAGGTCCACGTCGGCGGGGTCGGTCAGCCGGCGTTCACGGATGGCCGCCCGCAGCCACCGCAGATCCCGCCGCCAGTGCTTTGGGTCGGTCAGCCAGTCGGCACGCAGGGTCACTGGGCACCCCCTTGCTGCCCATTACGGGCACGCTGGCCGCTACCGTCGTCGGACAGCCCAGCACGCCCGTCGATTGCACAAACCTCTCCGGTGGGGTTTGGGGCCGCGTCTGCGGGCTGCGGGGGTTGGCACGTCGCCGCCAGCGCCAGCATGGCCGCCTTGATGCCCGCCGGCATGCGGGGCCAAGCGTCGATCACCCGTTGAAGATCGGCGGGGTGCTGTGCGTGCGTGCTGATCGGTGCTGCGCCGCTTTTTGCGCCGCATGCCCCATCCGAAACAGCGTAAGTCTCGGCCGGATCGGCACTTGGGAAGGGCGACACGGGGGTTCGATTCCCCCCGGCTCCATTGAGTGAGGGTGGGTTGAGTTGGGCTGAATTGGGTTGAGTGGATGTGGGTTGGGTTGGGTTGAACTGAGTTCGATGGATTGACGCAGACGATTGGGGGCAAGGCACGCGGCCTTGTTTGCCCACAGCGGGTGAAGTGGGAGGGTGGCACGCATGACCAAGCCGGTGATTCCGACGGCGGAAACGTCCCCCTACTCGCTGCCGCTCACGCACGAGCAGTTTCGACTTGCCCTGGCCAGAGGCTGGGGGCGGGCGTGGCTGCATGTGGAGCGCCACGGCGGCGCCGGGCTGCACGACATTCTGCTTCACGCGCTGCTGAACTGCCAGACGTACGACCGGCAGGTCGAGGGCGATCGCAGCGAGTGGCTGATGGCGATCACGGACCTGGCCGGGGCTGGCGAGAGCGTCTACGCCGAGTTCATCAGCAGTGTGCATGAGATGCCGGTGGGCGAGAACCAGTGGCAGTTCCGATCGCACACCGTACAACGGGCAACGGTGCTGGGTCTGCTCGCCAAGCGGGGCTTCGCCGGGGCAAGGGGTGCTCTGGAGCGGCTGTTTCTTGACAATTGCGTCGCGTCAGGAGATGACATCATCGGCGGTCTGGACATCATCGAACTCGATGGGGAGCAAGGGCTGGTTCAAGTTGCTTCGGTCTTGGGGCACCGCGCCCACGAGGCGGGTGTGGCGGACGTTGTCGACTGGTTCCTCAGCGTCTTCGACGAGGACCGGGAGGAGGGGTCGGGGCTTCGCGTCCTGGAAGCGGCTCGCAACAGAGACGCGGGCGTCGAGTGCTTCTTGAGCATCAGGGAAGCGGCTTGGGCCCGAGCCGCCGCCAACGCCGCGGCCGCGGCCAGCGAGGCGGCCGGTCCGTTCAGTCCGGACTACTCGAGGATTCGGGTGTCCGCATCCGACCTCACGGTCGACCAGATCTTGGAGTGGATCCGGAACGCTCCGATGGAACCCGACTTGCACGGTATCCTCCAGTTTGGCCGCCTGTCGTTGACTTTGTGGGCATCCTTTGCAAGCGAAGCCGATCTTGATCGGGTGTTGCGGGAGTTGGAGACGGCCGAGTCGAGCCTCCAGCAGTGGCGGCTGCTGCGGGTGTTCCATTTTCGTCAGATGCCGCGGCTGCCGGACCGGGTGCTGGTGCTGGCGGAAACCGGGGAGCCTGAGGTTCGTGCTTGTGCGCATGAAGCGCTCAAACACGTCGCGGACCCCCGGGTCCGGGACCTGGCCCTGCGATCACTGAATGCCGAGCGGATTGAAGTTGGCTCGCTGGCACTGTGGCGGGCGATCTACCAGCCGGGCGACCACCGGCTGATCGAGGCGGGCCTGGTGCTGCCGGAAGACCTCGAACGGTTTCACTGGGCGATGCTTGATCTCGAGGGGCTGTGCGTTCATGTCGGGCAACCTGAGTGTTTGCCGCTGATGCTTCTGGTCTACGCGCATGCGCCGAGCAGCTTTTGTCGCAGCCGCGTGGTCAAGTGCATGGTCAAGCTGGGCGTGGCTCCGGACTGGCTTCTCGCTGAAGCCCGGTTCGACGCATCGGAGTTCACTCGAGAGTTGCTGGGCGGACCGAAGTGGTAACCTGCGGGGCCTTGGGGTGGGGCGCGGGATGCGCGAAGGTGGAGAACGGGCGCGACTCGCACAACTGGGGCGAGCAGTGCCGCAACTTGTCATGCCTGGGGAGACATGCAGATGGACAGCCAGGTGAACTCGGTGCCTGCGCCAAACGGCAGACCATCCGCAGTTCAGCGGGCGCGTGCGCTGCTCGGCTGGCTCTCCCTCGCCGCCATGGTGCTGCTGCCGGTGGTCTGGCTGCTCAGTGGGTGGTGGGTGCTTGTCGCTGGTTCCACCTTTGGCCGTGCCAGCCAGTGGTCGGGCGTGGGCATAGGCGAGGGCGTCGTGGTGCTCATCATGGCCGATCGACCGCCGGAGGGGCTCAGAACCGGCGTTCGGCTCTTGAGCAGCTCCGGGCCGGCGTGGAGCCGCACGCGCTGGGTGTGGCCCACCGTCGAGCGGACGCCCGCCACCCAGCAGGTCATTCTGCCGCTGTGGCTCTTCTGGCTGCCGCTGGTGGCGGGCTGGGGCTGGTGGTGGTTCAAGCGGCGTCGGTGGCGGCGGCTGCTGGCGCGTGCCACGCGGCCGTGCCCGGCGTGTGGGTATGACCTGCACACCTTGCCGCCCGAGGCGACTTGCCCGGAGTGTGGTGGGTTGTCGGGTGATCGGCTGTGATGGACGGACGGCCGGAGCGCTCGCGGCGAGCGTGCGGGCCGTCAGCCTGCGTGAAGGTCTTTGAGGAAGTCCGAATCGGCTCGGACCTTCTCCAGTGGCAAGCCGAGGTGCGAAGCGGTGATCCGGCGGACCTCTTCGAGGACGTGCAGTTGGGTGAGCAGCCGCGTGCCTGGGCGACCGTGCATGGGGCTGATGGGGCTGATGGGGGACGTGAATCGCACGATATCGCCGACCGTTTGGGCGTGGGGTGGCAGGCGCCAGCCGACTTGGGTCGACAACCGGACCAGGATCGCCGCTGCGACGGCGGCGAGCAGCACGGCGAGCGCGCCAACGGCGGCCCCGTGGCGTGCCCAGGCGATGCCGATCGCTGCGGGACTGACCAACACCATTAAGGCGGTGGCCAAGAGCATGGTCCCATCGACGGCGGACGATGCCACCAGCGGCGGGAGCCTGGGGTTCGCCTGGCGGAGGGTGCGCCAAGGCCGCCGAAGACCTGACGGGAACAGGGCTTGCACACGGGTCGTCGGGCGCACCTGTCGGCGATCCACCCCGGTCAGGGCCACCATTTGGCGGCGGAGTTCGAAGAAGGTGCGGGCCGTCGGGCAGGGGGCGGCGGATCGGGGCAGTTGCGCGAGCACCAGCGCCGCCAGATCGGCGACCGTCCGCGCCTGAGCGCAGGCCGCGTCGTTCAGCTTGACGCTGAACCGCTCCTCAACTTCCATCACAATCTCAACCATGTCCAGTCCCACGGCTTGATGGTATCTGGTCCACTCCGCTGCCCAGCCAGTCTGGCATCATCTGGATGATCACCCCGGCCCCCGCCACCAGCCCCGCCAGCACCAGCCCCAGCACTAGCCACGCCAGCAGGCCAAGCACCAGGCCCCGGGCAATGGTGTTCACCGGCCGCTTCATCAGCCCGCTCGAGCGCAAGCTCTCCACCTCGCTCCGCAACGCTCGCACTTCCGCACGCACCGCGTGCATCTCCTGCTGCAGCGTCGGTGTTGGGGGCTGGGGCGCGGCCGGGGCCGCCTCGGCGGCCGGCGGCTCGGGCATGGGCTGCACGCCGCAGACCAGCCACCCCTCCGCCTCCGCCTGGTCCA
The DNA here is from genome assembly GCA_021294835.1 of Planctomycetaceae bacterium. Taxonomy (GTDB): domain Bacteria; phylum Planctomycetota; class Phycisphaerae; order Phycisphaerales; family UBA1924; genus CAILKP01. Next base: position 5,377 of record JAJTDF010000082.1, read on the forward strand.
TCGCGTGCCCCGGCCCGGCGGCCCGCACCGTGAGGGCCGATTCGCGTCCGCTCTGCCGGTCCATCACCCGCACCGCGTACAACCCGTCTCCGCCCGTTGCCATGGTCCACTTCCTCGCTGCTGCCGACCGCAGCCCAGCCAGCCCCGCTGGCTGTGCACAGCAGCGCCGCCGGAATTCAATAACGATAGCCTGAACAGGGCACACGCCTGCGGTGCGCCTGCCGCGGGCGGCCGCGCACAGGGGGCAAGCCGTACGGCGCCGTGACGGGCCTGCGGTGTCAGCGGGACAGATCACAGAACTTTGCCCATTGCCTCCGGTGCCCGATCCGGTCATGCTTGTGTGGATGGCCCGCCTGTGCGCCTTGGCCAAGTCTGCGACGGTGCGATGCCCAGCCTGAGCTGAGGCGGCCGATCGCAGCCCTGCCCCACCCGCTGCGCGGGCGCAGGTCATGCGTCACATCTCCCTCAACCTCGGGCGTCAGCATCCGCGTCGCGGGTGCGTTTGGGCGGTGGCGTTTGGGCGTGCCGCGGGCGGCGCGGGGTGTGTGTCGCCTTGGCTCGGGTTCGCACAGCGGCCGTCGCCGGTCTCTGGCGGCCGGACCCGGCGCATGCCATGCCCGTACTCCAGCACACACAACAGTCCCAGGGGGCGTGTTGACATCGCAGTCGGAGAACCCTCATGAAGACGTACCACCGTCGTAGTTGCTCCATCCGCGTCGCCGTTCCCGCGGCCCTGATGGTCCTTGCCCTGACCACCGCCGCGGGCGCTCAGTGCCCGATCTATGTGGCCGCGGGCGGCCATGACGACAACGTGGGGACGAAGCTGGCGCCCAAGCGGACGATTCAGGCGGCGCTGGCGGCGGCAACGCCGACCCGTGCGCCGGTGTATGTGGCCGAGGGCGTGTACACCGAGTCGCTCACGCTGCCGTCGCACGCGTATGTGCTTGGCGGGTTTGACCCGGCGCTGGACTGGGCCCGCGACCCGACGGCGCACCCGACGGTGATCAGCGGCGGGGCGATCGCCGTGACGGCGATCGGCGTGGAGGATGTGATCCTCGATGGGCTGTCGATCTGGGCGGCCGATGGTGCGTCGTCGTACGCGCTGTGGCTTGACGGGTGCAACCTGGTTCGCATCACCGGGTGCCAGATCCGCGCCGGCCGGGGTGCCGCGGGCGCCTCGGGCACCTCAGGCGCGCCGGCGGCCTCCAGCGGCCACTCCGGCTACAACGGGCAGCCGGGGTGCGAGAGCAGTTCGGGGTTCTGCTCAACGTGTCCGCGGCCCATCGGCGGGCCGGGGCAGAACGTCGGCGGCTCGGGCGGAGCGGGCGGGTTGCCCGGCGGAGGCGGCGGGCAGTCGGGGTTCGCAGGCGGGTTCGGCGGCAACGCCGGGCATGATTCCAGTTGGGGCCAGGCGGGCGGGTGGGGCAGCGGCCCCAGCGGCGGCAGCGGCGGTTCGGGCACGCCGCCCGGCGCGGGCAATGCGTTCTTCACGGCGCCGTACATGGGCGGCACCGGCGGCGTGGGCCAGGCCGGCGCAGCGGGCTCGGGCGGCGCTTCGCTGGGCGCGGTGACGGTCAGCGGGTATGTGCCGTCCAACGGCACCGGCGGCGGGGGCGGGGCCGGCGGCTCGGGCGGCGGCGGTGGTGGCGGGGGCGGCGGTGGCACCGTCTCGTGCGACAGTTACGGCAGTTCGGGCGGTGGTGGCGGGAGTGGCGGCGGCGGCGGCGGTGGCGGCGGACTGGGTGCCGGCGGCGGTGGCTCGTTCGCAGCGTTTGTGCTGCGCAGCTCGCGGGTCGCGATTGAGAATTGCGTGCTGATCACGCTGGGCGGCGGGGCGGGCGGCCGGGGCGGCAACGGCGGGCAGGGCTCGGCGGGCGGCCTTGGCGGCACGCAGGGGCCCTACGGAGGGACGAGCGAGCAGGACGACGGCTCCAACGGCGCCCAGGGCGGGGCGGGCGGCGCCGGCGGCAACGGCGCCGGCGGCGGCGGTGGCGGCGGCGGGCCGTCGGTCGGCGTGGTGGTGGTTGAGGCGGTGCTGCCGGTGACCATCCACAACAACTCGTTCCTGCTGGGGCCGGGCGGCACGGGCGGCGCCGGCGGCGGGGCGGTCTTCCCCGCGCTCATCGGCGGCTTCGGCGCGCCGGGCGTGCAGCAGCAGACCGTCGGCCTGGTGATCACCGCGACCAACATCAACATCACCGACTGCAACGGCAACGGTGTTGACGACATCGTCGATCTGGCCAACGGCCTGCTGGCCGACGGCAACTGCGACAACATCCCCGACCTGTGCGACTGCGGCATCGCCGACATCGTGTCCATCGGCGGCATCCTTCCGCCGGACGGCCTGCTGACCGGCGACGACTTTGTCACCTTCATCGGGGCCTTCGCGGCCGCCAACGCCCTGGCCGACGTGGTGTCCATCGGCGGGCTGCCGCCGCCGGACGGGCTGCTGACCGGGGACGACTTCAACGCGTTCATCGCGGCCTTCGCAGCCGGCTGCCCGTAATCGGTGGGTGGGAAAGATGGGCAGCGGGTGAGCGTGAGTGGCCGGTAGATCACAGAGTTGGATGCGCCACCCCAAACGGGTGGTTTGGCATGTGGTACGTTCGCGTGTGCCCGTGCAGCGGCCGACTGGTGCGGCGGTACACTCGGATTCAACGGCGGGTCGTCCGCCCAGTGTCACTGCGTGTCTGCCGGAAGCTTGAACAAGCCGCATCGCTGTCTGGGGTCGGGTGGTGCGCGGTCGCACGCGCCCGGCGGGTGTCATGCTGCCAGAGGAGGTTCCATGCTTTGTGTGTCGTTGTCGCACCGCCTGAAGGTCGGGGCTGCGGCCCTGTCCGCGTCGCTTGTGTTCGCTCTGGCCGGCACCACCGGCGCCCTGGCTCAGGACGGCCCTCCGGCCCCCGGCGGACCGCCGGGCGGTGGTGAGGGGCGTCCGGCTCGCCAGCCGGATTTCCCGCCGTTCGCCGAGGTTTCGCGCGACTTCACCAAGGTGGTCTCGACCGCGGACGACCAGCAGAGCATGTACACCGTGTACACCCGTGAGCGCGATCAGGCGATGCTGATCGAGCTGCCGCGGGAATACCAGCGGACGCGGTACATGATGGCCATGACGGTCGCCTCGGGCGAGCCGTTCGCGGGCCTGCAGGGCCCGGACCTGTACTTCTACTGGAAGCGGTTTGACAAGCGGCTGGCGCTGATGGAGCCGCAGATCGGCGTGCGTTCGACCGGTGACGCGGAGAGCAAGGTGGGCGTGAACCGCGTGTTCACCGACCGCGTGGTGCTGGACGTGCCGATCGTGTGCATCGGCCCGGGCGGGGGCCCGGTGATCGACGGTGATGCGCTGCTGGCCGGGCAGGTGCAGCGGTTCTTCGGCGGCGGCGGCTTCGGCGGTGGCGGCGCCTCGGGCGCCAACCCGTCGCTGGCCACCATCAAGAAGGCCAAGGCGTTCCCGCAGAACGTGGAACTGGCCTTTGAGATGCCCACTGCCGGCGGCGTGCTCAAGAGCTTCCACTACTCGATCAGCGTGATCCCCGACAGCACCGGCTACCAGCCGCGTGTGGCCGACGAGCGCATCGGCTTCTTCCAGACGTGGTTCCGCGACCTGGGCAAGTTCCGTGAGGATCAGAAGTGGGTGCGGTACATCAACCGCTGGCACCTTGAGAAGGCGGACCCCAAGCTGCAGCTGAGCCCGCCGAAGGAGCCCATCGTGTTCTACGTGGAGCACACGGTGCCGGTCCGCTATCGGCGCTGGGTGCGCGACGGCGCGCTGTGGTGGAACAAGGCCTTCGAGAAGGTCGGCATCTCCGACGCCATCGAGGTCTACATCCAGGACAAGTCCACCGGCGCGCACATGGACAAGGACCCCGAGGATGTGCGGTACAACTTCATCCGCTGGGTGACCAACGACATCGCCACCGCCATCGGCCCCTCGCGGACGCACCCCCTGACCGGGCAGATCCTCGACGCCGACGTGGTGCTCACCGACGGCTGGATCCGCGCGTTCTGGCGTGAGGCCAACGAGGTGATCCCCGAGATCGCCACCCGCGGCATGAACGAAGAGATGCTGGCGTGGATGGAGCGGAACCCGGCGTGGGACCCGCGCCTGCGCCTGCTGCCCCCGGCCGAGCGCGAGGCGGCGCTGGCCGAGCGCAAGGCCCGCATGGCCTCGCGCGGCCTGGCCCGCTTCGGCGCGCCGGTCGCTCAGGACCCGTCGGCGGCCCCGCACCTGGGCTTCGCCTCGGCGCGTGACCGCCGCACCAGCGGCATCAACTGCATGGCGGCCCAGGGCAAGGCCATCGACATGTCGGTGATGCGGCTCAGCCTTGAGGTCATGGGCCTGCTCGAGCAGCCCGAAGAGGGCGGCGACCAGGCCGGCAAGGACGAGAAGAAGGAGGAGGGCAAGAAGGACGACGGCCGCAAGCGCGAGCCCAAGCCCGACCTGCTCGACGGCATCCCCGAGTGGTTCGTCGGTCAGGCTCTGGCCGACCTGACGGCCCACGAGGTGGGCCACACTCTCGGCCTGCGCCACAACTTCAAGGCCTCGGGCGCGTACACGCTGGAGCAGATCAACTCCGCGGAGTGGAAGGGCAAGAAGCCCATGACCGCCTCGGTCATGGACTACAACCCGGTCAACATCAACATGAACAAGGAGTTGATCCAGGGCGACTACAACATGCGGGACATCGGCGCGTATGACATGTGGGCCATCGAGTACGGCTACACCTTCGGCGACCCCAAGAAGGTGCTCGAGCGGGTGGCCGAGCCCGAGCTGCAGTTCAGCTCCGACGAGGACGCCGGCGGCATCGACGCCTCCAACCGCCGCTACGACTTCTCGGCCAACGCCATCGACTACGCCCGTCAGCGGATGGACCTGGCCCGCTTCGCTCGCGCCCGCATCCTGGACAAGTTCGTCAAGGAGGGCGAGTCGTGGTCCAAGGCGCGTCGCGGGTACGCCCTCTCGCTGGGCATGCACGCCGACGCGGTGACCATCATGGCCAACTGGGTCGGCGCCGCCCGCATCTACCGCGACCGCAAGGGCGACCCCAACGGCCGCCCGCCGATCGACGTGGTGCCCGCCGCCACCCAGCGTGAGGCGCTCAAGTTCGTCGTGGAGAACGCCTTCCGCGACGAGGCCTTCGGCCTTACGCCCGAGCTGCTCAAGCACCTGACGGTCGACCGCTTTGAGGACCCCGGCGCCGGTCGGGGCGAGCCCGCCTGGCCGGTGCACGATCAGATCGCCGGCATCCAGATCTCGGCGATGAGCAACCTGATCAACCCCGTGCGTCTGCGCTGGCTGTACGACAACGAGAAGCGCGTGCCGGCCAACACCGACGCGATCACCCTGCCTGAGGTGATGGACGTGGTGGTCAAGGAGATCTGGAGCGAGGTCTTCGACGGCGTCAAGGGCGGCACCGCCCGCGATCCTTCGATCACTTCGCTGCGGCGCAACCTGCAGCGCGAGAGCCTTGAGCGGCTGATCGACCTCACCCTGCCGGGCAACATGATGGGCGAGGCCAGCAAGCCCATCTCCAACCTGGCGGTCGCCAAGCTGCGCGAGATCCGCGAGAAGATCGGCGACGCCAAGAAGGGCGACCCGTACACCCAGGCCCACCTGGCCGAGGCCGCCAAGCGGATCGACAAGGCCCTGGACGCGCAGTACATCTACAACCAGGGCGACAGCTTCGGCGGGCTCTCACCGTTCATGTTCATGGGGCAGGAGCGGCCCGGTCATGGCGCCCCGCCGGCCCCCGGCGTGGACCCCTCCGAGCCGGCCGACGGCGTGTTCCGCTGATCGGGCCCGACCGCCGGGCTGAGCGACAACTGATCTGATCCCTCCGAGACCGGGCCCGTGCCCGGTCTTTTCTTTTTCTTCGCCCTGGCCTCTTCCTTCTCCCGCCAGGCCGTCAACTCGTCCATCAGCCTTGCCCCCAGGGCCCACACCACCGCCTCGGTCATGCCCGGCACCGCGTCCAGCGATTTGGCCCCGCGCGGGGCCTTGGCGGTGATCGCCGCCAGCAGATCGTCGCTCAGCAGGGCCGCGTGGTCGGGCTGATCCGTCGCGACGGCCGCTCGCAGGGCGTGCAGGCGGGTCAGCAGCCGCGCCCTCGCTGCCGTATCGTCGCCCGGAGCCGGCGGAGACTGGTCCGGCAGGCCCGGCGGCGATGTGGCCGGCTCGGCCTCGGGCCGATTGGTCTGCAGTGGGGACGGGTTGTCTTCAGGCCGGTGCACCGCCCCAGCGTAACCCCGCCTCCGCCCGCTTTGCTGCCCACTCAGCCCGCACTGCACTTGAGTCCATGTCGCCATCGCCCGCCAATCCGCCCGCTCCGGTCCCCGCGTCTGGGGCGAACCCTCGGCCCCGGCGTGCCGGCCGCAGGGTGCTGGCGGCGATGCTGCTCACGCTGGCGGTGCTGTTGACCGTCGCGGGGCTGCTCTGGCGGGCGGCCACATCGCTGCCGGCGTGGTGGGCTCCGCCGGATGCCTCCAGCGACCAAGTTCAGCGGACCGGGCGGGCGGTTGAGGACGGCCTCTCGTCGCTGCTGACCCAGCCCCGCTCGACCGATGCGCCGCGGTGGGCGATGACGCTTAAGCAGGCCGACGCCCAGGCCTGGCTGGCCACCCGGCTGCAAGCGTGGTGGATGCATCGCACCGACGCCGACCGCTGGCCCAAGGCGGTGCGGGCGGTGCAGGTGCACTTTCGGCCCGGCGAGGTGGAACTGTGCGTGGCGCTCAGCGGCGCCGCGGTGGAGTCGGTCTCGCTGCTGCTCAGCCCGCGGGTGGATGAGGCCGGAGCGTTGTGGCTGACCGCGACCGGGGCGAGGGTCGGTCGGCTGCCGGTGCCGCTGGGGGCGGTGCTCGGTTCAGACAGCACGTTGCGAGGGCCGCTGGCAGGGTTGCTGGGGGTCACCTCGGGGCGGCCGCCGGAGTTGGCCTCGGCCCTGGCCGGGCTGGGCGGATCGGAACCGGTGGCGGCCCCGGCGAGGATGTTGCTGCCGGATGGTCGGCGGGTGACCCTGGAGGGTGTTCAGGCTTTGGAAGGGCGGTTGGACCTCACACTGCGGACCGGCGAGGCGGAGTGATCGGATGTTTGGTTGGTGTGGGGTGTTCCAGCCCGCCAGCGGGGGTTGAGCCAGGGGGCAAGCGGGGGGTGACGCACCGGGCGATGGCGGCTAGAATCGAGGCCCTGTTCTTTTCGAGGTTGATTTCCAATGAGCCAGCCCAAGCCCGGTCAGACCGTCAAGTGCACCATCATCGCGGACCCGATCACGCCGGACCGCACCCAGACCATGGCCCGGCTGATGCGCCTGGACCCCACGCACAAGCGTGCCCTCCGCAAGGCCCAGCGCGTGCGCAAGCAGCGTCTGTGGGTCCACAACCGCGGCAACCGTGACTGGGTGGCCCGCGAGGTGTGCGCCCGCATCGTCCGCCCGGCCAAGGGCCAGAGCTTCACCATGGTGTACTCGGCCAACTTCGCCGCCGATGTCGCCGGCCTGAAGGACTTCCTGAAGATCGAAGCGGTCTGAGCGTGCCGGTTGCGGGCGAACTTTCGCCCCGGCGGTTCGTAGTGGCGGTGCCGATCGGTCCTTGGTGGTGACGACCCCGGTCGCCCACGATCGGCCAGCAAAGGCCCGACCATGCACCCATCTCAGCCATCATCCGCAGCCCGGCCTCTCCGCCGGGCTGTCTTTGTTTGTGCCCTGCTCGCTCTGGCGGGGTTGTCGATGACGCTGCCCGGATGCGGGCCGTCCACCCCTGAAGGTCCGGCCACCCCGGCCCGCCAGCCCGATGCGACCTACGTCACCCGCGGGATGGTGGTGCAGTTGCCCCGGGGCAACGACCCGCGGACGCAGTTCAAGGTCAAGCACGAAGCGATCGACAACTTCGCGGATCGCAACGGCAAGATCGTCGGCATGAACGCGATGATCATGGAGTTCCCGCCCGCCCGGGGCGTGTCGCTCACAGGCCTTGCCGTGGGCGACCCCGTCGAGGTCACCTTCAGCGTGTGGTGGAGAGACACGCCGCCCTGGCTGGCGACGAAGATCACCAAACTGCCCGCCGGCATCGAGTTCAACTTCGGCAAGGCCGACCCGTCGCGGGCGACGGCCGGCGAGGGCGCAGCGCCCGCCGCGTCGCCGACTCCGGCGAGCGGTACCACTGCGCCGTCGGGAGGCGCATCAACCGAAGGCGGCAAATAAAAAAACCCGGCGCCCGGCACGATGCCGGACACCGAGTCTCGTGGGGGTCATATCAACAAGCGGGCAACGGGCCGCCTTTGCGGCCGTCGGCGCTTGGTCGGCTCGTCAGGCACGCAAGCCAGAAGCACGCAAGCCAGCACGGCTCCGACTGCGGCTTCGGCCGGGTCAGGCGGCTTCTTGCGGCTTCTTGCAGCTTCCGGGCCAGCCTGAGCAGGTCGCGGAAACAGCGACAGGATGTTCGAGGCGCGACCCGGAGCGGTTCCGCAGGGTGATGTGGATTTTTGATTGATCCCGTTGTATGGCCGCGGTTTGGGCCGAGGTTCGGGAGTGGGTGCGGGACACGCGGCCTGGCGGGTGCGGTGAAAGTCGGCGGTTGGCGGCGGAGCTCAGGCAGCGGTGTTGATCGGGGGCGTTGCGGCCTGCAGCATGGCGGCGGCGGCGTCGAGCGTGGGCTGCACCAGCTGGGTGAAGGCGTCGGAGAGCTCAGCGGAGCGTTTGGCGTCGCCATTGCGAGCGGCGAGTTCCAGGTCGGTGACGACGGTCGCCAGCGGCTTGGCGGCGACGTTGAGTGCGGAGCCCTTGATGGTGTGCGCCCATTGGGCGACGGCGGCCAGATCGCCGGCGCGTTGGGCGTCGGTGAGTGTCTGGGCGTTCCTGCGGAGGCTTTCGGAGAATGCGCGCAGCACGGTGCTCACCAGTTTGGGCTGATTCAGGCAGCGGGCGGAGAGTTCAGCAAGTTCAATGAGCACCTGGGGAGCGGAGTGGCCCACATTCAGACTCCTGGTCAGTGAAAGGCCGGAACAGCCCGGGGGAAACCTTTGCATCGATCCGCCTGCAGCGAGTCATGAACCGCGAATGACCGCCGTCGGGCAGGTCGCCGGTTATCGGGTGGTGCTCGCTACCGTTGTCGCGTATGCGCCACATCACCCTGATCACCACCGGCGGGACCATTGAGAAGACGTACGACGAGCAGACGGGCCGGCTTGAGAACCGCCGATCCATCGTCCGGCGGATGCTGCGGCGTCTGCGGCTGGAGGACACCGTGATCAGCACGGTGGAACTGCTCAGCAAGGACAGCCTGGAGATGACCGACGCGGATCGCGAGCGGATCGTTGATGTCGTACGGGCCACCTCGGGCACGCCGGGCACCAGCGGCATCGTGGTGCTGCACGGCACGGACACCCTGTGCATCACCGGCGATCTGCTGGCCGAGCGGATCCCGCGACCGGCTGTGCCAGTGGTGCTCACCGGCGCGATGCGGCCGTTTGAGATGGTGCGATCCGATGCGCTGCAGAACCTGACTGAAGCCCTGTTCGCCACCACCGTGCTGCCGCCGGGCAGCTATCTGGCGGCGCACGGCCGGCCGCTGGCGTTCCCC
>JAJTDF010000083.1 GCA_021294835.1 Planctomycetaceae bacterium
CGGTGGGGGCGGGGGTGGGGAGGGCGGGAAGCGAACCCGTTGGCCGACACGCAGGTGGGGTCCCCCGATGCGCGTCTGCGTCAAAGCCCGCTGCACCGGTTTGGAGGTGCTGAACACTATCGGCGATCCGGCCGGAAGGTGGGCAAAGTTCGCACCGGCCGGTCCGGGGCGTCGGCGGCGGTCAGGGTCCGCCGGGGCCGGGACTGGCCGGGTTGGCCTCGGCAGGGGGCTGGGCGGTGGCGCCGGTGACGCGGGCGGGGGTGAACTGCAGCAGCAGGCGGTCGCCGGGCTGGGGGGCGCGAACGCCGTCGCCCTCGGGCTGCAGGGCCGAGCGGGGGACCAGGATCTCGGCGACGGCGGGGTCGGGCCCGGAAGCGGGGGCGGCGGGCGCAGCGGGCAGGCCGGCGGGGCCATCGGTCCGCACGCGGAGGCGGAAGGCGGGCTGGTCGTCAACCTTGGCGGGCCAGACCGCCTCGACGGTGACGGCCGCCGAGCCCCGGATGGCGTCGGGGGAGGGGCGGTCGGCCAGCAGGGTGCCCGAGAGCATGGCCAGGGCGACGGTGAAGTAGATCACAATGCCGGTGACGTCGACCAGGGTGGCGACGAACGGGGTGGAGGAGCCGGCCGGGTCCAGGCCGAGGCGTTTGAGCACAAACGGGAGCATGGCCCCCATGATCGAGCCCCAGAGCACCACCCCGCAGAGGGTCAGGCCGATGGTCCAGCCGAGGATGACGTAGTGCTCGCGGACCTGAGCCTCATCGAACCAGCCGAAAGCGCCGAAGACGTTGATGCGGACGATGCCGATGACGCCGATGATCAGCCCGAGGATCAGGCCGGAGGCCAGCTCACGCATCAGCACCCGTGCCCAATCCCCCAGCGACACCTCTTTGAGGGCCAGGGCGCGGATGATCAGCGTGGAGGCCTGGGAGCCGGAGTTGCCGCCGGAAGAGATGATCGCGGGGATGAAGGCGGCCAGGATGGCGGCCTTCTGGATCTCGGTGTCAAAGAAGGCGATGGCGTTGGAGGTGAGCAGCTCGGACATGAACAGCAGCGCCAGCCAGGGGGCGCGCTTTTTGACCAGCCCGAGGATGGGCGTGGCGATATACGGCTGCTCCAGGGCCTGCACGCCGCCGAGTTTCTGGATGTCTTCGGTGGCTTCCTGCTGGGCGACGTCGGCCACGTCGTCGTGGGTGACGATGCCCAGCAGGGCCCCGCGCGAGTCCACCACCGGGAGGGCGACGCGGTCGTACTTGAGCAGGGCCTCGACGGCGTCCTCCTGGGGCTGGTCGGCCCGCAGGGTGATGAACTGGCGGTTCATCAGGCTCTCGATGGGGGCGTCGGGCTCGGCCATGATGATCTGGCGCAGCCGCAGGTCGTCGATGAGCACGCCGCGCTCGTCGATCACGTAGACGACGTTGATGGTCTCGGCGTCGCGTCCGTACCGGCGGATGTGCTGCAGGGCCCGGGCGACGGACCACTCCGGCCGGATGCGGACGTAGTCGGGGGTCATCAGCCGGCCGACCGAGCGGGTCGGGTAGCCGAGGATGGCCTGGGTGGTCTTGCGCTGTTCGGGGCTGAGCGATGCGACGATGCGGTGGGCGATGTCGGCGGGCAGCTCATCGAGCAGGCGGACGCGGTCGTCGGGGTCCATCGCCTCGATGAGCGTCGCGGCGCTCTCTTTGCCCAGCACGCCGATGAGTTCCTCCTGCTTCTCCGGCGGCAGATACGAGAAGACCACGCCGGCGTCGTCGCGCGGGAGAAAGCGGAAGGCGATGGCGGCGTCGGCGGGATCAATGCCGGCGAGGATGTCGGCGACGTCGGCGGGCTGGATGCCGTGCAGCACCTCGCGCAGTTCGGCGAACTGCCGATTCTGGATCAGGTCGATGACCTCGGGCTCGATGAGCAGGGCCGTGGGGTTCATGCGGACGATGACCTGGCGGAGCGGCGCAGCGGCGTGGCACGCTCGCGACGGACGGCGTGCGGGCACAGTCTACCCGAGCCGCGGGCGGGCGGGGCGGGCATTCCGGCCCGGTGGGGCCAAGCGGGGGCTAGAGGGCCAGCCCGCCGAAGCCGGTCAACCCCAGCGGCTCAGGGGTGGCGAAGGCCTCGCCAAACGGCACGCCGATACGCGAGCCGATGTAGCCGTCCATGCTGCGGATCCAGTCGGGCACCGAGCGGTTGCGGGCGTTGGCCACAAACTGCGAGCGATAGGCCATGATCGCGGCCTGCTTGCGGTCGATGAAGGGGGTGGTGTCGATGATGAAGTGCGGCTGCGGGACCACCCGAAGATGGGTGGCGAAGTAGTAGAACAGCCACTTGGGGTGGATGGGCGGCTGGCCGTGGTCGCCGGGCATGGCCACCTTGGTGAGCTTGGCGTCAAAGCGGGCGTCGATGCAGATGCGGGTGGCGGCCAGGTGGTCCGGGTGGGCGTCCTGCGGGTGGGGGGCGAACATGACGTTGATCTGGTGGGCCCGGATGACCCCGGCGACGCGGTGGCGGGCCTCCAGCGAGTGCTCGATCTGGCGGTTGGTCAGGCCGGCGCCCCACTGCCCCCCGAGCATGGTGCGGAGGATCGGCTGGGCCCCCGCGGCCCGTTCGGCCTCGGTGGGCTGCAGAGCGTCCAGCGCCGCCTGGGCCTCGCGCTGGCGGGTGGCCGAGTCGCCGTGCGGGGTGGGCTCGCCGTCGGTCAGGTCCAGCAGCACGACCTTGTGCCCCTCGACAGCCAGGCGGGCGATGGTGCCGCCCATGCCCAGTTCCTGGTCATCCGGGTGGGGTCCGACGATGAGGATGTTGGCCATGGGGGGCTTTCCGGACTCTCTGGTCGGCTGCGTTTAGATCGTGGGGTTGGTATCCTCCCCAGTGCGAGGTCCCGGGGGATCCGGCAGCGGGGGATCGGTGGGGGATGAGCCCGTTGCCGCGACGTCCCGGCCCTCAACATAGCCCTCCTCAGCGCTCCTGTTCATCAGGTTGTTCCTTCGGGCGTCCATGTCAGCGGGGATGCGGCTGAACTGGGGATCGGGATCGGTCTCAAGGAACGGCCTGGCAATGTTGGGCACCTGCAGTGTGTACAGGTCCTCCAGCCATGGGCGGAGTTCAGCCGGGGCGACACCGGGACGGCGACCGAGAAGATGATCCTCGGCGGACTGCTGTCCGCGCTGGCGATCCAACCAGATGAACGGGTAGGGCATCGGCACGCCCTTGTGCCCTCGCGGCTCCTCAAAGCCGACAACCAACCCTGGATGCTCCGGTCCGTGCGCGAGCATGTGCGCGATGTCGACCGAGATGGGGACTTTGCGGAGATCGGCGAGCGTGCACAGACGGAAGCCCTGATCCACGTTGGGTCCCAGGAAGTCCAGCAGCGATACGCGACCTTCTGAGTCTGCGGACAAAAACTCGACCTCGATGTTCCCCACCGGGAAGCCGGCACCCCACAGCGTGCCCTTCAAGCCGAGGCGAGCAAGGGTTCCCTTGTGCCTGAGTTCGTCGGTGTAAGACTCGAGCGCGGTCAGGAATGCATCTGCGTAAATGGCCACCTGCTCGTGACGCTCGATCTCCACGACGAACAGAATCTCGTCCCCGACAAACTTCCAGACTCGTGGCGGATTGGCCCGCAGTGCAGCCCGGTCTCGACTCAGCTGATCAAAGTGCGTCCGGTACTCAAGTGGGAACTCGCGAAAAAACTCTCGGAAGACGTGGGCCCATTCACCGCTGTCTTTGGCCTGCTGCTTGAAGGCGGTGGAGCCGACGATGTCGACGCTTGCGAACAGGCGGCGGCACCAGCGAAAACGGTCTGACCCCATCCCCATTCACCCCTGTGTCGAGCCGATGACCTTGCAACGCACGCGGGCAGCTTCGGGAGAAACACCGAACCGCTGCGCCAGCGCATCGATCGAAAGGCCCTCGCGCTTTGCGGCCGTGAACTCCTGCCTAGGCATCAGCAGCCCGGCGGCGAACCAGTTGGCCTCCCACTCAGCCCGGTCGGAACCAAGACGGGTGGCCTGCAGCGGACGCTTGCCCATCCATGAGTGCAGGAAATAGTGCCCCAACTCGTGAGCGATGGTGAAGCGGTCTCGACGGGGCGTTGAGTACACCGGAAGCACGATGTCAAACTCGTTGGGGCCGTGCACGTAGATGGTGTTCGGGTCACCGTCAGCCTCGTCGCCAGACCTGTAGTGAATCCGGCCGCCGAGTTGCTGAATGATTGGGACAAGGTCACCCCCTGGCGTCAACCCCAGACTGGTGGCGCTCCGCTCGGCGTATGCGTCGATGTCAGCCTTGCTCTGGTTGCACACCAGATTGATGGCTTTGTCGTATTGAGACCCCTTCCGTCGCATACCCGAATTGTATCCGAAAATCCGTGCTCGGCAAGAGCTGAATCAGCCGTTGAACGCCCGCACGATCACGCAGTCGTTCTGGCCCCCGAAGCCGTAGGAATTGCACAGGCAGGTGTGCACGCCGCCCTTCGGGCGCAGGTCGCGGGCGGTGTTGGGGACATAGTCCAGGTCCAGCGTCGCATCCGGCGTGCGGTAGTTGATGGTGGGCGGGATGAAGCCGGTGCGGATCGCCTGGATGCAGGAGATCAGGCTCGAGACGCCGGCGGCGGCGATCAGGTGGCCCATCATGCTCTTGATGGAGGACATGGGGATCTGATGGGCCAGCGGGCCAAACAGCTGCTTGACGGCGCTGGTCTCGATGCGGTCGTTTTCCTTGGTGCCGGTGCCGTGGGCGGCGATGTAGTGCACCAGCGGGCGGCCGCTGGCGTCGGTGGCGCGGGGGTCGATGCCGGCCTGGCGGACGGCCTCGGTCATGGCCGCCAGCGGGCCCTTGCCTTCAGGGTGCATGTCGGTGATGCGGAAGGCGTCGGCGGAAGAGCCGTAGCCGGTCAGTTCGGCCAGGATGTTGGCCCCGCGGGCGCGGGCGTGCTCCAGGGTCTCCAGCACCAGCATGCCGGCGCCCTCACCCATGACAAACCCGTCGCGGGTCTGGTCGAACGGGCGGGCGGCGGTGGTCGGGTCGTCCGAGCGGGCCGAGAGGGCCGTCAGGCGGATGAACCCGGTGACCCCCAGCGGGTGAACCATGGTGTGGGCTCCGCCGGCGAACATCACGTCCGCGTCGCCCCGGCGGAGGATCTCAAAGGCCTCGCCGATCGCCTGCGTGCTCGCGGCACACGCCGTCAGGCAGTTGCTCGCCGGCCCGCAGCAGCCGAACTCCCAGGCCACGTGCGAGAGGGTCATGTTGGCTTCCTGCTCGGTCTCGCGAGCGGGGACCATGGTGGCGTAGGCCTTCTCGGCCCAGGCGCGGGCGTCGACCTTGCGCTCGGTCTCGTTCCACGCGGCCACGTGGGTGGCGACGTAGTTGGGGAAGTCCAGCGTGCCCTCGCCGGAGCCCAGGTACAGCCCGAAGCGGCGCTTGTTGAGTTTGGCGCGGTCCAGCCCGGATTGGCGGAAGGCCTGTGCCGCGGCCCCCAGGGCGAACTGGGCGTTGAGCCCGGCGTCGGCATGGGCGGAGGCGTCGGGGAGGAAGTCGGCCAGGCGGAAGTCTTTGACCTCGGCGGCGAAGTTGGTCTTGAAGGTGGCGGCGTCAAAGCGGGAGATGCGGCCGACGCCGTTCTTGCCGGCCAGCAGCGCCGCCCAGACGTTCTCCACGGAGTGACCCAGCGGGGTCACGCAGCCCATCCCGGTAATGACAACGCGCGGCGCAGAACTGGTCATGGGGCATTGTTCCGCGCCCGGGGCGGGCGGGCCGGTGTTTGGCGGGCCAATCGGCAAAAACACGCCCGGCCCCCAAAGGCACACCAGTCTCCAAAAACAAACCGGCCCCCGCTGGTGCGAGGGCCGGTGAAGGACTGTCAGGTTGCAGGCGGGCGGCTCAGTTGCCCCGGTCGGGATCGTAGAAGCCGTCCTCGTTGTGGTTGTCGGGGGCGACTTCGTCGTGGTTGTCCTGAGCGCCGCCGTCACGCAGCGAGGGGATCTTGTCCGGGTTGAGCACGCGGACCAGGCCGTCCTTGAGCAGGCGGCCGGCGAAGTTGATGATCAGGCCGAGTTCCAGCCCGCCGGCCTTGAGCACGCTGCGAAGGGCGACGCGGTCGGCGCTGGAGACCTCGCCCGGGCGGGCCATCACCACCACCACAAAGCGGTTGGCGATGAACAGGTCGGCCAGGCACGAGCCGACGACATGGTCCTTGTAGCGGATCTCGAAGCTGTGGCCGGGGACGAAATCCACGCCCACGTTCTTCAGTTCCATCATCAGCGCCTGGCGGTACACCGAGGCGTCGTACCCCGGGCCAAGGGCCATGTGCACGTCGCGTGAGGCGCCAATGACCTTGTGGCTGATCGCCGTGAGCGCAGGGTCCAGCTCGCTCAGGGGCACGCCCCGACGCTCGCCTTCGCGGCCCCCGCGACCGCCCCGCCCGTAGCCGTTGTTGTCCCGCCGCCGATCGTCGTTGTACACCGAAAGCTCCTGTATCGCCAGCCGGTTGCTGGCAGATGTCTTTGAAAATGCGGTCAGAAATGTAGCCCCTCTCCGATCCCTGGGCCGGAGATTTCCCCTTTATGGGTGGTGTTTCGTCCCCAGAATCGGGTTTGCATCCACTGAAATGCCGTGTGGACCTTGGGGCAATCCAGAGTCCCGTGACGCTGGTCGAAGGCTATCAACGTCTGATAATCAATTGGCATGATGCAAGGGGGTCGGCACCTGGCGTCGGCACTCGGCGGGTCAGGCGATCCGCGAGAGAACCATGGCGGCGTTCTGACCACCCAGCGAACTGCTGGCCACCAGCACCCGGCGGAGGGTGGCCGGCTGACTGGGGGCGGCCCCGGCGTTCAGGCCGGCCAGCGGGGTGCCGGTGTTCAGGCGGGCGGGCAGCCGCTGCTCGCGAACGGCCTTGGCGGCGACGGCCGCCTGCACGCCGCCGATGCCGGCCATGCAGTTGCCCACGGCGGGGCCGAGGGTGGCGATGGGGATGCGTTCCAGTTCGCGACCGAAGACGGCGCGAAGGGCGTGGGCCTCGCCCATGTCCATGGCGCGAACGCCCGAGCCCTGCACGAAGACCGCGTCGATGTCGGCCGGGGTGCAGCCGGCGTCGTCCATGGCGTTGAGCACGGCGTACTGAAAGCCCTCGTCGGCGGCGTTCTCGTCGGTCCGGCGGGGGGAGTGGGCGGCGCCCACGCCGCTGATCTCGGCGTACAGCGGGGCGTTGCGGCGGCGGGCGGTCTCTTCGGCCTCGATGATGACGATCCCGGCTCCCTCGCCCAGCGCTCCGCCGGTGGACTGCGGGTCAAACGGGCGGACCACCTCGGCCCCGCTGACCGCCTGCCCGGTGGGGGCCAGACGGCCGGCGAAGTCCATCCGCAGCAGGCCCATGAGGTTCACTTTGCTCTCGGCCCCGCCGGAGAAGCACAAATCGGCGTCGCCCCGTTCGATCACCCGCATGCTCTCGCCGATGGACAGCAGGCCGCTGGCCTCGGCGCAGGTGATGGTGTTGCTCGGTCCGGCGGCCCCGTGGATGATGGTCACATGGCAGGCGACCATGTTGGGCAAGTACTTGAGCATCCACAGCGGGGTGAGGTTCTCCATCCCGCCGGTGCCCCAGGCCTTGAGGTCAAACGTGCCCCCGGGCGCCGCCTTCACCAGGGCGGCGGTCAGTTCATCGGCCTCCGCGGCGATCAACCCGGCGCCGATGTGGCAGCCCATGCGGTCGCGCGGGTAGGTGGTCGGCTCGGGCGAGTCCTCCGGCAGCGTGCCCAGGGTGGCCAGGCCGGCGTCCTCGACGGCTTCCTTGGCGGCGGCGACGGCCAGTTCAATGTCGCGGGCCATCACCTTCACCGGCTTGCGGTAGTGCTTGGGCACAAAGTCCTTGGCCGAGAAGTCCTCCACCTCGCCGGCCAGCCGGGAGGGGAAGCCCGAGGCGTCAAACCGCTTGATGGGCCGCACGCAGCTTTGCCCGCTGCACAGGCCGTCCCACAGTTTGCCCAGCCCCACGCCAAAGCCGGTCACCGTGCCCACCCCGGTGATGACCGTCTTCCTTGATTTGCCCTGTCCGTTTGCCATGCGGAGCAAATCTAGCCTGTGCCGCCGGGGCGGTCCTTCCCGGAATCGCCCAAGTTGCCTGCGGAGACCCGTTCAGGCCCCGTCCGCGATGCGGGGGGCCCTTCTGACGGTGGCCCTTCTGATGGGGGCTGGTCCGCGGGCGGCACCGGATCCCACCCCTTGCCGCCCAGCGGGTGGCACCGCCCCACCCGGCGGGCGGTCAGCCACAGACCGCGCAGGGCTCCGTGGGTGCGCAGGGCCTCCTCGCCATATCGCGAGCAGGTGGGCTGAAAGCGGCAATGCCCCCCGATGAACGGGCTGAGCGTGACCTGGTACAGCCGGATCAGGCCGATCCACGGCCAGGCCCACACCGAAACCCGCGACGGCGGCTGCATCACGCTGGCCCCTTGGCCGGAGGCGTCGGGGGCGGCATCGGCGGGCCAGCGGCCGGCTTGTTGGCCGGCGGCGGCGAACCTCGCCGGGCCTTGCGGGCCAGTTCGCCCGCCGCATCCACCAGCCGCGTGCGATAGACCTCCAGCGCCAGCGGCACATGCGGGTTGGCGCTGATGACCAGATCCAGCGCCGGCAGGTTGTGCTGCTCCAGCCGGAAGGCCTCGCGGAGCATCCGCTTGAGCGCCACCCGCCTGACGGCGTTGCCGACCTTCCGGCCGATGCTCAGGCCCAGGCGGGCATGGCCCAGGGTGTTGGGCAGGCCGCTGATTCGCAGCGGACCGCGGTGGGTGCTGATTCGGGCGGCGAACACCGCGGCAAACTCGCGATCATGCCGCAGCCGCTGGTGCGGCGAGAACGTCAGCCGGCGGGGCCGCTTTTCGGGCGGCACCCCCGACCCGGCCTGCTCGGCGCCTTCCGCTGGGGTCATGGTGGGGCGTCTCTTTCAGCGGCGGCGGGTGGGCGGCAGCAGGCCCAGCAGGATGCACATGGCCCCGGCGGCCAGCAGCCACACGCGGGTGTCGTCTTGCGTCGCCCAACGTTCCAGCGTGCTCATCTGCTTGACGGGCCGCTCGGGCAGCACCAGCGGCTTGGGCTCCAGTTGCGTGAACACCGAGGCGGACACGCGGGTGGTGTCCTCCGGCTGCAGCAGGGGGGCGAAGCGCTGATCCACCTGGTTGAGTTGCGTGGCCGCCAGCGAGCGGATGAGGTTCTCATCGCCCCGCTCCAGAGCCTCCAGATACCGCTGGTAGTTGCCGATGCGCTCGTCGCGGTGGTCCTGCACGGCCTGCACGCGAGACTTGAAGTACCGGGCCTCTTCCAGATCATGTTGGGCGGGGATGATCACCGTGAAGGCGATCAGCGCCACGCCGGGGATCAGGAACAGCCAGCCGGGGTCAATCAACGGGCCGAGGCGACGGGCCGCGGGGGCGGCGACCGAGGCGGCGACGGCCAGAGGGGCCAACGGCGGGCCGGAGCCATCATCCGCCCCGGCGGAACCGGTCTGCAACGGCAGCGTACCGGCAAACTGCAGCGGGCTGACCGGGGCCGGGCTGGCGGCTGGCGCAGGATCGCCCGGGGGCGGTGAGCCAAAGGGCAGGCCGGGTTGGGCGGGCGCGGCGGACAACGCCCACAGTTTATCGGCGAGAGAGGGTGGTTTGGCGGCAAGATCGTGACGGATCGGTGGTGGGTGGTGGGTGGTGGTGGGTGGTGGGGGGGGGTGGGTGGTGGGGTGGGTGGTGGGGGGGTTGGGATGGGGGGGGGTGGGCTGCAGGGGGGATTTGCGAGGGCGGCGGGAGAAATCGGGGCAAGGGACTCAGCCGGTGTGGGTGGTCCGGCAGGTTAGTGAATGCCATACTTTGCCTCGAGGCCGGCGGCCTGTCTGCCCGATTTGGGCGAGGTCGATGGGAGGCCGGTCGGTTTGGCTGGTTGTTGCCCCGGGCTCTTGGGGGGCATGGTGCTGGATTGTGGCCTTGGGTTCTGGAGTTCCCCGCCGTGTCGCGTCTGCCCGCTGCTGAACGCAAGAGCCAACTGCTGGACACCGCCGCCAAGGTGTTCGCGATCCACGGCTACGCCGGCACCACCACGGCGCAGCTCGCCAAGGCCGCGGGCGTCAGCGAACCGATCATCTACCGGCACTTTAAAAGCAAGAAGGACCTGTTCATTGAACTTGTGGAGCGGACGGGGGATGAGACCATCGGCTTCTGGCAGAAGGAACTGACCGGGCTGACCGACGCCGCCGAGCGGCTGATGCGGCTGATCCGCAGCAACCCGATGGTCAGCCCGCGCGGAGCGGTGCGCTACCGCGTGATCGTGCAGGCGATGACCGAGGCCAGCGAGCCGGAGATTCAGACGGCGCTGCAGGGGCACATGATCAAGCTGCACCGCTTCATTCAGGATGAACTGCAGGCGGCGCAGGACGGCGGGCAGGTGAGCCGGCGTTTCACGCCGGAACTGACCGCCTGGGCGCTGATTCACATGGCCCTGGGGTATGGCACGCTGGCGGCGCTGGGCGTGCCCGGGCAGGGCAGCGACAAGCAGGGCAACCACGTGGACGACATCATCGGCCTTTTCATGCTGGCCGAACGCTACCGCAAGGACAACTCCGCGTCCGGAACCGCTTGATGAACCCGTCGGCCGCTCCGCCTCCTCCGCCCCCCGCACCGCTTGCAGGCGACCGCTCCGTGACCGGCGCCGTCGCCATGCTGCACGTGCGCGATGTGGAGGCCTCGGCCCGCTTCTACCAGTTGCTGGGCCTGGAGCGGCAGAACCAGGTGACCCTGCCCGACGGCACGCCGGTGTGGCAGTGGATGGGCCGGCGGGGGGCCAACGTGATGCTCAGCCGCGCCTCCGGGCCGATTGACGCCGCCAACCAGGCGGCCCTGCTGTACCTTTACGCCCCGGATGTGCACGCCCTTCGCGCCCACCTGCTGGCCGCCGGCCTGCGTGACGGCGGCCCCTTCACCGGCGCCGGCCCGCTGACCACCTCCACCGTCTTTGCCGTCAGCCACCCGCACCACATGCCCGGCGGCGAACTGCGCATCCACGACCCGGATGGCTGGTGCCTGCTGGTCGGTTCCACCCGCCAGCCGATCGGCGCCTGGCCGGAGTGACGGAGCAGCACCGTCGGCATTCCGCCGACGAAGCGATGGGTGTTTCCCCGCGGCCATCTTGCGACCCCGCGCTGCTCCAGGCGTGCCTGACGGCCATGCGTGCTGATGTGCATCCGCACGTGGCGGGGTGATGCTGCCGGGCGGCGGTGGAGGATGCGCTGACGGCCGAATGGGCCACCGCGCCGCAGCGGACGCACGACGCGAAGTGGGCGGGCGGGTTCACCCGGCACGCTGCTGATGGGGTGCATCGACGGACTGAACACGCCCGGCCAGCACACCGCCGGCAGAACCGGCCGCAGCGTGGTGGTTGCGACGTGGTTCTGCACCGCACCCGGCGCGGTGTGATCCGCCGGCAGACCGGCCCGTGGGTCAGCGGCTTACGGGCACCCCGCCGCAAACGCGTTGACGAACGCGATCAAGTCGGTGCCGTCAATCAAGCCGTCGGGATCCACGACGGCGCCGGTGTCGCCGCCGGCGACGTCCGCCAGCGGATCCACTGCCGGGTCACCGATGCCGAAGCTGTTCATGAAAGCGATGAAGTCGTCGCTGTCAAGCACGCCGTTCGGAGTTCTGCCGGTCTCGCCACCGCCGGCAACGTCCGCCAGCGAGCACGCACCGATCAGCAAGTTGCAGCCGTTGACCGTCAACTGGGCTCCCAGCGAGGTTGCGCTGCCGCCGCACGGGCTGGTCACGGTGCACGTGTAGACACCGTTGTCCTGCACCGAGGAGTTGGTGAGCGAGAGGCTCGACGTCGTTGCCCCCGAGATCGTCGCGCCACCGGCGACCGGTCCGTCGCTGAGCTCTACGCCGTTCTTGCGCCAGCGGAAGGTCAGTTGCCCGCTGCCCGCTGCCGTGACCGTCAGCGCCGCCCCGGAACCTCTGCAGATCACTTGGTTCGTCGGCGAGGAGAGGACTGTCGTCGGGGCGTTGACCGTCAACGTGGCGGGCGAACTGACCACCGATGTTCCGCACGGACCGGTGATCGCGACGCTGTAAAGGCCCGCGCTGCCCGGAGTCACCGCCGGGATGGTGAACGTGCTGGCTGTCGCTCCGGCGATGTTCGCGGTGCCCCTGCGCCACTGAAACCGCACTGTCCCACTGCCGGGCGCCACCTGCACGGAGAACGACGCCGAGCTGCCGGCGCACAACGCCAGCCCCGCCGGCTGGGTCGTGATGACCACGGGGGTGTTGACGGTGAGGTTGATCGTGTTGCTGGTCACAATGCCGCAGCCGTTGGTGATCACGCAGTCGTACGAACCGCCATTGCCTGTCGTCAGTGAGGTGATGGTCAGTGCGGCCGAGGCTGCTCCGGGGATGTTCACGCCGTTTCTTCGCCACTGGAAGCTCAGCGGAGGCGTTCCCGTCGCCGTGACACTGAGTGTGGCGTTGGTGCCGACGCACCGCGTCAGGCTGATGGGCTGGACCGTGATCGCGGGCGCCGTGTTGACCGTCAGTCGGACTGCGGTGCTGGTCACCGGGCCGCAAGCGCCTGTGACCACCACGGTGTACAGCCCGGCGTTGGCCGGCGAAACGGAGCTGATGGCGTAGGTGCTGGACGTTGCCCCGGGGATATTCGCGCCGTTGCGACGCCACTGGTAGGTGATGGTTCCGGTGCCGGTGTGGTCGACCGTGAAGGATGCGGGTTGGCCGGCGCACCGAGTCAGCCCTGTCGGCTGGGTGGTGATGACCACAGGCGAGCTGATGGTCAGGATGGCCGCATTGCTCGTCACAAAGCCGCAGCCGTTGGCGATCACGCAGTCGTACGAACCACCATCCCCTGTCGCCAGCGAACCAATGGTCAGCCTGGCCGAGGTTGCTCCGGGGATGTTCACGCCGCCCCTTCGCCATTGATAGCTCAGTGGAGATGTGCCCGTCGCCGTGACACTGAGTGTGGCGGCGGTGCCAATGCACCGCGTCAGGCTGGTGGGCTGGACGGTGATCGCGGGCGCCGTGTTGACCGTCAGACTCGCCGCGGTGCTGGTCACCGGGCCACAAGGGCCAGTGACCACGACGGTGTACAGCCCGGCGTTGGCCGCTGAAACCGAGTCGATGGTGTAGGTCCTGGCCGTGGCCCCGGGGATGTTCACGCCGTTTCGACGCCACTGGTAGGTGATGGTTCCGGTGCCGGTGTGCGCCACTGCGAAGGTTGCGGATCCGCCGCTGCACCGAATCGCCACTGTCGGAAAGAAGCCGGTGATGACCACGGGGGTGTTGACTGTCAGGGTGGCCGGAGTGCTCGTCTCCGAGCCGCAGCCGTTGGTGATCACACAGTCGTATGAACCGCCATCCGCAGCCGTCAGCGCGCCAATGGACAGTCTGGCTGAGGTGGCTCCGGGGATATTCACGCCGCCCCTTCGCCATTGATAGCTCAATGGAGATGTTCCCGTCGCCGTGACACTGAGTGTGGCGGCGGCGCCGACGCAACGGGTGACGCTGACCGGCTGCGAGGTGATGGACAGGGTGGCATTGGCATTGACCGTCAGCGTCATCGCGTTGGTGATCACCGAGCCACATGGGTTGGTGATCACACAGGCGTACGAACCGCCGTCGCCGGCTGCCACCGAGGCAATCGCCAGACTGGCGTTGACAGCGCCGGGGATGGCCACGCCGTTCCTTCGCCACTGATAGGTCAGGGGTGGCGCACCAGTTGCCACTACGCTCAATGTGGCCGTGGAGCCGGAGCACCGGGTCGTACTGACTGGATGGACGACGACTGACGGGGGCCCGCCGAACGTGTACCTCGCAAAGGCGACTGAAGCACCCGATCCGGCGGTGGTGAAGACGCCCCCGGCGAGGACGTCCCCTCCGGGGAGCACGGCGAGGGCCGACACTTGGCCACTTGTACCCGCCCCCAGGGCCGACCAGACGCCGGTGGTGGGGTTGTGGCGGGCGATGCGGCTGGCCGCGACGCCGCCGGCGGTGGAGAAGAAGCCCCCGACGAGGACATCCCCACCGGGGAGCACGGCGAGGGCCAACACTGCGTCATTTGTACCCGTCCCCAAGGCCGACCAGACGTCGGTGGTGGGGTTGTAACGGGCGATGTTCGTTGCGGCAACGCCGCCGGCGCTGGTGAAGTTGCCCCCGACCACGACATCCCCACCGGGGAGCACGGCGAGGGCCGACACTTGGCCATTTGTACCTGTGCCCAGAGCCGACCAGACATCGGTCGAGGGGTTGTAACGGGCGATGCGGCTGGCCACAACACTCCCGGCGGTGGTGAAGTTGCCCCCGACGAGGACGTCCCCTCCGGGGAGCACAGTGAGGGCGTTGACGGTGCCAGTGGTGCCCGCCCCCAAGGCCGACCAGACGCCGGTGGTGGGGTTGTAGCGGGCGATGTTCGTCGCGACGACGCCGCCCGCGGTGGTGAAGGTGCCCCCGGCGAGGACATCCCCTCCGGGGAGCACAGTGAGGGCGTTGACGGTGCCACTGGTGCCCGCCCCTAGGGCCGACCAGACGCCGGTGGTGGGGTTGTAGCGGGCGATGTTCGTCGCGACGACGCCGCCCGCGGTGGTGAAGCTACCCCCGACGAAGACATCCCCACCGGGGAGCACAGTGAGGGCGTTGACGGTGCCAGTGGTGCCCGCCCCCAAGGCCGACCAGACGCCGGTGATGGGGTTGTAGCGGGCGATGCGGCTGGCCGCGACGCCGCCGGCGCTGGTGAAGCTGCCCCCGACGAGGACGTCCCCACCGGGGAGCACGGCGAGGGACAACACTGTGCCATTTGTACCCGTCCCCAAGGCCGACCAGACGCCGGT
>JAJTDF010000084.1 GCA_021294835.1 Planctomycetaceae bacterium
CCGCGACCGGCGGCCGGGCCCGGTGCACGGATGGCCCGTGAACCTGGTCAGAGCTTGACCGCAGCAGCCATAAGCGGCCGTCGTCCGGTGCCGCCGGTGTCCTGGCCGTCGGTCGCGGGCAGTGGGAGGGCTTGCTCCGGGGGCAGCCGAGGGCGGGGTGAGCCGCAAGGCCCGTTGGCGAGCCGCTCACGCGGCCGACCGCCGGCCCCGAACCAACGCCCACCCACACCACACCCCCAGCCCCACCGCCACCGGCCCCCAGGTCAGCAGGGCAATGCTGTCCCACCGCGTGCGGTCACGCGTGGTCGTCCCCATCTTGGTCACCCACTCCGCCGCGTCCAAGTGCGGCCAGCGGGCATCCAGCCACGCCGCCGTCGCCGCCGGCACATCGGCACCGGCCAGCGCGGTGCGTCCCTGCGGGGTCAGCGAGGCCTCCGGCTCGGGGGCGAAGGCCACCTCGGCCCGGTCCTCCACGGCGATGGCCAGCCCCACGCTCGCCGTCGGCGTGCCCGCGATGATCCGCGCCGTCACCACCCCCAGCCGCTCCTGCGCATCACGCAAGCCACCCGAGGAATCATCACGCACCGCCACGCCCTGCTCGCCAAACCGGGCCAGCACCCCGCTGAGCGTCCGCTCGCCACTGGCGCCCGAGCCGATCAGCAGCGTGCCGACCAGGCCGATCGCCAGCCACCCCGCCAGCACGCACGCGGGCACAAACCACGCCATGGCGGTGAACCCCCGCAGGTACGCCCGCACCCGCTCCTCCACCCCCAGGCCCGATCGCCGATCCCCTTCAGTCGCCGCGAACCGCCCGGCCGGAGGCGCAGCGCTTGGCGCCTCATGCGCCACCGAGGGTGCCAGTTCCTCGGGCAGCAGGTCCTTGGTGTCATCATCCACCAGCCGCTCGCGGAGCGAGGCGAAGGGCTTGGGCCCCGGGCGGCGGGCCGGGCCGGCGTCGTCGTCGGGCGGTGGTGGTGGGAGGCGGTGGGCCACGGGAATGGCGAAATGGAGGGGCGGCGGTGGTGGCGATTGAGTGAGGTTGGGTGAACAACGGAGCGTCGCTGGACGGGCTGGGGCTTCCAGTCGGCCGGGGGGACACAGACCGGATCAGTCCAGCGGCGGATCGGGCAGCGGCCAGGACGCGAAGGCGCACTCCAGCGCAGCGATCAGTGGTTGCACTTCATGCGTGGCAACCTGCCAAACGGTGTCAAGGTTGATGGCGTCGTAGCCATGCACCAGCCGGTGACGCATGCCCACCAACTGTTTCCACGGCACCGCCGACATCCGCGCCTTGCCGACCTCGGTGATCTGGTTCGCCGCCTCGCCGATGTCCTGGATGGCGTTGACCATCGCACGACGCAGGATCATGTCTGTGTCCAGATCGCCCCGCACCCTGTTTGTCGCCATCAGCACGACATCCCTCGCGGCTTTGAGCATGTGCTCGCCCCGAATCCGGTCGTCCAGCCGACGCTGCGTCGGATCACGCGGCATACAGCGGCCTCGCTTCGCTCAGCACCTCATGCCGAAAGTAGCGCGACAGGTCCTGCGGGGTCCTCAGATCCACCGTCCGGCCCAGCATGTCTTGAAGTTCCATCAGCATGCCACCCAGATAGAACAGCCCCGGCGTGTGACCCGGCAAAAACTCCACCAGAATGTCCACATCGCTCGTCGGCCGAAAGCCATACCCACCCTCGGGGCTGGGCTCGCGGAGGATGCTGCCAAACAGCGACAACTTCGCCACGCCGTGCCGGCGGCAGAAGTCGGCGATCTGGTCTTCCGGGAAGTTCACGCCGTTGATGACCATGGGACAGCCAATGGTACCGGCAGGCCGGGCGGGCGGGTCCGGTGCCGTCCGGGGGGGCGGGGGGAGCGGCGGAGGCGGGGGGGGGGCGGCGGGCAGGCCGCCCCAAGCCCGGGGGGGGGGGGGGGGGGGGGCGGGCAGGCCGCTCCAAGCCCGTCGCGGCCGGCTGGTCCGGGCTCGGCACCCTATCGGAACCTTGACATGTAAAGAGGGTGCTGGCTGGGAACCCACCAAGCCCGATGGCCTCGGCCAAGCCCCAGCCGGAGTGCTGTCGACCGGTAACGACCATGCCTGTTTGCCGTACCGGCGTTGGCATTGGTGGGTGCGCATCTCGACCACCTTCCAACACAATGCCGCAGCAAAACTGTCACGCATCAATCGCCCGCCACTATTGTCCGGTGCATGAGCGGCGAAGTTCCAAAGCGGCCAGACAACACCCGGGCTTCGCTGTTCATTCAGTTGCGGCCCGGTGACCCACGACGCGAAGTGGCCTGGCACACGTTCTTCCGGCTGTATGCGCCCATGATCTCCGGCTTCGCCCGCCGCCTCGGCGCCCGCGGCAGCGAAGTGGACGATCTGGTCACCGATGTGCTCGGTGCCTTCTACTCCACATCCCCCGAGTTCGTCTACGACCCGTCCAAGGGTCGCTTTCGGGGCTATCTGATGACCTGCGTGCTTCACAAATTCACCCAACGTCGCAAGAAGGCCGAGCGTGAGGCCAAGCCATTCGGCGACCATGTTCCTGTTGATCCCCGCAGCATCGAAGAGACCTGGAACGATGTCTGGGAGACCACCAAGCTTCAGCAGGCGATGGAGGCGGTCCGCGAGCGCTACTCGACCAACCCCGAGCGTCAGCGGACCTTCCAGGCTTTCGAGATGTGCGCCGTGCTCGACCGACCGACCTCCGCGGTCGCGGCTGCGCTGGGCATGAGTGAAGAGGGCGTGCGGGCAGCACGTTCACGGGTCGCCAAGGCGCTCCGCCAGACCTTCGACCACTTGGAAACGACCACCGGCTGAAGCATGTCAGACACCACCCCTCCAAACCCGCCTCAGCCTCCGAACAACGATGGTTCGGAACTTCCGCCGCGCTTGCTGGCGAAGTTGAAGGTCGAGATTGAAGGCTACGACCTGCTCAAGCGGCTGGGCCAGGGCGGGCAGGCGACGGTGTACAAGGCCATCCAGCGGCACGACGGCCGGACGGTTGCGGTAAAGGTGCTCCACGCCGGCCCGCACGCAACCGAGGAGGCCCGCGCCCGCCTGAAGCGCGAGATCAACGCCCTTCGCGCCATCAACCACCCCAACATCGTGCAGGCCATCGGCGCCGGCCGCACCCGCTCCGGCCTGGACTGCCTGGTCATGAACTACATCGACGGGCGGCCGCTTGACCACCTGTGGAGCGACCCCGCCTTCGCCGCCCAGGTCGCCCCTCAGGCGGCCGACCTGCTCCGGCTCTACAAGACCATCTGCGAAACCGTGCAGGCCGCGCATCGCAAGGGGATCACCCACCGAGATCTGTCGCCCTCGAACATCCTCATCGATGTGAACGGGCAGCCCCACATCCTCGACTTCGGCATGGCCTCCACCGCGTTCGACGGCATCATCACGCGGGATGTGACGCTCACCGGGCAGTTCATCGGCAAACTGAAGTACGCCAGCCCCGAACAGGCCCGTGGAGCCCGAACGCCCGGCGCCGCCGGCGAGGCCTCGGGTGCGGGCGTGGACATCCGGTCCGACGTCTACGCCCTTGGCGTGATGCTCTACCAGATTCTCACCGGCGGCGCGTTCCCCTACCAGGTCGTCGGCAACGTCATCGATGTGCTGCACAACATCATTCACAGCAAGCCCCGGCCCCCCAGCCAGACGGTCGCTGAGTTGCACACGCCTACCTCGGCCATGGCGGCGCCCGCCCCGGCGAGCGATCCTCGTGGGTCCGCTTCGCCCGCCGCGTCCGCCCCCGTCCGCCGCAACCCGCCTCTGGTAAACGAGACCATCGAGGCGATCGTCCTCAAGGCCCTTGAGAAAGACCCCGCCCAGCGGTACCAGTCGGCCGGTGAACTCGCCGCCGACATCGACCGCTATCTGGCCGGCCAGCCCACCTCAGCGGTGGTCTGGTCCACGCGTCCGCAGCCCCAGGCTCGTTTTCGCCCGTTCCGTCGCTCCGTTGCGGTCGCCGCATCCATCGTCACTGTTGTCGCCCTCGTAGGAGTCATCATGAACACCAAGTCCGTTGCTCTTTGGCTCGGCCTGGCCACCGCGGCCGCGCCCGTCCTGCCCACTGACCTTTCGCCGCTTCCGGTCAGCACCGCCGAGGCCGCCGCCCTGGCCGCCCAGCAGCCCGACGGCTCGGAGCGCAAACTCGCCGACCTCGCCGCCGACCTCGCCAAGCTCGATGCCCGACTGCGGGCCGTCCACGTTCAACTCAAGGCCGCCACGTCCCGCAAGCCGCCGGAACTCGACGACCGTCAGCCCGGCGGGTCCGGGCCTTTCCCGGCCGACGAGTTCCTCGCCGCCCTCGCCAAGTCGGCGACCGACACGGGCCGCCCGCTCACCTTCGAGCCCCTGCCCAAGGCCGATCGCGACCGTGCCGAGCAGCAGGAGACCAGCGCCGTCGAACGCGAGACCGATCAGGTGACCCTTCTTGCCCGGCGGGCCACCATCGATGCCGAGCAGGCCACCACCTGGGCCAGGCTGGCTTGGGGCACGTTCACCGGCCGCGAGGAGGATCGGCTCTTCCGCTTCCAGTTGAAGAAGAACCCGACGGCCGACGCCAACATGACCGCCAAGGCCCGCGTGCTGGAGTCGGGCGTGAAGGTGCGCCGTCTGGCCGCCAAGGCCATGGAGCAGGCCGTCACCTCATTGCGAACCCTCGACGGCGCGGCCGACGACGGCCCCGAGGGCGCGAGCCTGGGGACGGTGGCCGCAAACTTGGCCGCCCAGGTGGGGCCCGAACTGGCCAACTTCCAGAAGGCCGCCGGCACCGCCCGCGATGGCGGCGCCCTGACCGCCGAGGAGGCAACGGCGGTGGCCGATCTGCAGAAGCAGGCCGGCCGCCTGCGCGATGTGCTCGAGGGCACGGCGGAGATGCACGGCCGGGCCGCCCGGGCCGCCGATGAACTGGCCCGCTTCACCGCCCGCGACCGCCTGCAGCGCGACCTGCGCGACACGGCGGACGCCGCTGCCCGGCTGGATGCGGGGTTGGTGAAGTTGGCCGGCGAGTGGAAGTTCGAGGTCGATTCGGCGGCGGAGTTGAAGGAGGCGACTCCGCCCGTGGTCCGGCGGGAGAAGCGGCCGGCGGAAAAACCGGCGGATGCGGCTGCTGCTCAGCTCACACCTGTTAAGGGAGACAAGTACAGCGGCACCAATCGAGCGCAGGACACCAAGGGAGCTGTACACGACCCCGATCCAATCAACGCGACGGTCTTGATCAGCTCTCCAACACGGATCAAGCTCGAAACTCGGAACAACACCGGGGCGATTTGGACTTGGGACTTTGATCGGAATGGTGGCGAGATCACGCTGCGCGAAAACGGTTTCGATCGCGTGCAAGCTAATGTTCAGTTCCGCAAGACAACGACCCCGGGCGTGATTCCTGGAGTTACTGCCTCCGGCACTATCGGCGTTGACACCATCACCTTCCGATTCAACTGGCCACAGGCAGACCTTGTGTACCAAGGCACCTTCGATCTGAAGGCGGACCAGCCCCGTCCGAAGGTCGCCACCGCCGACCCGCTGGCCGCGTGGGCGCCCGGCAGTCGTTGGACCAACAGCACTCCCAAGGAGCCTGGCTTGCCGACATGGACTGTTGTGTCACGCGATGCCGCAGAGATACAGATAGAGCGACCGTCTGTTGGTGGGCAGGGAACGGTGCGCGTCACGTGCAGCGTGCGTGGCAACAGCCTTCGAGTCATCAACGTCCAGCATGTCAATACGAAAACGGTCATCAATCGCGAGCCTCAAGGGTCCGGCACGATCAACGCGAGTTCAATGACACTGACGTATTCGGTGATCTCAAACAACGGCCCTCGCTGGTCCGAAACCCTCAACCTCAAGCCTGAGTGACCGCAGCCTGTGCCGGCAGGCAAGGCCCGTGCCCACAGAAGCAGGAGTTCTCACATCTCGAGTCACAAAGCCGTGAGTGTCGACCTCACCAAGCTTGGCTACCCCTGTCCCCCCGCTCAGCGTCCCTCCACCTGTCTCCAACTACCGCCCGCCGCCGATGCTCCCCCATCCGCGGCGGGCGTTTGCTTGCGCACCCGCACCAACGGAGAGCCACCTCCCCCGCCCCTCACCCCCGGTTCCCATACTGCTTCTCGTAGTACGCCCGGTACGCCCCGCTCTTGACGTTCCGCCACCACGCCTGGTTGTCCACGTACCACCGCACCGTGCTCTCCAGCGCCTTGGGCCACGCCGAGCGCGTCGGCTCCCAGCCCAGTTCCGCCTTGATCTTGCTCGCGTCAATCGCGTAGCGGCGGTCGTGCCCGGGGCGATCGGCCACCGGCTTGATCATCTCCGGCCCCTTGCCCATCAGCCAGAGAATCGCGTGCGTGAGTTCCAGGTTGCTCTTCTCGTTGTTCCCGCCGATGTTGTACGCCTCGCCGCTGCGACCCTTCTCCAGCACCGTCAGGATCGCCTCGCAGTGGTCGTCCACGTGCAGCCAGTCGCGCACGTTCTGGCCGTCGCCGTACAGCGGCACCTGCTTGTTCTCAATCAGGTTGGTCACAAACAGCGGGATCACCTTCTCGGGGAACTGGTATGGCCCATGGTTGTTGCTGCACCGCGTGATGCAGATGTCCATCCCGAAGGTGTGGTGATACGCCGAGGCCAGCACGTCCCCGCCCAGCTTGCTCGCCGAGTACGGGCTGTTGCCCTTCAAGGGCGTCTGCTCGGTGAACAGCAACTCCGGCCGCCCCAAAGGCAGCGAGCCGTACACCTCATCGGTCGACACATACACAAACCGCCCCGCCTGCTTGCTGACTCTCTCGCCCCCGCGGCTCCGCCTCCAGCAGTCCAGCAGCACCTGCGTGCCCACCACGTTGGTGCGGATGAACGGCCCGGAGTCCATGATCGAGCGGTCCACGTGGCTCTCGGCCGCCATGTGCACCACGCAGTCGGCCTCTTCCATCAGCGGGGCCACCGTCGCGGTGTCCAGAATGTCACCCTTGACAAAGCGGTACCGCGGGTGGTTCTGCACGTCGGAGAGGTTCTCCAGGTTGCCCGAGTAGGTCAGCACGTCCAAGTTGGTGATGCGAACGTTGGGCCGCGCCGCCAGCACCATCTTGACAAAGTTGCTGCCGATGAACCCGGCGCCGCCGGTGAGAAGAATGTGCATGGTCGGGCTTTCCGGTTGAATCAGGTGGTCGCTGCAGTGAGTTCGTTCAAGGCTTCGGCGGGTTCACGGCTCCAGCCGCGACATCACATCGGCCAGGTTGGCCTTCCAGTCCGGCATCGGGCCGATGGCCGCCTCGGTCCGCGAAAGGTCCAGCACGCTGTACGCCGGCCGCCTGGCCGGTCGCGGAAACTCCGCCGTGGTGCACGGCTGCACGTCGCACGCCGTCCCCTGCACCCGGTTGATCTCCCGCGCGAAGTCAAACCACGTGCACTCGCCGCCGTCGGTGATGTGCCACGTCCCGCCCTCGGCTGCGCCCGCACCGCCCCCGCCCGCCCCCGCCTGCACCAGGGCCAAACTCGCCGCCGCCAGATGCTCCGCGCTCGTCGGCCGCCCCCGCTGGTCGTTCACCACCTTCAGGCTGGGCTTGGCTTTGCACAGCCCGGCGATGGTCCGTACGAAGTTCTTCCCCCACGGGGCATACAGCCAACTGGTGCGGATGATCAGGTGCCGGCACCCCGAGTCCCGCAGCGCCAGTTCCCCCGCCGCCTTGGTCCGCCCATACGCTCCCACCGGCGCCATCGGCTCGTCCACGCTGTACGGCGCGCTGGCGTCGCCCCGAAACACGTAGTCGGTGCTGTAGTGCACCAGCAGCGAGCCGGAGTGCCGGCACGCCTCCGCCAGCACCGCCGGGCCCTCGGCGTTCACGTCATACGCCGCGTCTTCCTTGGCCTCCGCCCCGTCCACATCCGTCCACGCGGCACAGTTGATCACCAGCCCGAAGCCGCCCTCGCGCGCGTTCACCACATCGCGAACCGTCTGCGGCCTGGTGAAGTCGCACTGCTCCAGCGTCGGGCACACCACCTCGGCGTTCACGCGCTCCAGCACCGCCCGCCACGCCCGCGCCAGCATCCCGCCATGGCCGATCAGCAGCACCGGCGCCGGCATCGGCCGCAGCGAAAAGCCCCCGACGGAGATGGTCCTCGATGGGCCGCTCATTTGTGCTGAACCGCCCACGGGAAGCCCGCCACCGAGTCAAACGCCCGGCGTTCCTCGTCGGGCTTCTTGGGGTCATAGCCGTGCGTCACGTAGTAGAACAGCCCCGCCGGGCTGTCGCCCACCGTCGCCGCCCCGTGCCACAGCGGCGGCGGAATGACCACCGTACCCGGCCGCTTCTCGCCGATGATCGCCACCCACGACTTGCCATCCGCCTGCCGGTGCATGCCCACCTTGATGTGCCCCATCAGGCACATCCAAAAGTCCGTCTGCAGGCTGTGCCGGTGCCACGCCTTGATCACCCCCGGATACTGCACCGAATAGTTCACCTGCCCCTGCGGGGTCATCACACCCTGCATCTGGTTCATCAGCGAGTACCCGCGATCATCCGCGAAGTACTGCGTCGGCACGAACACCGGCTCGGCGTTGGCCGTCGCGTGCGCAAACGCCGCCGCCAGATCGGCATTCGGCCAGGTCATCGGGGCGGAGACGGCAAGCGGAGTGGGGGGTGAAGTCGTCATGGCTGAATCGTGATCAAGTAAAACGGGTGGTCGGCGGTCGGACTCGAGCGTCAATCCCGCGCGCCTCACCCCCGCGCCTGCGTGCCGAACATCCCCGGCCTGGGCCCGGTCAGGTCCAGCAGGTTCGCCCCGCTCTCCGCGACGTACTTCGTCGCCCGGTACAGGCTCTCAAACGTTCCCGCGTCCGTCCACCAGCCTTCCAGCACATCCGCCGTCAGGTCGCCCCGCTGCAGGTAGTAGTTGTTCACGTCGGTGATCTCAAGCTCCCCACGCCCCGACGGCTTGAGCTCCTTGCACACCTTGAAGCAGTCCGGGTCGTAGAAGTAGATCCCCGTCACCGCCATGTTGCTCGGCGGGTCCTTGGGCTTCTCGATGATCCGCTTGATCTTCCCCTTGGCCGGCTCGCCATCGAACTCCACCACGCCGAAGCGCTGCGGGTCGGGCACTTCCTTCAAGATCACCTTCGCCCCCGTCCGCTGCGTGAAGAAGTCCGCCGCCGCCTTGCGGATGTTCCCCTCGATGATGTTGTCACCCAGGATCACGCAGATCTTCCCGCCGTCGGCGAACTCCTCCGCCAGCTTCAGCGCATCGGCGATGCCGCCCTCACCCTCCTGATAGGCGTACTCCAGATGCCGCACGCCCAGCTGCTTGCCGTTCTTGAGCAGCTTGAGGAAGTCCCCCGCGTGCTCGCCCCCGGTCACCACCAGAATCTCATCAATCCCCGCGTTCAGCAGGCACTGGATCGGGTAGTAGATCATCGGCCGGTCATACACCGGCAGCAGGTGCTTGTTGGTCACCAGCGTCAGCGGGCGAAGCCGCGAGCCCAAACCACCGGCGAGAATGATGCCCTTCATGCGCGAGTCTCCCAAGGCCGCCGATCAGGGCACTCACAGCCCGAGCGGAGTGACTGAGGCCGATAACCTGCCGCGACTCAACCCCGCGGCCAACGGGTCCACACTTCGGCCCGGGTGCGGCACGGCTGCAGCCGGGCAAAGGCGCGGATCAGGGTAAGCCATGGGGCTGGGGTGCGGTGGCGCAGCGAAGACCGGCCAGACCATCCCGACGGCGGGTTTGACGGTCCGGCAACACGGTGCGGTTCCCCGTTTGGCGACCCGCTGCATGGGCTGGTCCTGGCCGGGGCCCCTGTGGGGGCGGGCCGGGTCAGCCATCCGCAGGCCGGGTTACTTCGCCGGGCTGAGCTCGCCTCGGCGGTTGACGGTGAACATCGTGGGCAGCAGGTGGTTCCGCCCGTGGTACACAAACACCTGCCCGCTCACGGTGAAGCTCAGCGACTCGCCGCCCCGCTCGACCAGTTTCTCCATCGACATGAGGTTCTGGCAGGGCATCAGGACCATTGCCGGGTCGGCCTTGGCCGCGGGTTCGCCGGCGGTGTTGTCAAACACGAAAAACCACTCAGGGTGGCTTCCGCCGGCCTGCAGGGCACCCCGCACCAGTCGGCCCTTGCGATTGGTCAAAAAGGAGCCCTCACGAAGCAGCCGCCCGCCCGCCGCCGGCGAGGTGACCGTGCCGGGGGCCGCCGGGGCCGGGGGTTGGGCTGACGCAGGCTGAGCGGCCGGCGTGCCAGGCTGGGTGGGGGCCCCACCGGGCTGCCCGGCCTGCTTCTCCAGGTCGCGGATGATCTGCTGCGGCGAGGTGGGGGTAGCGGGGGGGGCGGGGGTGGTGGCCGGTGCGCCGGGGGCGGCCGGCGCCGGGGTGGTGGGCTGGGTGGCGGGCTGAGCGGCCAGCAGCGCCGCGGCAAGGGCAAAGGTGGCTGAGCAGGTGATCATGGGTCGGCTCCGGGGGGCCCGCAGACGGGCCGGAAGGACGGCTGAGGGTATCGGTCGCGGGTTGGCCAACGGGTGAGCAGGCGGGAGCAAGCTGATGGTGCCGGTTGGGGGGCAGAGGGGCAATCGGGGGCGTTCCGACCTCTGGCGGTCGGCAGGGGCATCCCCGACGCAGCGAGCGGGTAGAATGGGCCCGCCTTTGGGCCGCGTACCAAAGTGGTTGAATGGAACGGATTGCAAATCCGTTGGACGCAAGTCCCTCGCCGGTTCGAATCCGGCCGCGGCCTTTGGATCAGCAGCAGGTGGGGGTGAGAGGGGCGAGCGGGGGTGGGGGGTAAAGCGGTGGGGTGGGGGGGCGGAACCGGGGGGGCCAAGCACCCATGGCCACGTCATTTCTCGCCGGGTTGTCTGAGGCAGAGGTTCGCGACCGGGCGGCCGGCTTCGGGCGCGATTTTTCCGCCGTCCGCCAGCAGATCGAGCGTGTCGTCGTCGGCCACCGCGAGGTGGTCCAGGGCGTGCTCATCAGCCTGTTCTGCGGGGGCCACGCCCTGCTTGAAGGCGTGCCCGGCATCGGCAAAACCCTCCTCATCCGCACCCTCAGCCGAGCCGTCCAACTCTCCTTCTCCCGCATCCAGTTCACGCCCGACCTCATGCCGGCCGACATCACCGGCACCACCGTGGTCAGCGAGGTCGAGCGGCCCGACGGCACCCGGGGCCGGCAGTTCACCTTCCAGCGAGGCCCCATCTTCAGCCAGATGGTCCTCGCTGATGAGATCAACCGCGCCACCCCCAAGACCCAGTCCGCCCTGCTCGAGGCCATGGCCGAGCGCAGCGTCACCGTCGCCGGCGTCAGCCACCGCCTCGAGCGGCCGTTCTTCGTCATGGCCACCCAGAACCCCGTCGAGCAGGAGGGCACCTACCCGCTGCCCGAAGCCCAGCTCGACCGCTTCTTCTTCAAACTGCTCGTCGGCTACTCCGGCCGCGATGAACTCGCCGAGATCCTCCAGCGCACCACCACCACCGCCGACGCCGAGGTGGAGCCGGCCCTCGACGCCCCGCGTCTGCTGGAACACCAGGAACTGGTCCGCGCCGCGTACATCGCCGAGCACGTCCGCGATTATGCCGTCCGCATGGTGCTGGCCACGCAGCCGGCCTCAGCCGCCGCCGAGTTCGGCGGGCCCGACGTGGGCAAGTTCGCCACGCCGATGGTCAGCAAATACGTCCGCATGGGCTGCTCGCCCCGCGCCGCCCAGGCCCTGGTGCTCGGCGCCAAGTGCCACGCCCTGCTCGACGGCCGCGCCGCCGCCTCGATCGACGACGTCCGCGCCGTCGCCCTGCCCGCCCTGCGGCACCGCATGATCCTCAACTTCGAGGCCCAGGCCGAGGGCGTTGGTCCGGACGCCATCGTCCGCAACATCGTCGACACCCTTCCCGCCGGCGGCGGCTGAACGTCCCCCGCCTCGCGCATCGCCCCCGCTCCGTTCCGTGTCAGTGCCCGTCGCCGGTCGCCGGTTCCGCCTGCTTCTCAGCCGTGGCCGTCGCTGTCGCCGCGCCCGAGTTCGCCGCAGTCTGTCCCGGCGAGGGGGCCTCGGCGCCCAGCGCCGTCAGCAGTTCCGCCTGCCACGGGTGCTCGCCGGTGAACTGCACCTTGCCGCCGGCAAGGTCGTAGACCGCGCCCACGATCTTGAGCTTGCCTTCGGCCACCTGCCGCC
Organism: Planctomycetaceae bacterium; assembly: GCA_021294835.1. GTDB lineage: Bacteria > Planctomycetota > Phycisphaerae > Phycisphaerales > UBA1924 > CAILKP01. The sequence goes on from JAJTDF010000084.1 coordinate 12,141, forward strand.
GCAACTCCGGTGAGTGCTTGAGCAGGTCATAGACCGTCTGCCACACGTTCTCCTGCACCGTCAGATCGGCGATCTGCTGCGGCGAGGCCTCGGGGTTCGCCCGCCGCGCCCGCTCCACCGCCGGACGAATCCGCTCCACCAGCCCCGCCACCTTGCCCGGCACCGCCGCACCGGTGGCGGCCATCGCCACCGCCCCGCACCGCGTGTGCCCCATCACCACCAGCAGCGGCGTGCGCAGGTGCCCCACGCCATACTCGATGGTTCCCAGTTCAGAATCCCCGGCCACATTGCCGGCGACGCGAACGACGAACAGGTCGCCCACGCCGCGGTCGAAGACGCGTTCAACCGGAATGCGCGAGTCGGCGCAGGTCAGCACGGTGACAAACGGCGTCTGTCCGCCCTGCGCCACCGACTGCCGCCGCTGCGTGCCCGTGTTCGGGGCCTCGGCCTTCTCCGCCGCCCACCGGGCGTTGCCCTCGCTGAGCATCGTCAGGGCCTCGTCGGCCGTCACCGCCGGCCCCGCCGCGGCGTTGTCGGCCGCGCGGGCGGTGTTCACGGGCCGGATCTCCGCCGGCTTGAGGTTGCCGCCGGACTTGCCGCCCGGGGCGGACCGGCCGCCGACCGGCGCCCGCGCGGCCGGCGCCGCGTCGGCCTTGGTGTCCGCCGGCGTGCTGATGGTCGAGCCCACGGGCCGGGCCGGCCGGGCCGCTGCGTGCTCGTCGCCCAAGCGAGCGTGAAGCGGCACGGGCAGAACCGTCAGCACAACGCAGGCGGCGGCGGCAAGGGACAGAGCGAGCTGCGGTCGTCGGGCGGTCGGGTGCATGGTCAACTCCGGCGGATCAGGCGGCCTGGCAGACGGGTGCGTTCGGCCCGGCGGCGCGTCCGGTCAGACGCTCGCACAGGCGCAACAGTCGATCATCATCAATGGGCTTGGGCAGGTGCTCGCTGCAGCCGGCGGCGACGCAGCGGGCCGGCTCATCGCCCGGCGTGCAGGGCGTGACCACAATGACAGGCCCGCCATAGCCGTTGCGGCGGAGCAGGATCGTGGTCTGGTCCCCGCTGAGCCCCGGCATCTGCATGTCCAGCACGATCAGCGAGAAGCCGCCGCCCTGTTCCCGGGCGGTCAGCGCCGCCTCAACGGCCTGCTCCCCGCCGGCGGCGAAGACGACCTCGGCCCCCGCAGTTTCCAGCAGCGTCTGCAGCCGGTCGCGGCAGTTCTCGGTGGCCGCGGTCATCAGGATGCGCAGCCCGCACAGGTCGGGCGGCGCCGCCGCCTCCACCAAGGCGATCGGTCCGCCGCAGCCCACCGGAATCTCGATCCTGAAGGACGACCCCTTGCCCGGCTCGCTCTCAAGCGTGATCGATCCGCCGAGGAACTCGGCGGTCCGAAGCGCCACCGTCAGGCCCAGACCCATGCCGCCGTGCTGCCTGGTCAGGGAGTTGTCGCTCTGCACGAACGGCTGGAAGATGGTCGCCTGCCTGGCCGGTTCGATCCCCGGACCGGTGTCGGTCACGCTGATGCGCAGGCGCGACGGCGAGCCGGCAACCAGGTCGGCGCTCACGCAGATGCCTCCGCTGAGCGTGAACCGGACCGCGTTGGACAGCAGGTTGCTCAGGATGGAGCGGATCCGGCCGGCGTCGGCCCAAAGCGAACGCGGCAGTTCAGTCCGCGCCTCAAACACGAGGCTCAGCCCCTTCGCGTGCGCCGCGGGAATCCAGCCCCGAACCGCCGAGGCAATCAGTTCGGTCGGATCCAAAGGCGAAACCTCAGGCCGCGCATCCCCGGCGGCCAGGCGCGAAAGCTCGAGAATGTCATCGATGGCGTCCAGCAGCTGCTCGCCGTGACGGCGGATCACGCCGACATACTCCGCCGTCTGCGACGGCGTGAGATCCGGCTCCAGCAGCATCTCGGCATAGCCCAGCATCGATGTCAGCGGCGTGCGGACCTCGTGGGACATGTTGGTGAGGAACTCGTCCTTGGCGCGAACGCCCGCCCGGGCGGCCGCCAGCGCCCGGGCCAGTTCCGCCGTGCGCTGCGCGACCTTGGATTCAAGACCCGCGTTCAGTTCGCGAAGTTCCTCGCCTTTGACGAACAGCTCGCGGCTCTTGTCCTCCAGCAGTCGTTCGGCCTCCTTGCGGGCCGCGCGTTCGCGCTCCAGCGCGTTGCGCAGCGCGTCCGGCTGGCAGGTGTGCGCCGGACCGCACGCAGGTGCGTCCGGCGCGTCCACGCCCCCGTTCCGGGTCGGGCTGGAGGGTGCGTCCATCGCGGTCTCCGTGCGTCAGGCGGCAACGCGATCCGGCGAAGCGGCGACGCCGCTCGCGGGGGAAACGTGGAACATCACCGCCGACCCGGCCGAGCCGTCGGCGACCGGCTGGTTGCGGCGCTGCACCATCAGCGGCTGCTTGAAGTGCTCGGCGCACCCTTCGATCAGGCCCTCGGCAAGGTCGGCAAAGTGCCTTGAGGACAGATACAGCAGATTCAGCCCGCCGTCGGCCCGCCGCGAAGCCTGGAACCGGGGCAGCTCCGCGTCGGGATACAGCTTGCGGACCTCCACGTGGATCACCGAGTCCACCCGCTCCAGAAACGTCAGTGCGTCCGGCACGTCCTGGAAGAACACCGGGTACAGCTCCGCGAAACGCCCGAACAGGTGCCGCCCGAACGCACGCACCAGCGCGTCCGGCGGCGAGCCCACCTTGCTCGACAGCGATACCACCAGCGCCACGATCTCGGTGTGCGGGTACGTCCCCACGGCCGTGTACGCTCCGTTGTGCGGCAGCTTCGCCCCCGCGAGAACCTCGTCGAGCGTCTCATAGCCGTAACGCTCCGCCACCATGTCCATGAACTCGGTGAAGACGACACCCTTCATGCGCAGCAACTCCGTGACCGGTCCGCCTCTGTTTGTCATTCAGGGCGCAGGCGCGGCACTGCGAAGGATCGGTCCGCGACGGCCTTGGCTTTTCCCGGACTGACCGGCCGGCGCAACTTCTGCACCGTCATGGAGGCAGTTGGGGTGTCCGACCCAGCCGGACCGCTGCAAGGGCCGCCGCCGACGCCCGGGCCGGATGGCACGCGACCTGCCGTCAGGCAGTCGTCAGAGCCGGCGCGGGGTACAGGTCGTTCAGCGCCGCCAGCCAGTCGGCGGTCGAGTTCACCAGCACCATGCGGGCTTTCACCGCCTCCGGCGTCGGGTGGTGCTGGGCGAACTTGATGCCGAACTTGCGCATCAGTTTCCCCGCCGCCTTCTCCCCGTTGATCGCCACCGACAACCCGAAGTGCTGCCACAGCACCTCACGCTGCTGCGCCAGCGTGGGCTGCGTCAGCGGGCGGCCCGCCAGCAGATCCCGCGCCTGCCGGAAGATCCACGGGTTGCCGATGCACCCCCGCGCCACCGACACCCCCGACACCCCGGCATACGCGATCATCCGGAAGATGTCCCCCACCTCCCACACGTCCCCCGAGCCGAACACCGGCTTGTCCGGGTGACGCGCCACCAGGTCCTTCAGGAACGTCCACCGCGAAGGGCCGATGTACTTCTGCTCCACCGTCCGCGCGTGCACCGTCGTCCACGCGTACCCCAGCTCATACGCCCGCGCGAAGATCACCTCAAAGTTCCGCGCCATCTCCGGCGTGTCGTCGTACGCCCGCCGCAGCTTCACCGTGCACGGAATGTGCGCCGGCACCGCCGCACGCACCGCCTTGAGAATCGCCGTCGCCCCCTCCGGGTCCCGCAGCCAGTGCCCGCCCCGCGACTTGCGGTCAATCTTCTTCACCGGGCACGCCAGGTTCACGTCCATCGCCGCGAACACCCGCGTCGGCTCACGCCGCTTGCCGCCCGCCTGCCCGCTGGCTGCCGGCTGGGCGACCGGCGACGCCGCAGCAGAGAGGTCCACCCCGCACGGGTTCTCCGCGTCGTCCTCATCGCAGCCGGCCCCTGCCCCCGCCCCCCCGCCCGCCGCCCCCCCGCCCGCTGGTGGTGCCGTCACCGCCGCGTCCGGGTCGATCCGCCACCGCGTGTCCACATACGCCGGCACCTTCCCCGAGCCATAGGCCATGTCCCGGTAGTGCCGCGCATGCCGCGTGCCCTGCTCGATCATCTTCAGCGCCGCCGCCGCCATCTCATCCGGGTCCGAGCCGATGATCTGCCCCACCAGCGGATGGTCCTCATGCCCGGTGGGCAGGTTGGCGTGCAGCAGGTGCTCGTCCTGCAGCGCCAGGTCGGCCTTGTCAAAGCCCCGGCCGCCGCCCAGCAGCATGCGGTCCAGCAACGCCTCAGTCACGCACAGCGGCGCCCCGTTCCGCCGCGCGATGATCCGCATCGCCGCGTCGGAATACCCCGCCAGCCCGGCCTGAAAGAACGGTGCATCCATGCTCGGCAGGTGCGCCCGGATCCGCGGATCCACCCCGTCGGGGAATCGCGCCGCCAGCTCCAGCGCCGCCCTGGCAGGGTCGATGGCTTCGGCCCCGGGGGCGATGGCGGGAGAGGGTGGGGTGGCGTTGTTCCCGTTGCAAGACATGGTGGGGGGG
>JAJTDF010000085.1 GCA_021294835.1 Planctomycetaceae bacterium
GTGTCCGGAAAGATGAATCGGGCCGTGCGGCTTCGCGAGAGGCGGGCCGCAAGGAACTGCTGGGGGAGTGGATCGAAAGAGAGGGGGTTCATGAGCAAGGGAACGGCGGGCAGAAAAGATGACGCGGGCGATCCCTTGGTGAAGGATCGCCCGCGTCGTTGAGGCTGAACCAAGGCTGAGGGATTGTTGCCCTGTCAGCTCAGGCCCGCTGGACGAAGATCCAGTTGCTCTTGCTTGAGGGATCCCGGAACATGTGGACCCGAACGTTGGTGGGCTTGAGCTTGAAGGTGAAGGTGTAACTGAAGACGATGTTCAGGTTGTTCGCGGCGACGCCCTTACGGAAGGCGCCGAAGAAAAGCCCGTTGTTGGTGCAGGGGGCGATCTGCGTGAAGTAGTGCTTGCCCTCGAAGTTCGGGACGGCGACGCCGCCCAGGTCGGACTGGTAACGGTTGACCAGAAGCACCTTGCCGGCATCGTCGAGCTTGATTGCGCCAAAGTCGAAGGCATCAATGTCCGCCCGCGTGAGCGAGCCAACGGCTGAGAACACCTCGGGTGGTACGAAGGTGGCGGGGCCGGCCGGTGCAGCCGGGGCGGCGGTGCGGTTCATCATGCGTTCACGAAGCATGTTGGCGGTGCTCATTTGTGTGCTCCTTCAGTCTGTGGGGTGGTGATCTGCTTCCAGGTGGCCCGCAGCACGGGCTTGTCATCCTCGATCTGCAAGGTGATGTTCTTCTCTGCGTACAGACCGTCGAGCGCCTGAGACAGGTCGTGTACGTAGGTGAGCAACTGCTGCGTGTTCACGTCATCGACGGCCGGACGGCCCTCGTTGGCACGGTAGATCTCGCAAAGCTGGCTCTCAAGGCTGCGAACCATGTCCACGATGCTCTCGGCGTCACAGCAGCCGAGTTCCTGGGACAACCACTCGCGCTCTGCGTAGAGCATCTCGAGCTGGTCTTGGATGGTTCCGTTCGATTGATCCTGCATGGCAGGGCTCCCGATTGGATGCGTGCGAGTGCATTCTGCCTTGCCAGCCTCGCACGCCGGGCCGGCTCGGGAGACGGTTATCAGGTCAAGCCCGGCCACGGCGGGCGAGGAGGGTCTGCCGGGCCGACCGCACGTCAGGCGGCGCGGCGGATGGGCTGAGCGAGGAACTCGGTGATCTGGGCGACGTCGCCGGCGGTCAGCAGGGACTCGACGTGAGCCAGGAGCATGCTGACGCCGGTGGCGCGGAAGACAGACTGCGGGTCGTTGTGTCCGGTGCGGAAGAGTTGATAGTTGATCCGCGTGTTGATGGCGATCCAGCGGGTCTTCAACTCGATGTAGGTGATGGCCAGATTCTGCTCAATCTGCTCGTCGTCGTCGATTTCGCGACAGAGAGACACCAATTCATCGCGAAGGCCTTTGACCCAAGTCAGGGTCTGTTCGACGAGGTGCGGGTCCGCCTCGGGCCAGGACAGGAGCGCCTCCCGTATGGACGAAACGAGAGTCGGGTCGGTGAGGCGGTTGCTGAGGGTGGCCAGATCCATTCGAATCTCCAAGGGATATCACGCCACTACGCCGGTCTTTGACCTGAGTTGGCAGGGGGACATCACCGGGTGGGAGTACAGTGGGCGCTGCAAGGGAAAACCCGTTGGTCGCTTGTGATCGTCCTATCGGTCAGGTCGGGAACGCTCTGAAGCAACGGGGCGCATTTTGGCCACTCGAGTCCCCTGTCGGACTATCGGGATGTCCCGGAGCGATCCAAAGAAGGCCCGAACCCGGACCGATACCACCATACTGGCAGCGAGCCGTCGAAGGCGGGGACTGTCGGGACAAGAGGCTGTTGCGTACATCAGAATCCAGAGTGAGCCAGAAGTGAACAACTCCCCCCAGACCGACCGTCGCCAGGAGGCTCTTGAGCTGGCTGGCATGCTGTGCCGAGAGGCGTGCAGAGCGGCTCAGGCCGCATCGGCTGATGCGGAAGTGCGTGCGGACGCGGTGGCGTCAGCAGCGGCCACAATGAAGGGCATCGCCCATGCGTCTGCGGAGGCGGAGCTGCGGGGCCTGCAACTGGCCGCAGAGTCGTGTCTGGCCGGGCTGACATCGATCCTCAACGGCGGGACAGCGGAGGATGAGCTGGCGGGCAAGCTGCTGTGCGAGTGCACGGCAGAGATTGAAAGGATCATCGCCGAGTTGGCCAAGGGTGTGGATGCAGCGATGAACCTGGGCTTCGTGAACGAGGTGCGGGCGTTGGCCGGTCTGCGAACGCTGAACGACGATGAAGTGCGGCAACCGGCAGGAGCACCGGCGGCAGGAAGTGATACGCCGGCGGATGCGGCGAGTGCGCCACAGGTGACCGACCTGAGCGTACAGACGGCAGATCGTGCGGAGGCGGCATCGCCAGCGGCCTTGCCTGAAACGCGACAGAGCGCGGAATCCCAGGTTGCCGAAGCGGCAGCCGGGGGCGGTCGGGCAGGGGTTGAAGTGAACGCGATGAATCTGGATGAAGTCCATGTGACAAGCGGCGAGGCGTGGCATCCGGCAGTCGTGACGGACGGTGGGCAGACCACACGATCGCCGGCAACGGCGAGTGGCGATGCAGTCCACGGCGCTGAGTGCTCCAACGAGGTGGCGGCCGCGGCTGGGCAGACGGAGAACTCACCAATCGACGCAGCCGTCGTGGGGGGGACTGAGTCCCCATGTGGCTCGTCCGTTGCTGCGGGGGCCGAGAGACGTACTGGATCAGCCGGTGAGGCCTCTGCAGAGCAGGCGACCGAGACAGAACTGGAGGTGCTCTCGGAGCGGCTGTCGGTGCTGATCGCAGGAGCGAAGGCGGCGATCTCCGGGAGTGCGCTTGTCAGCAGGCAAGCAGATGCAGGCACGAAGGAGGTCTCCAGCGTTTCGTCGGCAGTAAGCCCGATCGCTCGCGCTGCGGGCCCGGAGGCGGTGGACTCGGGCGACAGACAGGAGGTTGGCAGCGTGGGGGGGCAGTTGGCGGACGCGCCGCCAAGCCCGACGCATGGGGCTGAGATCGGCCGGGCGAGCACGGAACAGGCCGGAGCCGCCGCTAGAGCAAAGACTGAACCGACGGCGGGGCATCCGGGAGTTGTCGCAGCAACAGCCCCGTCCACACTCGGCGACCAGAACGCTGTGGAGATGCATCAAGCAGGTGATGGATTCGCGGGCAAGGTGCAGGCGGCGTTGGCGGCGGCGAGTAGTGCGGGGGATGCCATCGTCGATTCTGAGGTCTTGGGGAATCAGAGTAGCGATGCGAAACCAGCAACGGCGGACTCCACAGTTGAATGCGGCCCCGCATCGCCATGTGGAGCGGCACCATGCGAGCAGGGGACGGACGCTGTTCCCGGGGCTGTATACGAAGGGGCGGAGGCGGCACGAGAGTCGGATGGGTCTGCAGTGCCGACCACTCAATCGCCAGCAGCGGAGACCGCTGTTGTGTCCACGAGCATGTCTGCGAGCGAACCTGCTGCGCCGCAGGAACTCACGGCCGAGCAGATGACCGCTCTGATGGCGGGGGATGCGGTAGCAGATACCTGGAAAGCGTCGCTGGAGTGGGGCAGCATACCGCTGGCCCTGGCTCCGGAAAAGGCGGAGATGCTCCAGTTTATGGTGGCCGACAGCAAGGCCGCCATCGAGCAGTTGGCGTTCATCATTCCACAACTGGCCGAGTTCGCCGGACGGGAGGACGCGGGGGCGGCGCTGGCGGACATCGCGAACTCGGCCGGGAACATGTGTGACTTCTTTGATTTTAAGAGTCTGAAGAGGCTGACGGGGATTCTGCGGGAGGTGGCTAAAAGTGTGGCGACCATCAACGACGCCGTGATGCCGGAACTGACCGTGCGGCTCAACGCGCTGCGATCGCTGTTTGAACAGCACGTGAGGGGGCTTGAGTGCGGGATGGAGTTGCGGTGGCCGCTGACAGTGTTCTGCGATCGGATCCGTGCATGTCTTCGCGGGGAGGCGATGCATCCCCAGATCGCCGGATGGCACAACAACGATGTTGAACGCGTGCTGGAGTTGGACCTTGTCAACGAGGGCATCAACAACCCGCCTCGACCGGAGGATCTGTCGGCGTGGACACCTGTGATGGCTGAAGCGTCGAGGATGTTGACCGAGGTGGATGCGGAACGTACGACGAAGAAGGGCGAGTCGGCGGTGGTCCGGGTGCCGGCAGCGACACTGGACAAGATGCTTGAGCTGATCAGCCAACTGGTGCTGACCAAAAACCGAATGTTCAATCTCGCTCGGGAATTGCGTCAGCCGGCGTTGCGTGAGCGGCGGATCGAAGACATCAACTCGGCGGCGGATGAGTTGACGATGCTGACGAGCAGCCTGCAGATTGCCATGATGCAGGCCCGGATGCAGCCAATCGCGCGGCTGTTTGAGCGGTATGAGCGAGTGGTGTCGGACGTTGCCGGTGTGGCTGAGAAGCAGGTGACACTGAACACGGGCGGGGAGGGAGTGGACGTTGACAAGAACATCTTTGACGGGCTTGCGGAGCCGATCTCCCTGTTGTTGCGGCACATCGTGACCAAGGCGGTGCAACTGCCAGCGGAGCGTGTGAAAGCGGGGAAGCCGCCGGCGGCAATGATCAGGGTTGACGCACGCAATCAGTCAAGGTCGGTGCTGATCACCGTTGAGCATGATGGGTTGTCGCTTGATCGCGAGGCGGTGCTGCTTGCGGCTGTGGCGCGAGGCATGGCGGCCGAGGACAAGCTGGCTGCGATGACCGATCAGGAGGTTTGGGCGAGTTACACCCGAGACGGTGTGACGGATCCGGCCATGAAAGCTGTGCACCAGGCACTGGAAGGGATGAAAGGCACGTTCAGTGTACGTCCGCACAGAGATCTGACCAGATTCGAAATGGTGCTGCCGCTGTCGATCGCGATCATTGCGGCCATTCTGGTGGACATCGGCGGCGAGATCTACGCCATTCCGCTGACGAGCGTGGAGGAGATCGTCGGCCTGAGCGATGCGAAGATCAACCGGGTGAACAATCGGCCTGTGATGCGACTGCGGGAGCAGGTGCTGCCGATTGTGGAGGGCAGCGAAGCGGTGGGCATTCCGCGTCGAAAGAACCCTGATGAGATCGGTGTGGTGATCGCGGCAAGCGATCAGCGAGCCACGCTCCGTGTCGATGGTATCGTGGGCAAGCAGGAGATCGTCATCAAGCAACTGGAGGGGGCGATTGCTCACTCCGGGCCATTTGCCGGCGCGACTATCCGCAACGATGGCGGCATCAGCCTGATCTTCGACGTGGCGGATCTGCTACGTCGGGCCGCGCCTTGAGCGGTGTTCGGGCTGGTCATGCGGCCGGACGGCCGAGCATCTGCCAAAGCCCATCGATCATGCGGCCGATGCCTGTGTAGACCTCGAAGGGGGTGGCGTGATCGTGCATGTAGGCGGGGGAGGTGACCACTCGGGCCTGCGTGTCGACGACGGCTTCGGTCGCGGCAGCGGGCACATGGACGGCGCCGAAGCTCTCGGCCGCCTGGGCGGCCGGGCTGCCCGCGGGGCCGAGGGTAAGCCGGACACCGGGACCGCCAGCGGCCTTGCCGAGCAGCCGGGCCGCGATCATGGGGGCGATGCAGCACAGAGCCATGGGCTTGCGTGCCTGAGCGAAGCCCAGCACCACACGCGTGACCTCGGGATGGACGGTCATGGCTGGGCCGTCGGCCGCGAAAGTGCACAGGTTCTTGGCGGCACCGAACCCGCCGGGGATCACCAGGGCGTCGTGATCGGCGAGTTGGAGGGCCGTCAGCGGGGCGATGTTGCCCCGGCTGATGCGGGCGGCTTCATGCATGCAGTTGCGGCGTTCGGCCGTGGGCTTGCCGGTGGCGTGGTCGATGACGTCGGCCTGATCCTGATCCGGGGCGAAGCACCTGATCGTTGCGTTGTGCCGGGCGAGATGCACCAGCACGCTGACGGACTCCTGAATCTCCGAGCCGTCACCTCGACCGGAGCCGCAGAGCATCACAGCGATCCTGGCCATATAACGATCCTCCTTGAAGCACGGGCGGGCGTGGCGGCTCAGCAGCCGCAGGGTATTGTTCGCCGTCGGAGGCATGCTTGGAAGCCGGAAGAGTCACCATTCTGCCAGCCCACACGCCGGATCTGTCGCCCCGGGCGGCGGCATTGTTCCGCGAGTATGCCCTGTCGGTCATGGACGTGGCTGGGGCAAGCCTGGCTCACCAGAACATCGATGCGGAGCTGGAGGGCTTGCCTGGCAAGTATGGCCCGCCAAAGGGGGGCATGTGGCTGGCGAGCACCGACGGTGAGGATGTGGGATGTGTGGCGGTGCGTCCGCTGGTGGGGCTGGGCGGCGGGATGGTGGCAGGGGAATGTGAACTCAAGCGGATGTATGTCCGGCCGGCCTGGCGGGGACTGGGCCTGGGACGGCGGCTGGTGGAGGTTGCGGTGGAGTTCGGCCGCGGGGCGGGGTATCGGGTGATGCGTCTGGACACGTCGGACAGCATGCACGCGGCGATGGTTGTATATGGGCGGGCCGGCTTTGTGCCTTGCGAGCGGTACAACGACGACCCGATGGCTGACACGCTGTGGTTCGTCAAGCGGCTGGATGGCTGAGTGACGGGGGGGGCTGCGGGCGACGGCGTGCAAAGCACAACGCCCGCCGGCACGGGCCGACGGGCGTTGGGGATTCAAGTCGATCGGCGGGTCACCGCCGGCTGGCCGCTTGATCAATAGCGGTAGTGCTCGGGCTTGTAGGGGCCGTCAGGGCTGACGCCGAGATAGGAGGCTTGGTCGGCGGTGAGCCGGGTGAGGCGGACCCCGAGCTTCTCAAGGTGCAGGCGGGCGACCTCTTCGTCGAGCTTCTTGGGCAGCGTGTAGACCTTGGCGGTCTCATAGCGGATGCCCGAGAGCGTCGGCTTGTTGTTAGCGCTGAGCCAGAGATCGACCTGGGCGATCGTCTGGTTGGTGAAGGAGGAGGACATGACGAAGCTGGGGTGGCCGGTGGCGCACCCGAGGTTCATCAGGCGGCCTTCGGCCAGGACCAGCACGCTGCGGCCGGTCTCGGGGAACACGAACTCGTCATACTGGGCCTTGATGTTGATCCGCTTGACCGCACCCTTCTCAACGCCGGCATAGAGGGCGGCCATGTCGATCTCGTTGTCGAAGTGGCCGATGTTGGCGACGATGGCCTTGTCCTTCATGCGACGCATGTCGGCGAGGGTGATCACGTCCTTGTTGCCGGTGGCGGTGATGAAAATGTCGGCGGTCTCGATGACGTCCTCGAGGGTCGCGACCTGATAGCCCTCCATCGCGGCCTGCAGGGCGTTGATGGGGTCGATCTCGGTGACAATCACGCGGCAGCCCTGGCCCCGGAGGGACTGGGCGGAACCCTTGCCGACGTCTCCATAGCCGAGGACGACGGCGACCTTCCCGCCGAGCATGACGTCGGTGGCGCGGTTCAGGCCGTCAACCAGCGAGTGTCGGCAGCCGTAGAGGTTGTCGAACTTGCTCTTGGTGGCCGAGTCGTTGACGTTGATGGCGGGGAAGGCGAGCTTGCCGGCCTTGGCCATCTCGTAGAGGCGGTGCACGCCGGTGGTGGTCTCTTCGCTGACGCCCTTGATGCCCTTGATCATCTTGGAGAAGTAGCCGGGCCTCTTCTTGAGGGACTCAGTCAGGAGCGAGCAGATCACGCGCCACTCCTCGGGGTCGTTGGCGGTGGGGGCCGGAACGGCGCCCTTGGCCTCGAACTCCGCACCCTTGTGGACCAGCAGCGTGGCGTCGCCGCCGTCGTCGAGGAGCATGTTGGGGCCGACGACTTCGCCTTTGGCGTCACGGAACTCGAAGATGCGGTCTGTGCACCACCAGTACTCGTCGAGGGTTTCGCCCTTCCAGGCGAACACGGGGGTGCCCTGCGGATCGGCCTGGGTGCCATTGGGCCCAACGGCGATCGCGGCGGCGGCGGTGTCCTGCGTGGAGAAGATGTTGCAGGAGGCCCAGCGGACCTCGGCGCCGAGCTCGACGAGAGTCTCGATGAGGACGGCGGTCTGCACGGTCATGTGCAGCGAACCGGCGATGCGAGCGCCGGCGAGCGGCTTGGTGCCCCGGTAGCGGTCACGGAGGGCCATCAGGCCGGGCATCTCGTGCTCGGCCAGACGGATCTCCTTGCGGCCCAACTCAGCCAGGGACAGATCAGCGACCTTGTACTCCAAGCCGCGGGCGGTCCGGTCGACGATGGGGGCGGGAACCTTGGAAGGACGGATCGAGGGGGCAGTGGTCATGTCAACTCCGCAAACTAAAGGGTGAATCGGATGGAATCGTGGGTTACGGGGTTCGGGCCGGCCGGGGCCGGCGGGTGGGATCGGGACAAGTGGGTATCGTCAGACGGCGTCGGCATCGGGGGCCTGCGGCCCGGGTTTGCGAGCGGTGCAGGCGAACAGGCCGGGGCCCTTGGCCTCGCTGGTGGAGGAGAGCACGGAGAAGCGGGGACGCACCAGACCACCGCTGGTGAACATCCGGAAGATGTCGGGGACGCCGAAGCCGAGCCAGCGGTGGCCCATGCTGTGGCGATAGGCGACGCGGTCGTGCTCGATCATGTCGACGATCATGGCCACACCGCCAGGGCGAAGGATGCGGGCCATCTCGGCACAGGCTTTCTCGGGCCGCTCGATGTGGTGCAGCACAAGCACGCAGACTGCGGCGTCCACGGAGGCGTCGGGGATGGGGAGGCGTTCGAGTTCTCCCTGAACGAATTCGACGTTCTCGGTGCCCGTGAGCCGCTTGCGGGCGGCCTGCAACATGGGCTCGCTTTGGTCGACAGCGATCACCCGCTTGACGCACGGAGAGAGCACCTCGGCGGCGTTGCCGGTGCCGCAGCCAAGGTCGGCCACGACCCAGTCGGCGGGGAGCAGGTTCAGCAGGGCTCGGAGGGTGACCGAGTCGCCGAAGAGTTCGCCCCGGACCGCGTCCCACTCGCCGGCGACGCGGCCGAAGAACGCCTTGGTATCGGTGCGGCGGTCGGCCAGCACGGCGGAGATGCGGCGGAGGTCCTCAGCGAGGTCCGGGGATTCGGTGGCGGCGAGCTGTTCGCGGACGGCCGTCCAGAGCGGACGCTGAGAGAGATCCAGATCGTCGCTGGTCAGGCGGTAGAGGGTGCTGGTGCCTTCGGACCGGGAGGCAAGCCAGCCGTCGTCGGTGAGGAGCTTGAGGTGGCGGCTGACGGTGCTCTGGGGCAATTGGACGACGCGGGCGACCTCGCCTACGGAGAGCTCTTCTCGCTCCAGGACGCGCATGAGCCGCAGACGAACCGGGTCACTGAGGGTGGCCAGATGGGCGGTGAGCTCTTGGGTTTTGGAGGGCCGACGACTCACGTCCAGGATCCTTTCATCCGTTTATCCGGATGAAGTGTAGAATCGGATGCGGCTGAGTCAAACTGCGGTCAAATGCTAGAAAAGAATGCAGTTATCGGACTTGATTGGCGGGGGCTGCGGATGCCGGAGCCGCGGAGCCCTCCAGCGTCCGGGCCTCAAGCCGCTCGGCGGGCACGAAGCCGTAGTTGGCGGGGATGTCGGCGACGCCGGCATCGGCCAGACGGCGGAGGACGCCGGGGTCTCGCGGGCTGATGAAGTAGGCCATGCGGAGCCGCTGGTCGGCGTTGCGGGCATCACCGATGCGGACGAAGAAATCGTGTAAGGCGAGTTGGGGTGCGAGGTTCTGGCCCCGGTCGACGCGGGCGGCGGTGAGCAGGGCCTGCCGCGCTACGTCGGCATCCCCCGACTTCTCGGCGAAGCGACCAAGCCGGATCCAGTCGCGAACACCGCCTCGTTCATTGGCGTTGGAGCGGAGGAGGCGATACATCTCGTCGGCGCGATTGGCGCGGACATAGGCCTCGGCGAGGTCGTCCATGTACTGGTCGTTCTCTGGCGCCTGGAGGGTGGCGACGCGCAGGTGCTCGATAGCTTCAACGGGGCGGTTGCTGGCCAAATACGCGCGGCCCAGCGCGTTACGCATATCCGGGGATCCGGGGTCAATCTCAATGTATTTTTGATAGCTTTCCAAGGCGAGTGGGTAGTTGCCGCCTTCCATCGCGCCGTCGCCCCGCAGCCTGTAGGGGTAGGGGTTTGCCCGGCAACCGCCCAGCGGAAGGGATGCCGCCAAGGTGAGGGCAAGGCAAGTTGGAGCGAGGACACGGGCCGAGAGGGAGCGGGTCATCATCGACGAATCCTTCAAGCGGTTGCGCCGCGCATTGGTCCTGCGGCGCGGAGGGGGTTGGGGAGCGTCTACGCTGCCCCGGCTGCGAAGCAAGTGTAAGCCGGGGGCTTTGGGCAACCAAGGATCGGATGCGGACGGCAGATTCCATTACGGATGACGGCAGAGCGTTGGGGCGGATGGTGCTGCTGCGTCACGAGTTGCCGGACGGCTCGTGGCACTTTGACTGGATGCTCGAGCGGCCGCCGTGGGGTGAGGTGCGGAAGTCCTCGGAAGATCGGTGTCTGGCGACATGGCGTGTGATGGAGCGTGTGGACCGGTTGAGGGCGGCCGGAACGCGCGTGGCAGGCGAGACGCTGGCGGACCATCGCCGGGTCTATTTGTGGCATGACGGCGCAGTGGGGGGGGGAAGTGGCGGGAATGGAGTTGTTCACCGGCTGGCTGAAGGCGAGATTGGCTGGTGGCGGGTCATCGCCGATAGCGGCCTGCTGGTGGTGTGCCGGTGGCGATCGGCGGCGGAGGGCGGTGCGTCGGCACCGGGTGATTCCGGGCCGGGCGTGAAGGCCGTGGTCGTCGAGCATGACGTTGGCCCATGGATGAACTGGCGATGCCGGCTGTTGCACGGCGGGCGGGCGGAGTGGATGGTGGTGGATGAAGCGGTCGGATGAGGCTCAGGTGGCCATGCCCTCGAAGACGACGCGCTGCCGCTTGCGGCGAGGATCGGGCTCAGGGACGGCCGACAAGAGGGCCTGGGTGTACTTGTGCTGGGGCGAGCCGATGACCTGATCTCGGGTGCCTTCCTCGACGATTTTGCCCTTGTACATGACCGCGATGCGGTTGCACATGTGCTGGATCACCGCCATGTCGTGGGAGATGAAGAGGTAGGACAGCTTCATGTCTCGCTGGAGATCCGAGAGCAGGTTGAGGATCTGCGCCTGGATGGAGACATCGAGCGCGGACGTGGGCTCGTCGCAGACGATGAAGCGGGGACGGAGGGCGAGGGCGCGGGCGATGCCGATGCGCTGCCGCTGGCCCCCGGAGAACTCGTGCGGATAACGGTCCGCGGCGGCGCGGGGCATGCCGCAGCGTTCGAGGATGTTCTCCACCTCGGTGCGGAGCTGGTCTTTCTCGGTGACCAGGCTGTGGACGGTCAGCGGCTCGCCGATGATCGAGGCGATGCGCATGCGAGGGTTGAGCGATCCGGCGGGGTCCTGGAAGATAATCTGCATCTGCCGGCGGAGGGACTGCAACTCGCGGCCTGAGGCTGCGTAGACGTCGGTCCCGTCGAAGGAGACTTGGCCGCCGGTGGCGGGAATGAGGCGGAGGAGGGTGCGGCCGACGGTGGTCTTGCCGCAGCCGGACTCGCCGACAAGGCCGAGACACTCGCCGGGAGCGATGTGGAAGGTGATGCCGTCAACCGCCTTGACGTAGCCGGTGGTTCGCTGCAGGAGCCCGGTGCGGATGGGGAAGTGGGTCTGAAGGTTGGTAACTGAGAGGAGGGGCTTCTGGCCGTTCGGGGCTGAAGCGGCGGGCCGGGACGCGGGCGCAGCGCCGCCGGGAGGGGTCGGGGATGTTGTCGGACCTGCGGATGAGGCGGCCGCGGGGTGATCCGGGGAAAGTCTGGGTGTGGGGCACAGCGAAGCGGTGAGCATGCGGAAAGAGGGTAGCGTTCGGCTTGACGCTGGGGGGGAGAGGGGTTAGGCTTGCCGCCATGAGGCGACACCGGGAACTGCGAGAAGCAGCGGTGCCAACTCGAGCCCCGTGGGCATGCCGGAGAGGTGCCGCGGCGGACAACGTGATTGGGTAGGTAGCTCAGTTGGTAGAGCATCGCATTGAAAATGCGAGGGTCGCCGGTTCAAGTCCGGCCCTGCCCACTAGAGGGGATGTCAGTACATCCCAAGCAGTCTCAAGACCCCCGAAATCTTCGCAATTTCGGGGGTTTTGCTTTTTGGTTTGGGTGCCGTTGGTATGCGGCGGCAACGGGTGTGTGGCCGGATCTGTGGCCGCGCTGGAGCCTTGAGCGGTGCTGGAGGGGGCCAGGCCCGCCGCCCGGGCGAAGTCGGCTTCGGTGATCATGAGGTAGTGATCGGCGGCGATGTCCTTGCTGTTGCCGATCCACTTGCAGACCATGTGCATGGGGAACTGGTTGGCCAGTTCGGTCTGGCGGCTGGCACGGAGGTTGTGCCAAGCCTTCGGCCAGGGCTTGACCCCGGCCCGGGTCATGATCCGCCGCAGGTGGGTGTTCAGGTTGGCGCCTGACCGATACCGACTGATGACGTAGACCGACCCTTCAGGCGCGGTCTCGAAGACCTCTCGGAGGGGTTCCCGCAATTCGGGGAACAGGGGGATGATCCGCTCGCCGCACCCCTCGTGATGCTCGGTCTTGGGGGAGCGGACCCGGATGCGGGCTTTGGCCCAGTCGATGTCGTCCCAAGTCAGCAGCAGCGCCTCGCTGGGCGTGCGCAGACCGCCGAAGCGGGAGAGGCAGATCAGCAGGCGCCATTGTGCGTCGGGGGCGGCGGCCAGCAGGGCATCGATGGTCTCCCGGGGGACGAACACCTTGCGGCTGGGGTTGGTCTGGGCGCCGGCCTTGAGGTCGGAGAATGGGTTGGTCGGCGCCAACCTGCGGCGGACGGCCCACCGGTAGAACTGGCGGGCGTAGCGAACCGTGCGGCTGATCGTCGCGGGTGCGTAGCCCAACTTCTTGAGGTTCGACCGCCAGGACTCGGCCTCGGCCTCGCAGATGGTGGTGGCGTCGCGATCCTCACCGAAGGTCTCCAGCAGGGTGGCGTGGGCTTGCTGCATGCGGATAAGTGAGGTGGGCTTGACATCCACGACGGCGAAGAACTGCTCGGAGAGTTCCGCCAGAGTGAGCTTCTCGGTAGAGATCCGAGGCTGAGCGAGCCCAAGGCGCACCACCCGGCCATACAGCGTGTCGTTGAGGCCGGACAGCCAAGCGACGGCATCCGGGTGGGGGACGGTGCCCAACTGGTGGGCCTGGAGCAGATGCTCCATGGCCGTCAGCGCCCGGATGGCGTCGCGGTCGGAACACTTGCCCAGCCGCAGACAGGTCTGCTTGCCGCCGGCGAGGCGGAAGACGATCCGCTTGCGGTCACCAGCCTGACCTTCGCGTCCGATGCTTGCCATGGGTCACCGTCCCTTCTGTGCTTTGGTCTGCTGCTGGATCGTGATGCTCAGCCCAAGGTGGTCGGCACGCGGCTGGGAGAGCTGGCCCGAGGTGGTGCCCGCCCTGTAGCGACAGGATCGGGTGTGTGGTGGTTCGCGCAAACGGCGCCGGACCGGGCACGGGTGAAGAGACTCGGATCGGAGGTTATGCCACCGCCGCCAACCAGCGACTTGATCATGGATCGTTGGATCGTCTGCCGGGTGGTGCGATCGGCCGGTGTCGCCGGTCGGCGCCGACCAGCTCGATCAACCCGCCGCACTCTCGCATTCGGCTGACCACACTCGAGCCCATTTGCTCCTCGAACGCCTTCGGCGTCAGATTGCCGACGAGAAGCGTGTCCAGTCTGTTCCGGTAGCGTGTGTCGATGATCTGGACCAGACTCCGATCCTCGAAGGCGCTATGTCCTCGTTCCTGAATCTCGTCGATAACGAGGAACGACGGCCCCGTGTACTTCTCCAGTTCGCTCTGTTCACTCCATGCGATTCCGTCTTTCGGCCGGAGTGCCCTAAACAGGTCGGCGGCGGTGGTGTATTTCGCCGGGCGGAGTCTGCGGCCGAGCCGGTCCTCACGTCGGTAACCGAAGCACGTGATTGCTTCAGCGCCGACGCATGTCGCCAGGTGGGTCTTGCCGGTGCCGCGGTTGCCGATCAAGCCCGCCAACATGCCACTTCCCAGCAGCAACGTGAGTGTGTTGTAGGCGTCGCCCCAGTCACCTGACGCATCGGTGCCTGAGGCGCGCTCTGCGTGACGCGGAGGAAATCCCTCTCGCTCAAGATCGCACGGGGGCACTCGGGACATGGCTGTGACGAACTCCGAGCATTGGAATGTCGGTGGTCGGTTCGGCATATTCGGCCGCGGCACGCTCGGCCCGGCTTGCGGTGCTGCGGCTTGCCGCCACTCCGCGGGCGTGATTTTCATTTGGGAAGAGTCCTTGGTATCCATTGGCGATGCTCCGGTTGATGGCGTCGATCGATGCGGGTTCTCCTGCACGTGCAAGGAGTTCCAGTTGCTTGCGGGCCGAGGTGGTTGTGAGCGGACGACGTTTCTCCCGTCGGAGGTACTCGATCCATTGGTGCCAGGCCTCTTGGAACAGCGGAGTATTCAGTTCGGGTGGAAACGGGATACTCGCTGGGCCGACGGGTGATGCGGACCGTCCGCCTTTGGCAACCTTGGAGGCGGACGAGGGCAGTGAGGGATCCGGACGGTCCGCCAGGCCGATCGCCTGTCGGGAGCCTTCGCTGCGGATCTGCTCCTGCTCGCTCGGCTGTTTCTGGGTATCCCTGTCTCGCTGTTCGTCTGTCTCTTGCTCTGTGTCTGTCTCTATGTCTGTCTCTTTCTCTGACGAAGGACATTTCGAAGACGTCTCACGGATGTCCATGCTGACAGGACTCTGCCGTCGCGTGCTGACGCTCTCGTTGCGCAGCCTTGTCCCTCTTCCACTGCTGGCGCCGCTTGCCGACGTCAACTTGCTTTTCACGGAATCTGGGCAGCGTGAGACCCTCTGGACTCACCTCCAGCCAACCGACTGCCTGGAGTGCGCGAGAGAATCCCTCGGTGGTCATCTCGTCAAGGTCTGCCTCAGTCAGATGCGGGATGACGGCGTCTTCACCCTTGGTCTTGCCGTACTCGACATCCAGCGACCAGAGACGAAACAGCGAGCCGAGCACCTCGGAGATGCTGACGTTTGTCATGCGCGCAAGGCTCTTGACGCGTGGATCCAAGGGCAGATTGGCTCGCATCTGTACGTAGCGGCTCACCGGGCGGGCTCCAGGTGGCAGGGCAGCCGGGGATGGGTGCACGGGTGTGACCAATGCTGTGGATGCATCAACTGATCGCTCCACGCGGAATCACCGCCGTCACGCGGTGTGGGTTCGTTCTGCAGGTTCGGGGGGGAGTCCGCCGCATGCCCCGACTGGCGGGCTGGCTGACCCGGGTGGGTCTGGGCCGCGACAGCGGGGGTCATGGGGCCTAGCGTGGGGCGCCGCAGGGCCCAGTTCAGGGAGATCAGCTGCGGCAGCAGAACGAAGAGGTTCAACGTCCACAGCCCGCCGATGAGCAGCCAGCAGACGGACTCGGCACAACGCTCATCGAAGTCGCGAGAAGGCTTACTCACTTGGCGATCTCCTTGCGGGCAGCGATGAACTGCTCCAGGTCGGCGATGGCGTACAGCCGGCGGCTGCCGATCTTGATCGAGGGCAGTTCGCCTCGGAGACGGAGGTTGTCGATGGTGCCCGGCGAAACGGCCAGGACGCGGGCAGCCTTGCGGCGATCGACCAGCAGGGTTCGGTCGGCAGCCGGCGGCTGTGATGGCGCCGATACACGGGGCGGTACCGTGGACAACGCTGAGGTGGGGGGGAACGGGCGGTGATCAAAGTTCATCGGAGATCTCCAAGGGATGACCCGCGCTCGCGGAGGGGCCGCGGCGGGGCTGGTTCAGGCGTGTAAGGAAACGCTGCAGGGCTTCGACGCTGGTCATGCGGATCCCACCCACCAGGGCAGACTCCAGGCGGACAGAACGCACGCCCTCGTGGGCCCAGCGGCAGAGCGTGCTGAAGTGGACCGTGCCGCCGCTGCGGGAGGGCACGAGCTTGGCGGCGGCCGCCAGCGGCATCAGCCGCTCATGGCCGAAGACTGGAGTGGCCAAGCGAGCGGCCGGTGACGGAGGGGAGCCAGGTCCGGCAGGGCTGCCAAGGCTGGCGACCGGCCCGGAACCGGCCGGCGGCGGTGCGGCGCTGGCGCGCTTGGGCCGGCGCACGCCCGAGGGGGGGCGGTCGGGCTGATTGAGGGGAGGTGCAGGTGTCTCAGACGGTGGCGGGTGCTTGGCCGTGTTCATGACCTTCAGTCTTGACACGCAAGGTGGGGCACCCTGTTGGATTGAATTGTGGGGAGGGGTCAATCGGCGCAGGTCGCGTCAAGTGGCTGCGCAACGCCATGCCAAAAAGACAGTTACGCGATCCCTGATCGCGATCGGCCGGATGACAAAGAGTGCTTCACATCCCGCGACATCCGTTCGACTGCAGGCACACCACGCTCGCAACCAAGCGGCGGTTGCCAGCGAGATCGCTTCCATCGGGGGACGGTCGGTCATCGAGCCGTTCGGGTTTGCCCCTTCCCGGCTACTCCTGCTCGAACTGGAAGGTGCGGAACTTGAGCACCCGGCAGTTTTCACTCACGCTGCGGACGGTGGCCGGGTCGATGCCCGCCGGCCGTTCGGCGTGGACTTCGAGCGTCAGGGTAAGTTTGACGCCGTTCATGGCGGCCAACTCAGCGATGACGTTGTTGAAGGCCGAGTTCATGGCTTTGGTGAAGTCCTGCGGGGCGACCTCAAGGGTCGCGTAGAACCGCTTGGGTGGCGCTGCGGGCGGCGGGGTGGAGCCGCGGCCGGCTGGGCCGGGCTGCTGGGGCGGGGCCTGGCCTGGCTTGGTGCCCGAGGCGTCAGCAGCAGGGTGGGCGGCGCCGGCGGCGAGCGCCTGCTCACGGGCGGTCTGTTCGAACTGCTGGGCGGCGACCTGCGGGCGCACCACCACGCTGCGGCCGTCGTTGTTGACCACATCCAGCGATGTGACCCGAAGCCCCACGAAGCGGCCCGTGTCCGGCGCCACCGCATCGGCGTAGGCGAAGCCCTCGCTCTGCCAGACCAGTGTGTTGACGCCCTCGCGAACCGCGTCCAGCAGCACCTGGGGCGACTTGAGCCGCGGGAGGTAGAGGTACTGGGCGAAGTCATCGACCAGTTGCTTGACTGAAACGCTGTCGCCCCGCCACAGCGGGATCCGGTCCAGTTCCATCCGCAGCAAGGTGCCGGCGTACCGGGTGACCAGCGCCGCGTCGGAGAGGAGCTTGCGGGAGGCCCGGGGGGCGAGTTTGTCGGCGCCCTGCAGACGCGTCTCGGTCCACTCCACCGGCGACTGCGGGGTGCTCTGCTGGGGCATCAGCAGCCACTGGAAGGTCTCGGGGAGGCGGTGCTGGACGGTGTCGTTGGCCTCAGCGGCCTTGGTGCGGGCCTGGGCGCTTTGCGAGGACGTGAGGTTGAGGGCCTCGCTCTCGGTCACGATTGACTGCCAGGCCAGCGCCTGGGCGACGGCTTCCTCAAGGCTGGCCAGGCGCGACTTGTCGGGGGCGAGGAACACCAGGGTGTTGCGGAACAGCCGGGGGCTTGAGCCCCGGGTCTCGAAGATGGACTTGGCGGCGGTGAGGCCGGGGCTGTCGGTGGACTTGGCCGAGTGCGGCTGCTCGGGGGTGAGGATCACCAGCCGCACCTCGCGTTCATCGGGCACGTCGCTGGAACTGACCGGGCACGGGTGCACCTTGACGAAGTCGCCCCGCGAGGCTTGCTCCTCACGGATGCGGCGGACGATGTCGGTGTGGAGGCGGTCGGTGTCGCGGGCGAACTGGGCGGCACGGTCCTGGGCAAGGCGGCGCACGCTGGGCGTGGTGCCTAGCCAATAGCGGCCCTGATCCACGTACACGTGCGTAGCCTGATCGGAGAGCCGGCGGAGGGCATCGCCGAAGGTCGCCGAGGTCTCGCCGGGCTGAACGCACCCGGCCCGGATGCGGCGGTCATCGATGCCCGGGTTGGAATCACCGGCGGTGGGCGCCGAGCCCAGGTACAGCGTCCTGGCCACACGCCGCGCGGCGGAGACGCGGCCGAAGGTGGGGTTCTCGCGGTCCAGGCGGAGGGGCAGGGCGTTGGGCCCGTCCACATCTTTCTCGATCACCGGCGTCCAGTTCTCATCCAGGTAACGGACGAGTTCGTCACGGACGGTCGGATCGTCCATGGGCAGCGTGGCGGGCATGATCAGCAGGTTGGCGTCCTGCCGTTCCCACAGGCAGTGGATCACCGCGGCCATCAACCGCAGGACGCCGCGGGTCTTCTGGAAGCGGTCGAGCTTGCTCCAATCCTGAAACAGACGGTCGAACAACTCGGGGTGGATGGGGTAGGAGGTCTGCAGGCGTCGCTCATAGGCGGCCTGCCGGCAGTCGTCGGGGTATTCGGTACCGGCCTGGCGGTACATATCGGCAAAGGCGCGGGCCACCGCGTCGCGGGCGGCGAAGTTGTCCGCGGTGACGGGCTGGAACAGGCGCCGCCGGACGATCTCGAAGCACTCGTCGGTGGTCGCGGGTCGCCAGGTGCTCTGCACGCGGTCGAAGGTGTTCTCCAGCCGCTTGAGGGCGTTCTGGCCGCCCTCGCCGCCGATCTCGATGTCTGAGGCGGGGAGCGACGCCACCAGCAGGGCACCGGGCACGGCCTTGAAGGCCTCGGTGAGGGACTGGGCGAAGGTGAGGTTGGCGTCAAACGAGCCGGCGGCCAGCCCGGGGGTGTCGTACAACTGCCGGACGAAGGCCACCCACTCATCGATGAGTACCAGGCAGGGGCTGAAGGCCTTGAGCAAATCCACCAGCGCACTGGGGCAGACGCCCTGCTGGTCGTCGGCCCGCACCATTTCATAGGCCTCCTTGGCCCGGCCGGCGGAGTGGCCCAACTGCCACGCCAACTCCCCCCACAGGGTGCGGACGGTGATGCCGTCGGGCTTCTTGAAGCCGGTCAGCGAGAGCTTGTTGCCCACCAGCACGGCGCGGTGGACTTTGGGGAGGTTGCTGATCCCCAGTTCCTTGAGCAGCGGCTCCACGCCCGGCAGCGCGGTGGGCGAGACTCCGCTGAACAGGTGGTACAGCGCGAGCATGGAGTGGGTCTTGCCGCCGCCGAAGTTGGTCTGCAGTTTGACGACGGGGTCGGCGGGCTGCTTGCAGATGCGCTTGGTGCCCAGCCGCAGCAGGTCGAGCAGGCCGTCGGTGAGGAATGTGCGGCGGAAGAACTCGACCGGGTTGCTGTACTCTTCGGGCGCCGAACTGTCGGTCTGGAACTGGCCCTGATAGACCTGCCAGAGATCGGCGGCGAACTCGGCCATGAGGTAGTTGCCGCTGGCGACATCGGCGTGCGGGACGATAACCTCGCGCCAGGGGGGGAGCCCGGTGGTGTACTTGCCCTCGATGCCGGAGGCGGCCGCCTTGCGGCCCTCGCGGCGGGAGAGTTCCTCGAACTTCTGGCGGAGCACCTCCTGCATCTGCCGGTCCACCTCGGCGGCCTCGGGGGCGTTGACCGAGAGGAGCAGACGCTTGGCGCTGTCCAGAGCGCGGTTGGCGTCATCCAGAGAGAAGGGTTCCTGATGGGCCCAGCGGTTGCGGACATCACGGAGTTCAAACACGAGCGTGCGGTCGCTCTTGCCGAGCTTGTGGCGGAAGACGTACTGCCACTGGGTGTCGATGATCGAGAGCAGGGCGGCGACATCCCACGCCTGGGGGGAGGCGGCCACCAGTGACGCGACGGCCCCAAGGGACTCGCGCCCCTTGGTCTCCCACTGGTCGCCGAACTTGGTCTTGAGTTCCCGTTCCACGAAGGGGTACAGACCCGCTCGCAGCAGTTCCAACGCCTCGCCGACACGGTCCCTGTTTGACTTCGCCACGTTGCGCTGCTCCTTACGCCATCACCCGGAGGTCGTTTTCGTCGCCGATGCTTACGCACGTCGTTACCGTGAACGGGGCTGCCGGAATCGTGACCCCGAACCGCCGCTTCAAGTCGCTCTCGATCTGGTTCACGACTTTGGCGAGATATCTAAACGGGCCAAGCGTTTGAAGGACGTCAAGCGGGACTCCCGGCCAGTTCTCCTCTGTGCCGCCCTCGCCAACCACCGTGGTGAGCCTCTTCAGCACGACCGCTTCCCCCAGCAAGTAATCGGTGAACGCGAGCCTCCGGAGTTGATCGGCCTTCTCATCGACGGACCCTGCCATCATGTACGGTCGAATGACGATGCTCAGCACCTGAGAGGATGGCACATCGAGCAGATACCAGATGTTGAAGACCACCTCTGTCTCAGGCGGAAGGTTGCGCAAAGCGGAAATGCTCATCTGGCGTCTCCGAACAGTCCGGTGTCGGCGCCGCTGGGGGCCTTGGCAACCAGTTTCTGGATCTCCGGCCAGGCCACCACCAGGGCGTTGTAGGCGATGGCCTCCTGGGCCCACTTCTTGCGTTCGCAGACGGTGTAGAGGCGGTAGGCCAGATCGCGGGCCACGTCGGCGGCGCCGGCGTAGACGTTGTTGATGCTGCGGAGGAGGTTGGCCGCGGCCTGTTCGCCGCCGGTCTCCAGGGCGGCGCAGAGGTACTGGCAGACTTCCCAGTGGAGGATGTCGTCGTCCTTGGCGGGGTCCCAGGTCTCGGGCTTGCCGCCGGAGAGTTCGGACCGCTTGAGGAGCCGCACCTTGCCGCTTTTGGCCAGGGCCACGCCGGTCTCGACCAGCCCGTTCACGCCCACGCCCATCGCCCGGGCCAGCACGTCAGCCTCGCCGAAGGCGGCCTCGGCGTGGCCATACTGCTCGAACCACTTGATGCACCAGCGGGTGTCGGCGTCGTATTCGCCCTCCTGCTCGGCGAGCACCTCGTCGAGGACCTGGTTGATCAGGGCCAGGGCGGTGCGGACGCCCATGCGGTCGCCGCTGGTCTCCAGCACCTTGGCGTAGCGGCTGAAGACGGCCATGCCGGGCCCGATGGCGGCCTGGGCGAGGTCCACGGGCGCGATGTTGCCGGATTGCAGGTCGCGGAGCGCGGCGGGGAGTTCGCGTTTGAGTGCGGTGACGAACTCGCGCCGCGAGGCCATCGGGGCGGACTCCGGCCGCGGGTGGCAGACGAGGACGATGGAACTGGCGAGGGCGTTCGTTCCGATGCCGATGCTGCGAGAACCGCGTTCCGTCCGCACCGGCCAGGTACCTGTGATGGCGAACCCGGCCTTGATGAGCCCTTCGAGCATCGTCTCCCAGCCGGTCGAAGCCGTCGCGCTACCCGTTTCACCATCGTCGTCCTCATCACCGTCGTCGCTCTCGGCCTGCTTGAAGGCGTAGTACACCGTCAGCGGGTAATCAGCGTGCTCGGCCTCGCGCATGCGCTCGAACGCGCGGCCGAGCCCGGTTTCGAAAAAGGACATCGCCTTGTCTCTGCTGCCCTCGTGCCGGTACGGAGTAGCGATCAACTCCTCGGCCTTGGGTGTGAGCAGCGTGCGGAACAGGGCGGGGTAGACCGTGGCAAGCGATCGGCGAAGCCAGACATAGAAATAGTCTGATAGGTCGGCATATCCAATGTTGTCGTAGTACGGCGGATCGGTACACACGACCGGACGCTGTACCGCTGCGATAGCCGCCGTTGCATCCCGCTGCGCGACGTGGCCAAACTGGGCGGCGGGCGTCTGACCGATGGCCTTCGCCACGAAGTCGATTGCATTGTCGAGGGACCCACTTGAGGGGCCGAAGAGATTGGCTTCAGCGTAATCCCAAGTCATCGGCAGTGCGTGCCGCCGGAATGTGCTGACCACCAGCTCGTTTTTAGGCGAAGAACTCCATGTGCAGATGGACGAACTTGCCTCGCTGAGCTTGTCCATCGCAAACGCCAAGTACGTCGCCACCGCGTCCGCATAATCCGCGGCCGGGTCCGTCCCCGCTCCTCCCGCGTCCGTGTCCGGGCCTCCGGGGAGCGTCCCCGCCCCTCCGTGGGCCGCGGACTGGGCTCCGTGCGTCGTGTGCGGGCCTCCGTGGCCGAGCGCCGGGGCTCCGTGCGCGGCGGACTGGCCTCCGTGGGCCGTCCCCGAGCCTCCGTGGTTGCGCGCCGGGGCTCCGTGGAGAGAATTTGCTTCCCGCCGGCTCGGCTGGAGAGTTCCCCGACTCGCCTGGGGAACTCCCCCATCGGGCTGGAGAACGCTCCCACTCGCCTGGAGACCGCTCCGACCCGTCTGGAGCGTGCTCCCACCGACCCGGAGCGTGTTCCCGGTGGGTGGGAGAGAACTCCCAGCCGCCCGGAGCCGCGCAGATTCCGCGCTGTCGCCCCCAGCAGAGCCGCCCAAGCCGGTGGCCCGAGCATCCGCCAGCACCCGCGCCCGCGCCTCCATCACCAGGTCGCTGAACGTCGTCAGGGCGACCAGTTGGCGGTTGGTGAACAGGTCGCCGAAGTTGTTCATGCCGTAGACCGGCGGCTGGAAGTTGCGGTGCTTCTTGGGCATCTCGCCATCGGGCCGCCACGTCGGCTTGGCCGACTCGGCGATCTTGACGTGCGCCTCATCGGGCGAGATGTACACGCGCCCGCGCGTCCCCTCGGCCACGATCGCCATGAGCCGCACGCCCATGTGCCCGGCCTTCGCCTCGGTGCGGACGTGCGGGAACGCCATCGGCGCGCTCGTCAGGATGCACCGCCCACCCTTGCGCCCGATTGTGCCCACGCCGGGATCGAAGTCCTTCCCCGGCGTGCCAACGCGCACCTCGAACTTGTACGACTTCCCATCCGCCGCGATCACTGGCTCGACCCACGCCTTCTTCCCCTCTTTGGTCGAGAGCCAGAACGACCGCACCAGCGGAACGTGCGTGCCGCCCGCGGCCGGGTTCGGGCTCGGCACCGTCCGCGCCCACAGCCACGCGATCACCGTGAGTTCTTGCCCGATGTACTCCTTGAGGTCTTTGCGGTCGCGGGCCATCGCCTCGGTGACGGTGATCTTCGGGTACAGGTGCCCGATCCGCTTCTGGGCCTCATCCCGCATCCACCGGCCGTAGTAGCGCACATCCTCGGCCAGGCCGGCGGCGCCCTTCCATTTGCCCAGCCCGCCATCGCCCAGTTGGCCCTGCACCCCGCCGGCCTTGCCCTTCTTGCTCTTGCCGCCCGTGTCTGGCGTGGCCTTGGCCGTGGTGGTGGCCATGCCCCGGGACTCGGGGTTCACCGGCGGCAGATTGGCGAACTTGGGCGGGATCTCGATGAGCGCCTTGGTGATGAGCACCGGCACCGGGTTCAGGTCGCTCCCGAACGCCCGCAGGCCCAGCCGCTGGGCCTCAAGCGGGATGGATCCGCCGCCGCAGAACGGGTCAAGCACCGGCGGGGCGTGCTCGGCCAGGAAGGCGTTGACGGCATCGGGCTTGGCCTGGTTGATGACCAGCATCCAGACCGTGGTGGCATCGCGGGCGGAGCCCATGGGCGGGATGGGGCCTTGGGGGTGGGCGGAGCCCTTGCCCGGGCCGTGGATGACCAAGTCCTTGGCGAGTTCGCCGAGTTCGACCTTGCGGCTGGCGACGCAGCGGGCGATCTCCGCCCGGGCGGCGTCGATGACCTTGGGGTTGGACGAGTTCTCCCACTTGACCAGGTCTTCGATCAACCTGAAGAGTTGGGCCCGCTTGGCGGCGGCGCGGTCTTCATCCACCGTGCCGGCGGGGGTGCGGTAGTGCGGGTCGCTGGAGGGGTCGTCTACCAGGGAGGCGAAGAGCACGGCGCGGCAGGCGGCCAAGGGGCGGCGAGCCCACCAGAGGTGGAGGGTGGAGGGGTGGCCATGACGGATGGACTTCTCGCGGGCGGACTCGCGGTTGATGGCCTCCAAAGGGAGGGCCACTTCGATGAGCTTCTTGCGAGGGGGGAGGGTGGGCATGGGTGG
>JAJTDF010000156.1 GCA_021294835.1 Planctomycetaceae bacterium
GGTCATGCTGCACTTGGGGCCGATGAGGTCACGGCCGACGGTGACCACGCTGTTGACCAGTTCACGAGTGGGGTAGAGATCGCGGCCGACTTCCGCGTTGACGCTGTTGAGGTAGTGGGTTCGGCAGTCACGCCGGACACGGAGCGACCCCTGGTCCTTGGCGGCCATGCCGCCGAGCAGCCAGGCGTCCCGACCGCAGGACACGACGGCGGCCTCGATGAGCCCGCCGACGGTGAGGCTGCCGCCGGCGGCGAGTTGGAAGCGGTCTCGAACGCCCCGCTCGACGAGGACATCGCCCGGGAAGTTCACATTGCCGCTGGCGAAATCGACATAGCCGGCAATGCGCATCTGCTGTCGGATGCGGAGCCGGGGCGGATCCCACTGGACGATGCCGGCGACGGCGGCGACGACCGAACCGTCCGGCTCGATCCGCACCGAATCATCAACGTCCAAGGGGAAAGGGCGGCACTCGGCGGCGTTGATGGCCTTGCCGGTGACATCGCGACCATCCGTGCCGGGCACCGGCGGCACCAGAGTTCCGAGGCGGTCGCCGGCCGCGACAGCATTGACGGATGCACGGCCGTAGTGGTCGGTGGGGTCGAGATCGGCGGGAACGGCCTGGCGGGCAGCGGCTGACTGATCGGGGGTCGCCGGCTCAAAGCAACGGGCAAGCTGGGGGGGCGGCTCGAATCGGCCCTCGACACCGGGTTGGGGGCTGAGGCCCCTTGAGACGACGGTCTGGATGGGCCTGCCGGGAAAGGTCCTGATCTCGGCCATGACCCTCCCAAGGGTCGCCTTGACGGCAGGGGTGATCTGAATGCCCCTGGCCTGCAGGACGGCGGTGAGAGCGGGCTCGTCGATCCCGGAGGTGTCAACACCTGCGTCGATCCGCAGGGTGGCGACGGAGGCGTCGTCACTGAGGATGATCTTGAGGCGGGAGTCGGGATCGGCCGACATGGGGCGAGGGTCCTGTCAACGTCACCGAGACCAACCGGACGAACAGCCGCAAGCCTTGCCGCGTCGGACGCGGACTCAGGCCGCTTTCTTGGAGAGGGTCTCGTTGATTCGCTGGGCGAGAAGGTCGGGGGTGAAGGGCTTGATGACGTAGTTGTTGACGCCGGCCTTGATGGCCTCGATGACTCGGGCCTTCTCGGACTCGGTGGTGACCATGATCAGGGGCGTGGTCTTGTTGGTCTGGCGATAGGCCCGGACAAACGAGAGGCCGTCCATGTTGGGCATGTTCCAGTCGACCAGGATGAGCTCGGGCTGGAAAGCGCCGACCTTGGAAAGAGCATCCTGACCGTCGCACGCCTCCTCGATGGTGGTGTGTCCGAGCTGGGCGAGCACGGCTTTCTGGATGTTGCGCATCGTGCGGCTGTCGTCGATGAGCATGATCTTCATGGGTACGTCCTTGCGTTGCACCGGCCGGGGGGTTGCCGGCGCGGTCAGGCGTGTCATCGGTGTCTATCGGTCGTGCGAATGAGCCGGTTGAGGGGGGTCGGGGCGGGTCAAGCGGTTGCGTCGGTCGCGGGCGCGGCCGATGCCGCGGCGGCGGGGGCCGGGCGTTCCTGGATGGCGACCTCGAGGACGAGCTCACCACAGTCGGTGACGCAGGGGATCACGATGCAGGGAACGTCCTTGGGGCGGGAGACCTGGTGGTTCTCACCGACGACCACGGAGGGACAGGAAATCTGCACCTTCTTCTTGCCGGCGAACATGCCCTTGGCGTTGCCGGAGACCATGTTGGTCAGCTCGCCGATGGCGTCCGGGAAGTCGGGATCTTCGACCTTCATATCGGTGCCGGTGAACAGGGCGACCAGACGCTGGGCCGTCTGCTTGGGGAACGACAGGACCACCGAGCCGACTACGTCACCACTCATGCCGATGATGCCGGAGACGTCGTAGGTGGTCGAAGGCGTCGTCTTGACCACCGGATCCTTGACGGTCACCGGGAGCTGGAGCATGGTCGAGAAGACGTTCTGCACTGACGCGATGAATGGGGTGATGAATGCCGGATCCATGAGTTGGGGCCCTTTTGCGTATCGCGTATGACCGGAGGGGTCCGGCCGACCGGCCCCCGCGGGGTGCGGGGGGCCCGTGAATGGGTCCCGTCGACCTGACAGGCCGTCGGCTCTCTCGCCTGTGCCCCCCCCCCGCTGATCCTTCCCCGGTTCACCGTCCCTACTGCCGATGCTCCCTCAATCCTGTCACACCCGCGACCGGCCCATTACGCCCGGGCCGGGTCGGGCGGCTCAGCGGCCGAGCCTCTGCTCGGCGATCTGGAGCAGACGTACGACATCAACGATGAGGCTGACGCCGCCGTCATCGCGAACGGTGGCCCCGCTCACGGGTGCTCCCTTATCGATGAATTCATCAAGCGGCTTGATCACAATCTCCTGCTGGCCAATGAGATGTGAAACCATCAGGCCGACCCGCTGCTCGCTCTGCTGGATGACGACGGCGAACGGGGCTTCAGTGCGCTTGTCCTGGGGCTGATTGAACAGTTCGGCGGCGTTGAGCAGGGGCAGCACGCCGTCGCGGAGTCGCATGACCGGACACTGGTTCACCGAGTACATCTGCTCCTTGGAGGGGCGGACGATCTCGAGGATGTTCGACAGGGGGACTGCGTAGATCTCTTTCCCGACCCCGACCATCATGGCGGACATGATGGCCACCGTCAACGGGATGTGGATGGCGACGGTGCAACCCTTGCCGGGCTCGGTGTGGAGGTCGATGGTGCCCTTGAGCTTCTCGATGTTGGCGCGGACGACATCCATGCCGACGCCACGGCCGGAAACGTCTGAGAGCGTCTCGGCGGTGGAGAATCCGGCGGCGAAGATGATGCGACAGACGTCACGGTCGGACATCTGCGCGATCTGCTCGGGGGTGTAGAGCCCCTTCTCGATGGCCTTCTGGGCGATCTTCTCGCGGATCAGGCCCCGGCCGTCGTCCCTGATGAGGATCTGGACGTGGCTGCCCTGGTGGCTGGCGGAGATGGTGATGGTTCCAACCGCCGGCTTGCCGGCGGCCTTGCGGGCCTCGGGGCTCTCGATGCCGTGGTCGGCGGAGTTCCGCATGAGGTGGATGAGCGGGTCGCCGAGTTCCTCGATGACCGACTTGTCGACCTCGGTCTCGCCGCCTTCGATGACGAGATTGATCTGCTTGTTGAGCTTGCGAGGCAGATCGCGGATGAGCC
>JAJTDF010000157.1 GCA_021294835.1 Planctomycetaceae bacterium
ATGACCTCCGGCGTGAAGCCGTCCTGACGGCCTTGTTTTCGGGGCAATCGCTCAGCGCGATCGCGACGCACCAGGGGTTTGCCGACTGGCGGGCATTGAAGCGTGCCTTCAAGCGGTGGACTGGCCAGACACCGCGCAGATGGCTTCTGACTCAGGCGAACGGCCGCGAGTCTGATGCCGTGAAGGCAACGGAGGGCCGCCCTGCCATTGAACCCTGAGCATGGCAGCCACTGGCAGTCGTCGTAGCCGGCGCCGCAGCGCCCCTCGACGTCGATCTCCATCAGGCGCTGGGCCATGAAATGCACCATCTGGCGCAGCACGTCGACGTCTTGGCCCTTCTCGGCCAGATCGGCCAGTGTCATCATGGGTGCGGTCATCGTGGATCTCCTTCTGATCCAGGTGGATGGGTCGCACCTCAACCTTATCCGGGACCACGATGGCCACCCCAGACGGGACGGCCGCCGACGCGCGGCAAGCCGCTACGGGTTATGCCCTACGGGCTCCACCCTTCTCGGCTTGCCGCGTACTGAAGGACTTACACCACTTCCTGGGACACGAGCCCTGTAGCCGCTTCCCTGCACTGCACGGGCCGCCACCGCGGCCGCGCGTGGGTGCGTTTGGGAATGCTGGGGTTGGCTTCGAGCCTGCTTTCAAGACACCTGGGGTTCAAGCCGGGTCAGGCTGCCCTGACCTCGTTCGGCTGGCGCGCCCTGGACGTTGAGGGCGGGCTGCAGTCCGGGACTGAGTGGAGTCGCCCGGGTCACCGGGCTTGCCTTCCGACATGCGGGTCGCTCCTGTGGAGGCCCAAGAGAACTGCGGCCGTCGGGGCGGCCGCAGATGGGCGCTGTTCGGCTCCCGGTTGAGAGCCGCTCCCGGACCCGGCAGCGACATCGACCTCCCGCTGGAGTTCAAGCCCGGTGTCGTTCCCGGACGGCTCGAACCGAGCGCCGTCGAGATTGAACGGGGGCAGTTGTTCCGCGCAGGCGGAGACGCTGGGCCGCACCGGCGTGGAGATGGAGGCGCTCACCGCCGTGCAGGTGGGCCTGCTCACCGTCTACGACATGTGCAAGGCCGTGGACCGCGGCATGGTCATGGGCGACATCCGCCTGCTGGAAAAGCGCGGCGGGAAGTCGGGGGATTGGGCCGTGGCGGGGTAGTCGGACGGCAGGGTTGGCGCCCTGAGGCTCCAGATGGGGTTGCAGGCCGTGCTGGGCCAGGCGATGGGCGCCCGCTTCGGCGCCCGCCTGCCCACGCAGACGCTCATCGGCGTGGCCGGGCTGGCCCTGCCGGGTATGCTCTACGAGGTCGAGGCGGTGGCTGTGCAGCCTTGACCCAACGCACCACCCGACCCGGAGCCTGCCTTGCGCCCCACCCATCGGCTGTTCCAGATCGTGCAGCTCATTCGCGGCCGGCGGCGCACCACGGCCGCGTGGCTGGCGGCGCGGCTGGAACGCAGCGAGCGCACGGTGTACCGCGACATCGCGCAGCTGCAGGCGCAGGGCGTGCCCATCGAGGGCGAAGCGGGTGTGGGCTACCGGCTCGCGGCCGGGTTCGAGCTGCCGCCGCTCATGTTCAGCCCCGCCGAAGCCAAGGCGCTGCTGGCCTGCATGCGCATCGCCCAGGGCCAGCTCGACCCGGAGCTGGCCGGCGCGGCGGCGCGGGCGCTGGAGAAGATCGTGGGCGTGTTGCCGCCCCCTGCACGTGCGGCGGCCGACCGGCTGGCCCTGCACGCCCCGGCCGATCCGCTGGACGAACCCCTTCGCTTGCGCCTGCAGGTGCTGCGCGAGGCGATCGAGGCCCGCACCAAGACGCGGCTTCGATACCACGATCTGACGGATGAAATGACGGACCGGGTGGTCTGGCCGCTGGGCTGCTTCTACTGGGGAGCGGTGTGGGTGCTGGGGGCGTGGTGCGAACGCCGCAACGACTTCCGGCACTTCCGTCTCGACCGCATCGAGACGCTGGAGGTGCTGCCCGCGCGCTTTGCCGACGAGCCGGGGCGACGTCTGGCCGACCTGCTGCTGCGGGAGTGCAACACCGCCGACGGACCGGGCGGCGAAGACCGTCGCACACTGAAGGATCGCGTGGACGCCCCCGTCGGCCCCAGGCACTGACGCACCCTCGACGCCCGGCAAGGAGCCTAGAGGCAGGGAATCCCGTGCCGGCGCAGCCGCAGGAAGTACACGATGAAGGCGACCACGAACAGCCCGTCGCCCACGATCACCAGGATGGCGAAGTCCGATGTCCAGCCCTGGGCGTGCATCACGGCGAGGTTGATCGCAAAGAGCGCCTTGCCCAGGCCGCCCATGGCCACCACACCCGCGTGACGCGCCGGGCGACGCGCGACGGCCAGGAATCCGAGCCCGTAGAGCAGCGACGTGCCCCAGGCGCCACGGTAGATCGCCACCTGCACCGGGTCGGTCAACGGTCGACCGAACTCGCGCGCGAACATGCCCGCCGGGTCGATCACTCCCGGGATGGCACCCGCCAGATTCCACAGCGCGGCCACGAGAAACAGCGCCAGAAACGCCCGGTTCTCGTTCGCAGGCAGGGCGGGGCCGCTCATGGTGCCGCGCCTTCGCTGGGGGTCTTCCCGGTGGCGGGGGTCGACACGACGCGGGTCCAGGTCTCGCTGCGGCACAGCGGGCCCAGGCAGCCCGTCACCTGGAGCCCGGCCGGGTGGAGCATCTTGAGGCGGGCCGGGAAGGTCTTGCCGTCGTCGGGGTTGTAGACGCGGCCCGCCCTCCAGTCTTCTCGGCCCCCCTCCGGCCGCACCGCAAAGCCCCACAGGATGGGCAGCCCCACGAGCGGCCGGTGGCGCCGGGCTGGGTCGCGGTTGCGCACGTCGTGGGTCTGCCCCTGGGCCACCGTCGCATCCACCCCGACCAGCCAGCCACAGGGCGTCCCGTCGCCGCAATCGACCACCTGCACCAGCGCCCCGTGGCGCTCCGTGCGCCACAGGCCACTCAGGTCGGCCAGATCGGCTGCAGCGGCGGGGCGAGTGGCCACGCCAGGCCCCAGGCCCGCAAGCAGGATCAGACCCACACTCCCCACAATAGACCGAGACCTCCCGCATGCGAGGCCGAGCCCATCCAAGTCCGGTCGGGCCGCATCAGCTGGGCCCGGCTGCTCAAGCGGGTGTTCGACATCGACATGCACAC
>JAJTDF010000158.1 GCA_021294835.1 Planctomycetaceae bacterium
GCCCGCCCCGGAGACATCGAACGCGGGCTGGCCTTGGCTGTTGAGGTTAATGCCGCTCTCGAGCGCGGCCCACGCGGTGCCGGGGCCGGCGGGTTGCCATTGCCACAGATAGGTAAAGGGGCCGGTGCCGGAAGCGCTCGTGGAGAATGCGGCGGATGCGGAGCGGCAAGCCGTCCGCGGCGCGGGCTGCGCGGTGATCGTCGGCGCGGTCGGCGTGAACACATAGCGGGCGAAGTACGCCGACACGCCCCCGCCAGCCGTGAGGAAGATCCCACCCGCGATCACGTCCCCGCCCGGCAGCACGGCCAGGTCGTAGACCGAGTCACTCATCCCCGACCCCAGCGCCGACCAGGTGTTGGTGGTCGGGTTGTAGCGGGTGATGCGGTTCACCGTCACGCCACCGGCAGTGGTGAAGAATCCGCCCGCGAGCACGTCCCCGCCCGGCAGCAAGGCCAGGGCGTAGAAACCGGGGTTCGTCCCCGACCCCAGCGCCGACCAGGTGTTGGTGGTCGGGTTGTAGCGGGCAATGCCGCTGGCCGTCATGCCCCCGGCGGAGGTAAAGTTCCCGCCCACGAGCACGTGCCCGCCCGGCAGCACGGCCAGCGCGTAGACATCGCTGTTCATCCCCGACCCCAGCGCCGACCAGGTGTTGGTGGTCGGGTTGTAGCGGGCGATGTTGTTTCTCCCCGCCACACCCCCGGCGGTGGTGAAGATCCCTCCCGCGATGATGTCCCCGCCCGGCAACTCGGCCACGGCCCAGACAGAGCCGTTCGTCCCCGCCCCCAGCGCCGACCATGCGCCCGTGGTCGGGTTGTAGCGGGCGATGCGGTTGGCCGTCACGCCACCGGCGGTGGTGAAGTTCCCGCCCACGATCACGTCCCCGCCCGGCAGCACGGCAAAGGCATGCACAATGCCGTTCGTCCCCGACCCCAGCGCCGACCAAGCGCCCGTTGTCGGGTTGTAGCGGGCGATGCGGTTCGCCGGCACGCCCCCGGCGGTGGTGAAGTTCCCGCCCGCGATCACGTCCCCGCCCGGCAGCACGGCCAGGGCGCCGACACCGCCGTTTGTCCCCGGCCCCATCGCCGACCAGGTGTTGGTGGTCGGGTTGTAACGGGCGATGTAACTGGCCGCCGCGCCCCCGGCGGTGGTGAAGTTCCCGCCCACGATCACGTCCCCGCCCGGCAGCACAGCCGAGGCGAAGACACCGCCGTTCGTCCCCGACCCCAGCGCCGACCAGGTATTCGTGGACGGGTTGTATCGGGCGATGTTGAACGCCGCCACGCCCCCGGCGGTGCTGAAGCCCCCGCCCGCGATCACCTCCCCGCCCGGCAGCACGGCCAGGACGTAGACAGAGCTGCTATTCCCTGACACCCCCAACCCCAGCGACGACCATGTGTTGGTGGACGGGTTGTAGCGGGCGATGCCGTTCGCCGCCACGCCCCCGGCGGTGGTGAAGAACCCGCCCGCGATCACGTCCCCGCCCGCCAGCACGGCCAGGGCGCGGACAGTGCTGTTCGTCCCCGACCCCAGCGCCGACCAGGTGTTGGTGGTTGGGTTGTACCGGGCGATGCGGTTCGCCGCCACGCTCCCGGCGCCGGTGAAGCCCCCGCCCGCGATCAAGTCCCCGTTCGGCAGCACGGCCAGCGCGTAGACATCGCTGTTCATCCCCGACCCCAGCGCCGACCAGGTGTTGATGGTCGGGTTGAAGCGGGCGATGCGGTTCGCCGGCACTCCCCCGGCGATCGTGAACGACCCGCCCACGATCACGTCCCCACCCGGCAGCACGGCCAAGGCGTTGACAAAGAAGTCCGCCCCCGGCCCCAGCGCCGACCAGGTGTTGGTTGTCGGGTTGTAGCGGGCGATGTTGTTCGCCGGCGTGCCCCCGGCGGTGGTGAAGAAGCCGCCCGCGATCACGTCCCCGCCCGGCAGCACGACAAGGTCGGTGACAGCGGGGCTCGTCCCTGACACCCCCAACCCCAGTGCCGACCACGTGTTGGTGGTCGGGTTGTAGCGGGCGATACGGTTGGCCGCCACGCCTCCGGCGATGGTGAAGTTCCCGCCCACGATCACGTCCCCGCCCGGCAGCACGGCAAGGGCATCGACACTGTCGTTCGTCCCCGACCCTAGCGCGGACCAGGAGTTGGTAGTCGGGTTGTAGCGGGCGATGTTTCTCGCCAGCACACCCCCGGCCACGCGGAACCAGCCGCCCGCGATCACGTCCCCGCCCGGCAGCACGGCCACGGCGCTGACTTGACCGTCCGTCCCCGGCAAGCCCTCCCCCGACAGCCACCTCGCCGTACATCCCTGCCCGCGCGCGGCGGGGGTCATGAGCAACGCCAGAAGCAGTGCAATCGCCGCCAGCGGCGATGCGCCGCGCAGCGCGGCGTGGATCGCTCGGACGCCGTGCATCTTCTCGCCGATGCTGCCCACCGACCCGGAGAGTTCGACTGCCATGGATTGAGCTCCGAAGGAACGGCGTTGTTGATTCGCCCGCCCGCCCTCAGCATCACCCCGCGGCAGCGCGGTGCCGAGCCGGCGCAGCACCTCCGCGGCGAACGCCGGGGTGCGGGATGTCGGCATTGCGGAAGATGCCGATGGGCAAAGTCTATCCCCCGAAGCGGAAGCCGCAAGCGACCGATGCGTCGATTTTGCGAAGAACTCGGCGTGATGGGCGGGAACCAGGGCGAGGGAAAGGGCTGCGCCGGGTGCCGGGGAAAGGGCGAGGCGGGCGAGGCGGCGGGGCGGGGAGGCGGCGGGGCGGGTGTGGGGGTGTGGAGGTGCGCGGGGGGAAGGCCGTTTCGAACGCCCCGGAGGGGCGACGGGCTGTAGCCATGGGTGGAGCGAGCCCCGAGTCTTCGAGGGGGGAGCGGAACCCGTGGAACTGGGAAGGGCCGGGGGCGGGGGGCGGGGGTTGGTCAGGCCCGCCCCGGCAGGGGCGGAGGACGGTTCGGGTGCGGGGGGCAAAGGTTGGCCGAGAGACCCTCTGCCCCGCCGGGGCAGGCATCGGAGCGGGCGAAGGGGTCCACGGGTTGCGCTCGCTCGCGGACTCGCTCGCTCCACCCATGGCTACAGCCCGGCGTCCCTTCGGGACGCTTGAGGGGGCCACAGGTGGTGGGGC
>JAJTDF010000003.1 GCA_021294835.1 Planctomycetaceae bacterium
CGTTCTGATCTCCCCCTCCTCTCCGAACGCCCTGTTCACTGGGAGAGCGAGAGCGCGAGAGTTTGGGCGGATCGGGTGCCGGAGAGGGCGCGTTCCGCGCCGGGCGGATGATTCTTGGATCGAAACCGAGAGCGCCGAACCCCCGCCGTGGCGTGGCAAACGGGCCAAAACGCTCGGCTCGGGCCGTAAACGATAAGGCCCCCGTCACCTTTGACGAGGGCCTTGAACTCCCCGTGTAGGACTCGAACCTACAACCTATCGGTTAACAGCCGATCGCTCTACCATTGAGCTAACAGGGACCGAATTGTCCCGCCGACACCTCCGGCTTACGCCTCGCGCCTCGGCAGGGGCCAACTTTAGCGGCTCCGTTCCATCGGTCAACCCAGCCCCCCACTCCAGCCCGCAACCAGTTCCACCCGCCCCACACCCACCGATTCGCCCGCCCGCCCCAGCCCCACCGGCCCCGCTCGGCCCCAAAAGTCCCCTTCGCACCGGGGCCTGCCCGCCCCAGCCTGCCTCCCCCGCGGCCCGAGAAGCACCAAAACAGCCCCCGGCCCGCCCACGGTCCAACAAGTGCCCCCCGCCAAGTCGCCCACGCCGGGCCCGACCCAAAGCACACCCAACGCACACCCAAAGCACAGCGACAGCCCACCCAGGCGGCCCAAAGGCCAGCCGATCC
Source organism: Planctomycetaceae bacterium (assembly GCA_021294835.1). Classification (GTDB taxonomy): domain Bacteria; phylum Planctomycetota; class Phycisphaerae; order Phycisphaerales; family UBA1924; genus CAILKP01. The sequence continues at coordinate 680 of JAJTDF010000003.1, forward strand.
CGGTCACGCTCCCGCCGCCCTTCTGCCCAACCCGGGCAACTCCCTGATCTTCAGACCGCTCAGCCCTGGGCAGCCGCCTGGGCCGCAGCCGGAGCCGCAGCAGGAACAGCCGCCTGAGCCGGCGCGGGGGCTCCGTGCCCCTCGCCCGCCGCCGCACCCGCAGCCTTAGGCTCCTTGCTCGGGTCCTTCGGCTCCTTGGGCTCCTTCGGCGGCTTGGGGGCGTTCTTGGCCATCTGCCGCTTGTACGCGTCGCACTTGGCCTTGTCCGGAGCCATGATGATCGACGCCTGCGGGCCCATCCACCGCGGCTCGGTCTCGCACTTGGCGATGTCCGACAGCGCGTTGCGGATGTTCCGCAGCCGGTCAATGCCCAGCTCGCGGTGGGCCATCTCACGACCCTTGAACCGCTGGGTGATCTGCACCTTGTGCCCGTCCAGCAGGAACTTGCGGGCCTGGTTCACGCGAATCTCCACATCGTGCTGGTCGATCTTCACCGACCGCCCGAGGCGGATCTCCTTCATTTCGCTGGCCTTGGCGCCCTTGTTCTTGGTCTGCTTGCTCTGCTCGTACTTGAACTTGCCGTAGTCCATGATCTTGCAGACCGGCGGACGCGCGTCCGGCGAAATCTCCACAAGATCAAGCCCCAGATCCGCCGCCTGTTTCAGCGCCTGCGACGTCTCGATCACGCCGATCTGCTCACCCTCCGGACCGATCACGCGGATCGGCGTGATCCGGATCAGGTGGTTCACACGGGTGCGCTGGGGAGGACCGCCGGGACCGAAGCGAGGTGCACGAGTGATGGTCAGAGCTCCTGAATCAAGGACAGCCACAAGCCGCAGGACGCCCCGCAGCCACGTGAGTCAAATGGTTGACCCGTCAACCCCTCCACCGCAATCCACTGGGCTGGATGGCGACCGGCGTGTCGAGTTGTCACCACCACGCCGCTCATGAGGGCTGGCACGCGACAACAAGTTGAACAAGACACACGTTGGTCATGACGAGAGAACAGGGCCACGGCGTCCGTGCCCCATTCGTTTCCAGTATAACACACAAAAACCGGGCGTGTCCACCGATCTCTCCGCCCGCTTGCCCAATGTCGCCGGCCGCACCCATCGCGCCTCCAGTTGGCCCTCGCCCCCCGCACCCCCCCCACCCCCGTCCAGCCCGCCCCCATCACCCGCCAACCCTTGGTGCATATGCAGCCATCCCCCTTTCCGGGACTTTCCAGTCCGCACCCGCCCAGCCCCCTTGCGGTCCGCTCCCAAACAGATGACAATCTCACCATGACCATCGCCCTCCCGGCGTTCCGTTCCGCCTCCGGCCCCACCCGCCGCAGCCCCCGCCCCCGACATCTCGCCGGCCTCCTCGCCATCGCCGGCAGCCTGCTCACCGCCGCCTCCGCCACCGCTCAGGACCTCACCCGCCGCGCCAAGCCGCAGGAGATGCCCATCGCGGTCGTCAACGCCTCCGTGCACCCCGTCAGCGGCCCGCCGATCCCCAATGGCTTCGTCCGCTTCGCCGACGGCAAGATCAGCGAGGTCGGCTCCATGGAAGGCGGCCGCATGTTCACCGCCGACACGGTGATCATCGACGCCGCCGGCAAGCACGTCTACCCCGGCCTCATCGGCCCCTACACCCAACTGGGCATCACCGAACTCGGCTCCGTCCGCGCCACGCGAGATTTCAACGAAGCCGGCGACATCACCCCCGAGGTCTACGCCGCCGTCGCCGTCAACCCCGACTCCACCCTCCTCCCCGTCACCCGCACCAACGGCGTCCTCGCCGCCGGCGTCTTCCCCACCGGCGGCACCATGCCCGGCCGCGCCAGCGCCATCGTCATGGAAGGCTGGACCTGGGAGGACATGACCGTCAAGCGCGATCTCGGCTTGGTGGTCTCCTGGCCGTTCATGCGCACCGTGCGCGCCGCCTGGATGGACCGCAGCGAGGAGGAACAACTCCGCGAAATCCGCACCAGCCTTGAACGCATCCGCGAAACCTTCCGCACCGCCCAGGCCTATGCCGATCGCAAGGCCGCCGCCCCCGACACCACACCAACTGACGTCCGCTACGAGGCCATGCGCTCGGTCATGCCCGCCCGAGGCCCCTCGTCCGACCCGGCCTCCCCCGGCCCCCTCACCCCGCCGGCCCTCCCCCTGTTCGTTGAAGCCGCCGATTACGACCAGATCACCTCCGCGATCGCCTTCTCCAAGCAGTTCGGCGTCCGCATCATCATCGTCGGCGGACGCGACGCCCCCCTCTGCGCCGACCTGCTCAAGGCGAACAACATCCCCGTGATCATCTCCGGCACCCACGTCATGCCCAAACGCGACGACAGCGACTACGACGAGCCCTACCGCCTCCCCGCCCGCCTCCACGCCGCCGGCATCCCCTTCGCCATCGCCAGCGGCGAAGAAACCCCGCACGAACGCAACCTCCCATACGTCGCCGGCATGGCCGCCGCCCACGGCCTGCCACGCGATGTCGCCCTCCGCGCCATCACCCTCTCCGCCGCCGAGATCCTCGGCATCGCCGACACCCTCGGCTCACTCCAGCCCGGCAAGTCCGCGACGCTGATCATCACCGACGGCGACCCGCTGGAAGTCGGCACCAACGTCGAGCGCGCCTTCATCCGGGGCAGCGAGATCACCCTCCGCAACAAACAGACCGATCTGGCCGACAAATACCGCGAGAAGTACACCCCCGGCTCGCCCGCCGCCCCCAAACCGGCCGACGCTCCAGCCCCCAGGTAAACGCCGCGGCGATCCGCGCTGCCCCCCTCACGGAATCTCGGCCTCGACCAGTTGCGCCAGCAGGTCCATCGACTCCTGCCAGCCGCGCTGGCAGAGTTCGATCGGGATCATCTCGGGAATGCCCTCTTGAACAACCGTCAGGTCGGTCCACTCGGCCGCCTCACCCTTCGCGCAGATCGCATCAGGCGGGGTGACCGCCAGCTGCCGCAGGCTCACCGTCACGCTCATCGCCGCCGGAAGATTGGGCTCCAGAAATCGGTCCGTGTACCGCAGCCGGGCGCCAGGCACCAGTTCCTCGTAATGTCCGGTAAACTGATGACTCCGCCCGGAATGAAGGCTGGTAAACGACATGCGGTACCAGCCGCCGACCCGGACATCCATCTCGTGGACGGTCGCAAAGTAGCCGTGCGGCGGCATCCATTTGCACATCGCCCCCGGTTCAACAAACGCGCGGAACACACGCCCGCTGGGGGCCCGCAGCAGCCGCTGCAGTCGAATAGTCTGGCCTGTCATCCCGGAATCCCTCCTTGTGCCGCCGTGCTCTCACCGAAGCGGCGAACAGTCAGCCCGTCCTCATGACGCCCGCCCGCCACCCACGCACTGCACACCAGTCTGCACCGGCTCATTGACAGCAGTCGGCCAGCTGTTGCGGCCGCGACTGAGAAGGCGGAAGGCTTGAATCCGGGCTCGGCCCGGCCGCCCGGCCAAACACCCCATCTTGACCAGCCAGCATGCAACTTGGAGGCGAACAATCCCCATAAGGCCGTGCCCACGTCTCCGCAGCCGGGCGACCCAGCCACTGACCATCCATCCCCGGGGCGGCCGCAGGCACCCCCCGCCGCTTCTACCGTCGCTTCCCGTCCATCTCCCGCCTCACACCCGCCCGCCCCGGGCCGCCCAACAACCATTCACCCCGCACCCATCCGGATCCCCAACCCGTGCTCAAGTGGATCATCATCCTCACGCTCCTGCTGGCGATCGCGATTGCCGCAACCGCCGGCGTGCTCCTTGCCACCAGTTCCGGAGCTCGGGACTTTGTCAAATCGCGCTGGTTCCCCGACGTCAAGACCGAAGTCCGGCTGGCGCCGGTCGAGAAGGGCGACCTCACCCGAACGGTCAACGCGCCCGGATCGGTGGAGCCCAAGACCAAGGTGCAGATCTCGGCGCAGGTCGCCGCTCGCATCGTGGCCCTGCCCTTCCGCGAGGGCGACGCGGTCAAGGCCGGCGATGTCCTCGTCCGGCTTGACGCCCGCGACCTGGCCGCCGTGGTGGAAAGCGCCCAGGCCCAACTCCGAGGCGAGCAGGCCCGCCTCTCCGGCGCCCAGGCCGCGCTCGATCAGGCCGTCGCCGACCACCGCCGCATCGAGGCGCTCTTCGCCAGCCGCGACGTCTCCCAGCAGCAGCTCGACGACGCCACCGCCGCCCGCAGCCGCGCTCAGGCCAACCTTGAAGCCACCAGACACGCCATCGAGGTGGCGCGAGCCCAGATCACCAGAGCCCAGAAGGACCTCGACAACACGGTGATCACCGCGCCGTTCGACGGACGGATCGTCAAGCTCAACGCCGAGGTCGGCGAGTTGGTGCTCGTTGGAACACTCAACAACGCCGCGTCGGTGATCATGGAGGTCGCCGACCTCTCCACCATGCTCATGAAGGCCCGTGTTGACGAAGCCAACATCGCCCCCGTGCAGGCCGGGCAGCGGGCCGCCGTCTTCATCAACGCCTTCCCCAAGCGCGAGTTCCCCGGCGTCGTCGAACGCGTCGGTCTCAAGCGCCTCGTCGACCGCGACGGCACCGGCTACTTTGAAGTCGAGGTGCTGCTTGATCGCCCCGACAACCTCACCCTCGCCTCCGGCTTGACAGCCAACGTCGACATCGCCGTCGAAACGCTGCGTGATGTGCTCAAGGTCCCCTCCCAGGCCATCATCGACCGCCGCGTGGACGAACTCCCCTCCAGCGTCCGCGAAAGCCCGCTGGTCGACCGCTCCCGCGCTTTCGCCCGCGTCGTCTACGTCATCAAGGACGGACTCGCCCACGTCCTGCCGGTCACCGTCGGCTCCTCCGATCTCACCCACACCGTCATCACCGCCGGGCTCGAAGCCGACCGCAAAATCATCGTCGGGCCGTTCAAGGCCCTCCAGACGCTCAAGAAGGGCGATCAGGTCATCGACGAAGTCGAAGCCGCAGCCGCTCGGGCCGCTGCCAGTGCAAACAGCGCCAAGGGCGCCAAGAGCGGCAAGGGCAGCAAGAGCAAGACCGGCGAGGACGCCGGCGACGAGGAGGACGACAGCCCCGTCGAGACCGAGTGACCCGCCACCCGGCCGCCGCCCGCCCCATCACCCGCCCCAACTGGCCATCCCCCGAGCCCCCCGTGACCATCGCCCTGTCCGACATCACCAAGACCTACCAGGTCGGCGACGAACCCGTCCTCGCCCTCCGTGGGGTCACGCTCAACATCGCCAAGGGCGAGTTCGTCGCCATCATGGGCTCCTCCGGCTCCGGCAAGAGCACACTCATGAACGTGCTCGGTTGCCTCGACCGCCCCACCTCCGGCTCATACACCCTCAACGGCCAACGCACCGACACCCTCTCCGCCGGCCGCCTCGCCCAGATCCGCAACCGCGAAATCGGCTTCGTCTTCCAGAGCTTCGAACTGCTCGCCAAGCAGACCGCCCTCGCCAACGTCGCCCTGCCCCTGCTCTACTCCCGCCGCTTCTGGTGGGGCTCCTCCCGCCGCGCCCGGGCGGCGCTCGAACGTGTCGGCCTGGGCAATCGGGTGGACCACCGCCCCAGCCAGCTCTCCGGCGGCCAGCGCCAGCGCGTCGCCATCGCCCGCGCCCTGGTCTGCGAACCCTCCATCCTCCTCGCCGACGAGCCCACCGGCAACCTCGACACCACCACCAGCGAAGAGATCATCGCCCTGTTCAAGAAACTCCACAACGAAGGCCAGACCATCATCATCGTCACCCATGAAGAGGACGTGGCACGGCACGCCGACCGCATCGTCCGCCTCCGCGACGGCCGCATCTTCTCCGACTTCCCCCGCAAGGACGACCCCATCCACTCCGACTTCCTCCGCCGAATGATGGAAGAGGCCATCAACCTTGGAAAACAAGCCGGCGGCGACCCACTCCCCGTCCCCGCCCCGGCAGCCGCATCCGGAGGCGCGGCATGATCGTCTTGCGCCTGCTGCTTCAGACCGTCGTCCTCGCCCTCGGCCAGCTGTGGGTCAACCGCGTCCGCGCCCTGCTCACCACCCTGGGCATCGTCATCGGCGTCTTCTCCACCGTCGCCACCGTCGCCGGCACCTCCGGCCTCCGCTCGTTCGTGCTTGAGCAGTTCGAGTCCATCGGCGCCAGCCGCTTCGTCGTCTTCGGGCGGATCCCGCGCGAGCAGCCCGGACGCTTCTCTTTCCAGCAGGTCGCCCTGAAGAAGCGCGAAGCCATGGGCATGGAGGCCGCCTGCCCCTCCATCGGCCGACTCACCGCCGTCAAGGGGTTCACTGCGCCCGTGCAATACGGCGACCGCTCCGAACGCAACGTCCGCATCCAGGGCATGGACGAGGACTGGCATTTCATCGAAGGCCGCGCCATCACCTTCGGCCGCCCCTTCACCCGCACCGACGAGGAAGAGCGCCGGCTGGTCTGCATCGTCAACGACAAGGCCATCGAGGAACTCGGCCTCCCCGCCGACCCCAGCGGCCAGAAGTTGCTCATCGACGGCCGCCGCTTCCTCATCGTCGGTGTGGTGGAAACCAAGACCCTCCCGGCCATGTTCGGCGGCGGCGAGCCGCTGACCGAGGTCTTCATCCCCTTCGCCACCGCCGACGCCATGAAGCCCGAGCCGGTGTTCGGGCTGTTCATCCAAGGCACCCTCGCCCGACCCGAGCTCTATGAGGAGGCCCGCGCCGAGGTCACCGCCTACATGCGCAAGATCCGCAACCTCCAGCCCGACGACCCCGACACTTTCCGCATCCAGTTCGTTGAGCAGTTCATCGAACAGCTCAACCAGGTCGGCGTCGGCATCACCCTCGCAGCCACCGGCATCGTCACCATCTCGCTGATCGTCGGCGGCGTGGGCATCATGAACATCATGCTGGCCTCGGTCTCTGAACGCACCCGCGAGATCGGCCTTCGCAAGGCCGTCGGCGCCAACCCCACCGTCATCCTCCTCCAGTTCCTCGTCGAGGCCATCGTGCTCTGTCTGGTCGGAGCCGCCATCGGCCTGGCCATCGGCTTCCTCTTCGTCTTCGCCCTGGGCGCCATCCCCGGCTCGCCGATGAAGAACGCCGAGGTGCCCCTCTGGGCCACCGTTCTGGCAGTCGGCTTCTCCGCCGCCACCGGCGTGGTCTTCGGGTTCTTTCCCGCCGTCCGCGCCTCCAGGCTTGATCCCATCGTCGCCCTGCGGCACGAGTGATCCGCCCCATCACCACCCCCGCCATCGCCCCCGCCATCGCCCCCACTTCGCCCGCCTCACCGCACCCTCCCCCGGCGGGGCTCTCGCTATCCTGCGCCCATGGCCGATGACGTGCACCCCGCGATTGAGCCCTACCAGGTCATCCAGCCCCCCAAGCCCCCCGCCCTGGGCGGCAGCGTGGTGGTCCGAAACAGCGTCGACGAGATCCTCGACGCCGTCGCCGCCGACCTGCTCATCCAGGCCGTCAATTGCGTCCGCGCCTTCGGCGACTTTCACCTCGCCCTCTCCGGCGGGTCCACCCCGCTCCCGCTCTATCAGCGGCTCATGATCGACCCCCGCTACCGCGAACTGCCTTGGTCGCGTACCCACCTCTGGATCGTTGACGAACGCCGCGTCCCCTTCGACGACGCCAAGTCCAACTTCCGCGCCATCGACGAGATCATCGGCCAGCACTCCGGCATCCCGCGCGAGCAGGTCCACCCCATGCTGGCCATGTCCCCCACCGCCGACGCCGACTACGAACGCGCCCTCCGCCAGGCCCTCTTCTTCCGCGAGAAGGGCCAGGACCGCCTGGACTTCGTCCTCCTGGGCATGGGCAACGACGGCCACACCGCCTCCCTCTTCCCCCACTCGCCAGCCCTGCAGGCCGGGCACGAGACCCTCGCCCACGACGATGCCCGCCCCCGCCTGGTCCGCATCAACGACGGCCCCGCCGTCACCCCGCCCGACCGCGTGACCATGACCTTCCCGCTGCTCAACGCCGCCCGCTTCATCGCCGTGCTGGTCACCGGCGCCGGCAAGAAGCCCATGCTCTCCCGCATCGCCGCCGCCCGCGCCGGCAAGGACACCGCCACCCCCCCCACCCCCACCGACCTGCCCATCCTCGGCATCAAGCCCGTCGCCGGCGAACTCCGCTGGTACTTGGATGCCGACGCCTGCCCGACCCCGGCCTGACCGCAGGCCCAGCGCCAACCAGCCCCCCGCCCCCCCGCCAACCGTGGCACCGGGCTTCTGCCCGGTGTCCTTCACCGTGCTCCGCGCGATCAGCCGGCACCATCGCGCCAACCCCCAGTCGCCGGAGAATCCAAACAGAAACCTTGCACACGGTCCATCCGTATGGTACGGTAACCGTACGGATCGCCCTTAGGCCCCGCCCCCTCCGCGCGCTCACCTCGGCCAGCCTCTGTCCCCCCACCCCCACTTATCCACACAAACCCCTCCCCCAAAATCCACGGCAGATGGCGAACACTCATAAAACACCTTACACCCCACTCCTCCTGATCCCACTTATCCACATACACCCCCCTCTCAAATCCATGGCAAGCCCCCGCCAAGCCCTCCCTCAACTTCCCTGACCCGCCCCGCCGCCCCACCCCGCCCCACCCCGTAACCTCCCGCCCCCCCATGGCCACCCTCTCTATCCCACCCAACCCCGACGTCACCTTCGGTATCGAGTACCTCGATGACGACCTGGTCATCGTCACCAAGCGTGCCGGCCTGGTCACCCAGCCCGGCAAGGGGCACGAGACCGACGCCCTGCTCAACGGCCTCTTTGACCGCTTCGGCCCCCAACTGCAGAACCTCGGTCGCGACCGCGACTTCGGCCTCCTCCACCGCCTGGACCGCGAGACCTCCGGCCTCCTCGTCGTCGCCCTCAAGGGCCGCGCCTACGACGCCCTGCGCGAGCAGTTCGCCGCCCGCGCCGTCCGCAAGTACTACTGGGCCCTGGTTGCCAAGACCCCCAAAGAGGCCGCCGGCGTCATCAACAAGCCCATCGCCGAGGTGGATCCCAAGCGCCCCGGCGACAAGAAACTCGCCAAGATCGCCTCACCCCCGCTCGGCAAGCCCGCCGTCACCGCCTGGCGCGTCGTGCAAGGCGGCCCGCTCGGTGCCCTGCTCGAGTGCCGCCCGCTCACCGGCCGCCTCCACCAGGTCCGCGTCCACCTGGAAGCCGTCGGCTGCCCCATCATGGGCGACGGCCTCTACGCCCCCGCATCCGTCGCCCGCGCCGCCCCGCGCCTCGGCCTGCACGCCCACCGCCTCGCGTTCGACCACCCCACCACCGGCCAGGTGATCGACGTGCGAACCCCCTTCCCCAAAGACCTCCGCAGCACGCTCCGCCTCCTCCGGCTGGATCTCCCCACCGTCGGCCAGTCCAGCCGCCCCGCTGAGCCCGACGCAGACGACTCCGCCCACGACCCGGCCGAACCCGACTGACCCGCCCGCCGCCGCCCCGCATCAGGTGCATCACCCCCGTCCGCTGCGCCGCGCCACCCGCTCCGCCGTGCGTTGCCGTCGCACCAGCGCGTTCAGCGTCCCGAGCCCGTCGCGCTCCAGGTCCGCCAGCGTTTCCGGTCGCCCCCGGCTTCCCATGACGCCCGCCGCCAACAACCCGAACCGCCGCGCCAGCAAGGCACCATCCGCCGGCGACAACCCGCCCGCCTCGCCCCGGGCCTTCTTGGCCGCCTGCTTGTTGCCCAGTGCCGCCCCAGCGCTCGCAACCACCGCCGCCACCGCCCGCACCACCGCCGGGTCCGGGTCCAGCCACGCCTGCCAAGGGCACAGCCGCGCCGTCCAGTCCGGCACCACCACCGCCGCCGGCCCCACCCGCTGCGCCCGCCGCTCGTCGCCTTCAGCCGCCCGTCCCTCGGCGCTCATCCACCGCGTCACCGCCTTGGACATCGCCAGCCCCGCCGGCGCCGCCAGCCGGCCGCCCCGCTCCGGGTCATGCCGGTCGATCGCCTCCGCCAACGCCGCCATGCACGCCGTCAGCACGTCCCGCGCCCGCTCCGGCGCCAGGTCCTGCAGCGCTGTGCCCACGTTCGCCTGCACCGTGCTCAGCAGCAGCATCTGCTGCCCGATCGCCAGCCCACCCTTGAGCTGCGTCGCCCACCGCAGCAGCGTCTCCGCCTCATCCAACCCCTGCGCTGATGGGTGCAGCCGGTCAATCCCCGCGATCACCTCAGCCGCCCGCTTCCGCAGCAGCACAAACCCCCGCGCCAGCGCCTGCTCCTCCAGCGGGTCCGGCCAACTCCGCCGCAGCGCCGCCGCCACATGCCCCGGCACCGTCGGCTCATACTCCCGCCCCGCCACATCGCCCCGCAGGCACACCGCATGCGTCAGCGCCGCCTCCGCCATCGCCACACTGCGGGCCGACCACTCCACACCCGGCGTCGCCCCCTCCAGGTTCAGCCCCCGCAACCGGTCCAGCCGGTGCAGCCGCACCGCCCGCTCCACCGATGCCGCCGACACCCCCAGCCTCGCCCCGATCGCCGACGCCGCGATCCCCAGCCGCAGGGCCCGCCACGCCAGCCGGGGCACGTTCACACCCGCCCGCCCCGCGCCCCGGTCCTTCTCACGCCCGGCCAGCAACCTCGCCACCGCTGATGGCGACCGCCCCAACGCCGCCGCCGCCGCCCGCGCCGCCTTCGCCCGCGGCACATCGCCCATCGCCCCCGCGATCTCCGCCGCCCGCGCCCGCTCCTCCGGCGCCATCCGGCTGAACTTCGCCGCCTTGGTCACCCGCTCCCCCAGCCTCGCCCGCACCGCCTCCGCCAGCGAAGCCCTGAACACCACGCCGATCCGCACCCGCTTGCCCGGCTTCTTCCGCAACGTCACCCGCCTGCCCGGCAGGCCCGCCCGCCTCAACCGGTCCAGCGTCCGCACGCTGATGCCCCACGCCCGCGCCAGTTCCCGCCCGCTGACAAACTCACCCGCAGGCAACTCATCCTCGGTGTAATGCGCGTTCACGCTCAGCCGCTCGGTCAAGGCCCCCAGATCCGCCAGCAGCGCCTCGCCCGGCAACAGCGCCAGTTCGCCCGACCCGCTGCCGTCCGGGCGATACCCCGTCACCTGCAGCACGATCCACTCCAGCGGATACACCTGTGCCGGATCCAGCCGCCCCAACAACTCCTCGCACCGCTCCACGTGCCGCCGGGCCGCCGCCGGCGGCACGAACTTCAACCCCTCGGCCAGCTCGGCCATCAACGTCGCCCGAATGCGTGGCAGAGGAGGCACGGCAAACCATCGTAACGGCCGCCAAAGCCCGCCTGCCGACCCCCGTCCCCCCCCGGATTGGCCCTCCCAGCCCCCGATGGCCGATAGTCCATTCACCCCATGGCTTTGTCCTTCAAAGAACGTGTCGGCCTCGCCATCGCCCCATTGGCCCTGCGGCTGATGCTGGCCGCCACGTTCCTCTGGGCCGGTGCCGGCAAGCTCTTCCAGGATGCCCCCTTCTCCGGCGAAAGCGCTGCGAAACTGGCCAATCTCGGCGTGAACATCTTCCCAACCCGCAACCAGCCCGCCGCCCCCGGCGCCTCACCAACCCCCGCGCCAAGCGCCACCCCCAGCCTCAGCCCACCCGCAGCCCCCCTGCCCCCGGCCGCCGAGCCCGGCTCCCCCCAGCCCAAGTCGCCCGCCCGCTCTCGCCCGGCCCTGCCGCCCGCCGACGGCAGCTTCACCGTCGCCAAGACCGAGCCGGCCGCCCCCGTTGAAGAACTCCCTCAGCCCATGGCCAGCACCAAGGGCGCCCCCAAAGCCAACGGCGCCGGCAAGCCCGCCCCCAAGGCCCAGACCCCTGCCCCCGCCCCCAACCCCGCCGACGCCGCCCCGCAAGCCACCGGCCGCCCGCCCTTCCTCGCCGCCGACTTCCCCGAACCGGTGCACCTCCGCCGCGTCTACGGCCTGGTCCTCAAGCTCGATGCCGCCGCCCGTCCGCCCTCGACCGCCAAGAACCCCGTCTCGCTCTGGCCGGGCTTTGTGTCCTCCGGTCCCTGGCTGGTGGTCTTCGCTTGGTCCGCCGCCATGGCCCAGCTCTTCGGCGGGCTGATGCTCCTGCTCGGCCTGTTCACCCGCTTCTTCGCCGCCGTGCTCTGCTGCGTCATGCTCAGCGCCATGTGGCTTGATCAGCTCGGCCCGGCCATCTGGAGCGGCAACACCTTCCTTGGCGTGCTGCCCGCGTACACCTGGTGGGACCCGGCCCAGTGGAACGTGTTCTACTGGCAACTCGCCCTGATCGCCTCCGCCTTCGCCGTCGCCCTGCTGGGCAGCGGCGCCGTAGCGCTCGACAACGCCACCGGCAAGGGCGCAGGCGGCAGCGCCCCGCAGCCCAAGAACGCCGAGGTCGGCTGATCGCTCGCCCGCCCGGCAGCGAACGATGTTCCCGGTGTCCAGCCTTCCTTCCCAGCCCGCCCCTGCACCCGCCGGCACCCAGCCCCCCGCCCGCGTGCACACCCGCAGACTGGCCCCGCTGCTGATCTCGCTGGCCGTTCACGCCGTCCTCGCCGCTGCGCTCACGCTGCTGGCCTTGCCGGTCGTGCTCCCCAGCCCCGCGCCGCCGCCGGCCTCGCCGCCCACCTCCCGCGTGCTGCTCACGCTCAAGCCGCCCTCACCCGCAAGCACCACGCCCGCTTCCCCCGCCCCGCAAGCCCCGCCGCCTTCACCGCCGGTTACCCAACCGCCGCCATCACCGCCGCCCACGCCGCTGCCGCCGCCGCCCGCAGCCGCCAACCCCGGCTCCGCACTGACCATCCGCACCGTGGAGCTTCCCCCGGCGCCCGCCCCGCTGCCCGGCCGCCCCGCCGCATCGGCCCCACCGGCCCCGGCCGGCCAGCCCGGCGAACTCTCACGCCCGGCGCCGTCCGCCCCGGCCGGGTCGCCGGCGGTCTCATTCGCCGGCCTGGTCGCCGACGGCTCCCCCGCTCAGTCCATCGTCTACGTGGTCGACGCCTCCGGGCCCATGGTCGCCTCGCTGCCCCTGGTGCTCGCCGAACTCCGCCGCTCGGTCCGCACGCTGGCTCCGGGGCAGAGGTTCAACGTGGTGCTCTTCTCGCAGCGCGAGGGCAGCGCCGGCGTGGACGCCTTCGCAACCGATCTCCGTTCCCCCACGCCCGACACCCTCAGCGACCTGGACCGCTTCCTCGGCGAAGCCCGCCCGGGCGGACGCAGCAACCCCATGGCCGGCCTGCGGACCGCCCTCGCCCAGCGTCCGCACGTCGTCTTCCTGCTCACCCGCGCCATCGCCCGCTCGGGCGGTGCCGCGTGGGATGTGGGCTTGGACCCGCTGCTGGCCGAGCTTGACCGTCTCAATCCCGTCGATCCCGCCTCCGGCCGCCGGGGCAGCATCATCAAGACCATCCAGTTCCTCGAGCCCGACCCCACCGGCGTGCTCCAGGCCATCGCCCGCGCCCACGGCTCCGGCGTGATCGCCGAGGACCACCGCGTGCTCTCTGAAGCCGATCTGCAGGCCGGGCGTTAAGCCCCGAGCCGGGTATCCTGCCCCCCACATGGCCCCACCGCCCGCCGAACCCGCCGCCGACCCCCGCATCGCCTCCATTCTCCGTCCGTGGGCCGGGCGGTTCATCGTCTTTGAAGGCCCCGACGGCTCCGGCAAATCCACCCAGTTCCGCCGCCTCACCGACGCCATCAACGCCTCGGGCATCGCGCTGACCACCGTCCGCGAGCCCGGCGGCACCGTCACCGGCGAGGCCATCCGCCAGGTGCTGCTCGACCGGGCCAACACCGGCATGTCGCTCCGCTGCGAGATGCTCCTGTACATGGCCAGCCGGGCCGAACTGGTCGAGTCCACCATCATGCCGTCGCTGCGGGCGGGCAAGCTGGTCCTCGCCGACCGCTTCGTCTCCTCCACGCTCGCCTACCAGGGCGCCGCCGGCGGCCTGCCTCTGGCCGACATCGGCGCCGTCGCCCGCGTCGCCACCGGCGGGCTGCTGCCCGACCTGATCGTCCTGTTTGATGTGGACACCCAGACCGCCAGCCAGCGCATGGGCCGCAGCCTGGACCGCATGGAAGCCAAGGGCGTGCCATTCCACACCAAGGTCCGCCAGGGCTACCTCGACCAGGCCAAGGCCGATCCCGGCCACTTCGCCGTCGTCGACGCCCGCGCCAGCGAGGACCAGGTGTGGGCGTCGCTGCTCGACACGCTGACCCAGCGCCGCCCGACCGGCCCCGCCCAGCGGGTCATGTAGCCCGCTGCCGGCCTCGACCACCACCACGCCGCCTCCCACCGGGCTGACCATCGACTCGCCGGGCGTGCCCCGCACCACGCGGCCGTCACACCCCCCAGTCGTCCAACGCCTCGGCGATAAAGCGGTTCACCTCGTCCGCGTGCGTCCAGGTGATCAGATGCCCCGCCCCGGGAATAGTCCGATCCGCCCGATCCGCCGGGTCCGGGATCACCTGGTCACGTTCACCGTGAATGTGGCGCACCGGAATCGTCCGCCCCGCCACAGTCAGGTTCGGGCGGCACCCCCAGCCGTTGCAGGCCCATGCCGCCCACTTGAGAAACGCCGGCCGATTGGCTGTCGCCATGTCCACCAGTGTCGCGGCATGCGCCGGCCCCAATTCACACCGCCTGGCAAACGCCCGCGCCATCGGCCCGTACAGCCGCCGGTGCAAGGCATCGGGCAGCAGCCCCCCGAGCGCCTGCTGCGTCTTGAACGTCCGCGTGAACTGCTCACGCCCGCGCACCCCGCAGATCAGCACGATGCCCGCCGGCGCAGGGTCCATCCACTGCGCCATCTCGAGCGCCACCTGCCCGCCGAAGGAAAACCCCGCCAACACGAACGGCCCCGGCGCCGGGCCGAGCCTCCCGGCGAGGCGACGCGCGTAGCGCTCAAGCGGTTCGCGGCCTTCGGGCTCGATCCACGGCAGCACCGCAGAACCCGCGATGGCGCTCAACTGGGGGGTGAACAGCCGCCCGTCGGCGGCCAGACCGGGCAAGAGCAGACAACGCACGCCCTTGGGCCAGGGGCTGCGGGGCGTGCTCTGCGCGGCTGGGGGGGCGGATTCGCGATTCACAGGCAAGGCTTGGTCGAACGACCCGACGGATCAACCCGGCTGGGCCGGGGCCGGCTGCGCAGCCGGGGCCGCCGGCTGATCGCCGGCAGGGGGCCGACGCTCGGCGTTGCCGCCCTCGGGCCGCTGAGCCCGGGGGCCGCCTGCCGGGGCGCCCGCTCCGGCAGGTTCCGCAGGAGTCGCAGCAGGCCGTCCGCCCGCCGTTGGCGCCCCGCCGGCACCAGCGCCGGCGGGAGCACCACCGCCCGGCCGACCACCAGGAGGTCCGCCGGCGGGCATGATGCGACCGTCGGGGAGCATGTTCAGTCCCACCGCCGCCAGCTGCTTGGCGTCCCACGGACGATCCACCACCTCGCTGGGGGTCGGCTCACGCAGCAGCACCCGCTCGCCGGCCTGCAGCCCGGTGACGATTTCCGCGAAGCGATCGCTCCGCCTCCCCACCCGGACCGGCCGCTTGGCGAAGCGGCTTCCCTCGGGCACCAGCACGTAGCGCACAAGCCCGTCGTTGAAGATGGACTGCAGCGGCACCGTCAGCGCGCTGCTGACCTTGTCCAGAAGAATGGTCGCCTCGGCCCGCATCGAGGGCTTGAGCATGGACGTGTCACTCGTATCCAGCCGGAGCTTGACGGTGTACTCGCGCAGGTTCGGGTCGCGCCAGCCGCCGCTCTCGGCGATCACGCCGATGGTCTCCACCGCCCCGGGGACAGCACGGCCGCCCAGCGCGTCGATGCGGATCGTCGCCGGCTGACCGCGACGCATGCGCCCGGTCAGGCTCTCATGAACGCGAACGCTGGCCAGCATCTCGCTGGTGTCCGGCAGCACGATGAGCTGCTGGTTGCGCGTCACCTGCCGCCCCACGTCAAGCGTCCCCTCGCTGTTGTTGCCCCAGCGGTCCCGATTCAGGCTCGTCGCATAGACCACCAGCCCGTCGCTGGGTGCCTTCAGCACCGCCAGGTCCAACTGCTCCTTGAGCTTGTCCAACTTAGACTGACGGAGGCGCAACTGCTCTCGCTTGTTGCGAAGATCCGCCTCCTTGCTGGCCAGTTCACTCTCAGCCTTTCGGATGGTCTTGTCCAGATCCGCCCTCGCCTGGTCGACCGCGGACATCTTCACCTTGCGGTCGCGCACATACTCAAACTCGTCGTAGACCTTGATGTCGAGTTTCGCGGTCTCCAGGGCCGCGCGGGCCTCCAGGAACGCCACCTCGTCCCGCCGCAGTTCATCGCGAGACAGGAAGCCGCGCTTCTCCAACTCCACGCTCTGCTGATACTTCTCGCCCAGCCGGTCCAATTCGCGGATCGCTCGCTCCAGGGCCAACTGATTCGCCTGCCGCTTGCTGGTGACCTCGCCCTCCTCCCACTTCTTCAGTTCCAGCTGCGCCACCTCCACCTCCAGCCGGGCCTTGCTGATCAGCGAGGCGTTCTCGGTCTGCTGGATGATCACGTCGTTCTCGCCCACCACCACTTCGGCGCGGGCGGTCTCCACCCGCAGCGTCTCCTCGTCCACCTGCGTCTGGATCGAGTCGGCGTTCAGCCGCACCAGCACGTCACCCGCCTTCACCTGTGTGCCTTCCTTAACGATCTCCACGATCGTGGTGGGCTGCTCAAGCTGGTTGCGGATGTCGATCTGACGCCGGGCCTCCAGTTCACCTGTGGCCGTCGAGGTGATCTCAAAGCTGGTGACCGAGGCCACCGCGATATCCGGCGACTCCGGAGCACCGTTGTTGGTCGCCTTGCCCGCCGGTTCAGTCTGCCCCCCGCCGGCCTGCTGCCCCTCCGCGTTGGGCGTCGCCGCCTGCAGACCCATCATCACCGCTACTGCCGATCCAGCTGCCGCTGCCAACGCTGCAGCCCAGACAAGGCGGGAACCACGGCGACGCCGGACAGCCGGCGATGAGACAGACTGAACAGTCATGGACGATCCTTCCGGAAATCTGCCCGCCCCGGCGGACAGGACCAAACGCGATGCCAACAGACAGGAGGTACCCCGATTCTAGTGAATGGGTTCGCTCGGGCTGCGAGAACAACAGCAGATCCCGCACCCTCACTGGTGCGTTCAGCTATGATAGGTCTTTGGAAGGGTGCCTGCACAACTTCACCCCCGCCGGCACTCTTCCCTTGCGTCCGGGCTCACAAGGCGTTTCCAGCTTCCGCATGGCACCTGTCGCAGACACCCATGTTGCTCCGCCGGCTTGCTCGCAGCGGCCCTTGCTGCTGGTGGTCGCTGCCGACAACGAGGCGCGGGCTGTCATCCAGGGGCTCACCGGTCGAGCCGGCAGCCCACTTCCGCCCATGTGGACTCCGCTCCACATCCACTCCGGCATTCACCTTGTCCTTTGCGGAGTCGGCAAGGCTCCTGCTGCAGCTGCCACCGCCGCCGCCCTCGCCCGTACCGAGCCCGCAGGTGGCTTTACTGCCGTGCTCAGCCTCGGCATCGGCGGGGTGCTCCCTGCCACGGAGGCCTCGGCCGTCTCGTCCGTCTCGTCCGTCTCGTCCGGGCCGGGGACAGACTCGCTCTGGCAGGCCCGTCCATCCGTGGGCGACATCGTCCTGGGAGACTGCAGCATCCTCGCTGATGAGGGTGTCGAGACGGACAGCCCGGGCGGGTTTGTGAGCGTCGCCGACATGGGCTTCCTGCCCTTCACCGGCCACACCGGCGCCACCGCTGCCGATCCGGCCCTGCTCGACCGGCTCCGGTCGCTGCTGTACCGCCTGCCGCCCGTCTCCGGCGGTCATACCCCCGCGTGCTTCGTCGGCCCTGTCGCAACCGTGTCGGTCTGCAGCGGAACCGACGCCCGCGCCGCCGCCATCTCCGCCCGCACCGGCGGCCTTGCCGAGTGCATGGAGGGCGCCGCCGTTGGCCTGGCCGCCTCAGTTTTTAAAACCCCCTTCGCCGAAGTGCGTGTGATCAGCAATCGCACCGGCCGCCGCGAAGCCCAGTCGTGGGACATCAAGCTTGCGATGGCAACGCTGACGAGGGTGTCGCAGGCCGTCGCCCGACTGGCATTCTCGGACCGCTGAAGCTGTTGAACTGCACGGTTGATGCGACCAAGACAGTCTGCGCGTTCCGCGCCGACCAGCGAACGCGGACGCACATTGCCGCATGAGCCCAGCCGGGGGAGCGAGAAGCCGATCCGACTCGAGGTCGGCTGGCCGCGCGCACGTCCGGAGAACCGGTCGGCGACGCCCCCCACCGCCCCAACTGCGAGGCGAGCCATGGGTTTCGGGAAGCTCAACTTGACGTTCCTGAAAGGACTGCGGAGCAACGCTGCCGGCAGAGGTCCGGTCGCTGTGGATTGTGGCGCGTCCGGCATCAAGGCCTTGCAGCTTGAGTTCACTGACACGCCGACCGTCGCCGCTGCGGCCTTCCTGCCGTGGACAGACCCGACCACCGATCCCGCCAAACGGCTGTCGGCGCAACTGGCGGCATTGCCCAAGTTCCTCAAGTCCGCCGGCATGAAGGGCTCCAGGATGGTCGCCACCGTGCCCGCCGCACAGACCTACTGCAAGCACCTGCAGCTTCAACTTCCCGAGGATGACCCGACCGGAGCCTCTGAACTGGTCGCCGGAGCCATCGCCGGCCAGCTCGGCTGCGAGCCGCACGGCCTGTGCGTCCGACACATGGTGGTGCCCTCCGCAGGCAGCGCCGGCCGCAGCGAGGTGATCGGCATGGCCGTGGGACGGGGGCTGGTCAAGCAGTTCATGGATGCGGCCCGCGCCGCCGGCATGGACCTGGTGGCGATCCATCCCGAGGCTGTCGCCCTGCTGCGGGGCTTTGACTCACTGGCCCGACGCGGGAGCGATGCCGACATGGTCTCGGTGTACATCGATCTCGGGGCCGCCACCAGCAAGGTGATCGTCGCCCACGGCACAGAACTGGTCTTTGCGAAGGTCGTCCAACTTGGCGGACAGTTCCTTGACCAGGCCATCGCCCGCTCCCGAAACTGCTCGATGGCCGAGGCCGGCGACATCCGCCGCAGCTTGCTCAGCGGTTCTGGCGCCCGGG
The DNA here is from genome assembly GCA_021294835.1 of Planctomycetaceae bacterium. Lineage (GTDB taxonomy): Bacteria > Planctomycetota > Phycisphaerae > Phycisphaerales > UBA1924 > CAILKP01. The sequence goes on from JAJTDF010000003.1 coordinate 19,663, forward strand.
CCGCTCCCGCCGCCGCGCCGGTCGCAACGCCGGCCGACGGCGTCACCACGGCGCTCCCGGGACTCGGCGCGGCCATGGCCGCCGCCTCCAAGGCCCCGGTCAGATCGTTCGCCAGGGCCACCCCCGCCGAGCCCGGCTCGGCTGACAGTGGCGGCATCGCCTCGTCCACGCTGGCCGCGGCGACCGAACGCCGCGTGGGGGCGCAGCCAGCCGGCCTCCAGGTCGTGACCGCAGAAGTTGACGACCTCGACCGGTCTGCCATCGGCGAAGCGGTCGACATCCTGACCGACGAGATCGCTCTGTGCCTGCGGTACCACGACGGCCTGTTCCCCGCCAAGCACGTCACCCGGGCGGTGTTCGTCGGCGGAGAATCCCAATCAGTGGTGCTGTGCCAGCACATGGCTCGCAAACTCCGGCTGTCCTCCCATGTCGCCGACCCGCTCGCCCGCATGGGCAGAACCGACAAACTCACCGCCGTCGGCGTGGATATCACCAAGCCCCAGCCCGGATGGGCCGTTCCGCTTGGCTTGTGCTTCTGCCCGACCGATCTGTAAGCCCGTACGGCATATGGCCCCCGGGCTGATGCCGGACTCTGGACCGAGGGAGCCGCTCCATGCTGACGCGACAATCCGCCAACGCCCAGTCATTCATGCCCGAGGACTACCTGCTGGCCAGGCGGGAGTCCAAGGCCAATTCGATCAACCTTCTTCTCTTCGGGGTTGTGCTGTGCGCCGTCGTTGGAGCCTTCTTCGTCACCCACCGTCAGTGGAACACTGTCCGCGCGCAGCAGCAGGCCATCAACGCTCAGTACGCCACCGAGGCCGAAAAGATCGAACAGCTCAAGCTGCTGGACACCCAGAAGCAGGACATGCTTGAGAAGGCCGAGATCACTACCGGCCTGATCGAGAAGGTGCCCAGGTCCATCCTGCTTGCTGAGGTGGTCAATCGCATGCCTGAGCGCATCACACTGGCCGAATTGGAACTCAAAAGCCGTCGCATCCGCGAGGAGGCTCCCAAGAAGCCGGCCGCCGCCGGCCCCAAATCGCTCTCCGCATCCAACACCAAGCAGGGGGGCAAGGGCGGCAAGGGCGGCAAGAACACCAAGGAAGCCGCGCCCCCGAAACCCCGTCCGCCCAAAATGGAGTTCACCCTGAGCATCCAGGGACTGGCCGCCAGTGATCAGGACGTGGCCGACTACCACGCCTCCCTCAAGGAATGCGGACTGCTCGAACGGGTGGACCTGGTCTCCACCGAAGGGACCCGCGTTCAGGATGTGCCCGTCCGCCGGTTCCGCATCGAGGCCCAGCTCAGCCAGTCCGCTGACGCCCGCTCGGTCATCCCACTGAGTGTTGCGAGGCTCAGGACCCCCGCACAGCTTGGGACGCGTCCCGCAGCCGAGAGCTTCTTCAGGCCCGCCGGTCCCGGCCAAGTCAGTACGGCACCAACAGGCGGCCAGAACGCCGGAGGTGAACGGTGAACGCAATCTCCTACCGCCAACTGATCTTCATCGCACTGCTCCTGGGCATTCCGCTGGCCAGTTTCTTCATCGTTTTCAGGCCCCAGAACCAGGCCATCGCCCGCGCCCGGCAGGAGATCGAACTCAAGCAGGCCATGCTGTCAAAGCTGCGTGAAGCGACCGCCCGCTCCAGCGATCTTGAACGCGCCAACGCCGAGATCGGCGAATCCATCGCCGCCATCGAATCCCGCCTGCCGTCGGACAAGGAGATGGACCTCGTCCTTCGCGACGTCGCCAAGATCGCCGAGAACGCTGGACTGCTCATGAAGAACTTCAAGCGCAGCGAGAAGCCGCTGCCGGCCGGACTGGCCATGGAGCAGCCGCTGACTGTGGAGATCGAAGGCGACTTCGACGGCTTCTACCGCTTCCTTCTGGAACTTGAGCGGCTTCCCCGAATCACGAGGCTGCCCGACTTTCAGATGGAGCGCATGGACGACGTCGATGGCGCTTTGACCACAAGGTTCACGCTGTCGGTGTACTACCAAGGTGAAGACCCGGCCACCCTGTCCGATCGTCCGACCGCCAGCGCAGGAGCATCCAAGTGAGCACCCCAACGGACCATACCAGCCTTGGCCCGGTTGACCCCGGGCATAACGCTCACGCCGAAGGCGGCGGCCATGACATGGCGCTGACCGCCGACATGTCCGCCTCGCTGATCGGCGTCCAGGCGGGCACGGCACGGCGAAGGTTCACCTCGGGCAACGTCACCATTGCCCTGTTGCTCGTGCTCGCCGGCGGTGCACTCGTGTTCATGCGGCACATGGGCCTCGGCGCCGGCATGGCTTCCGCTATGGACGGCGAGAAGCTCGCCGAGGTGGAGGCCCCGAAGATTCGGGGCGACTATGCCGCCGTGCTCGCCGACCTGACCACCTCAAGAACCACCCACCAGGTGCCGGTCGACAAGCTCAAGAAAAACCCCTTCCGGCTGATCAACAGCGCCATCACGCCCGCCGTCACCGGGGCGGACGGCTCGGCGGACGCGAGCGCCGCCCGTCGCCAGTTGGAGGAGGCGGCCAAGAAGCGAATGGCCGAACAGGCCGATTGGGAGAAGAAGGTCGCCGCCGCGGAGTCGCAACTCAGGCTCAACTCCATCATCGGCGGGTCTTACCCGCTCGCTCGCGTCAGCGGGCAGAACGTCCGCGTCGGCGACCGCATCGGCGAGTACTTCACCGTCACCGAGATCGGCGCTCGTCATGTCACCCTGCAGGTGGACGGCGGGCGACAGACCACGCTCAGTCTCGACCCGGCCGGACGCAACTAAGCCCGGCCGCGGGCACGGAGGAGTCGGATGCTGGATCAGAACGGAATCGGTCGCATGCGCAAGGCCGAAGATCTCGACACACTGCTCAGCCAGCTTGGTGTGGACCCAAGCGCCGCAGCCGCAGACCAGGTCCGCCCTGCGGTCAAGGCGGCCGAGCCGGCGCCGATCCGCAAGCACACCCTTGACCTCAACCACCAGGCCATGGCCGGACTGCCCGCCGTGCCCGCCAACCAGCGCCCTTTCGCAAAGCCGTTGCAGCCTGTCGACGATCCCGCCGTCAGCACTGCCCAGCGACTTCAAGCCGCCGCTGCCGAGGCCACTGTCGGCCAAGCCATTGCGCCCGTCTGGCGCCCCGAAGACAAGGATGCACCCCCCACCCCCCCCGCCGCCGCCGGCGATGTAGGGAACTACCTCCTGCGATCGGGACTGATTACCGCTCAGCAGCTCCAGGCCGCCCAGCAGGTCGCCGCCCAGACCCCCGGCAAGTCCATCGCCGACATTCTCATCGAGCAGGGCGTGGATGAGGCCAAAGTTCTTCGGGGCGTAGCGGAACGCAGCGGTCTGCCCTTTGAAACCATCGATCTGGCCAAGGGCCTCGAGGGCGGCTTCGACGGAAAACTTCTGCAGCGCCTGACCATTGATTTCTGCAAGCAGCACATGGTGCTTCCGCTCCGCATGGAGTCCTCTCGCGCTGTCGTGGGCTTCGTGCACCCGCACCAGGCGTTCCTGGTCGATGAGATCAAGCGCCGCCTCGGCGTGCCCGCCGTTCGCTGCGTCGTTGTCACCGGCTTCGACATCCGAGGAGCCTTGGAAATCTCCGGCGACAAGGCCGGATCGTCCGCTATTGACGTCAACGACATCCTCCGCGATGTCGACGATGGCGACGTTCAGGTCGAGAAAAAAGAGCATCAGGAAGTCGACCTGGAGAAGGAGGCCGGCGAGAGCCCGGTCATCCGCTACGTCAACTTCATCATCCAGAAGGCCGTTGAAGAGGGCGCTTCGGATATCCACATCGAGCCCTCGGAAAAGAAGATCAAGGTCCGCTTCCGGATCGACGGCGAGATGTTCGAGATGATGAACCCGCCGCCCTCGATGAGCGCGGCCATCACCAGCCGCCTGAAGATCATGGCGAATCTGGACATCTCCGAGCGACGCCTGCCGCAAGACGGCCGCATCCGCTGCACCGTTCAGAGCCGCAAGCTGGACCTCCGCATGAGCACCTTGCCGGTCACCGGCGGCGAGAAGGTCGTCATGCGCATTCTCGATACCCGCTCGATCAACGTAAAACTCGAGGACCTCGGCTTCGACGAGTCGATTCTCCGCACCTGGAAAGGTCTCTGCGACGCCCCGCACGGGATCGTGCTGGTCACCGGCCCGACCGGCTCAGGCAAGACCACGACGCTGTACTCCTCGATCCGCCAGCTCGACAAGAACGGCATGAACATCTCCACCGTTGAGGATCCGGTGGAATACCACCTCGACGGCATCAACCAGACGCAGACCCACGACCGCATCGGCATGACGTTCGCCAAGGCCCTCAAGGCCCTGCTGCGTCAGGACCCCGATGTGATCCTCGTCGGCGAAATCCGTGACCTGGAGACCGCCGTCACCGCCGTGCAGGCTGCCCTCACCGGCCACCTTGTGCTCAGCACGCTGCACACCAACGACGCCCCGGGCTCGGTCACACGACTGGTCAACATCGGCGTCGAGCCGTTCCTGGTCTCCGCCGCACTCAATGGCGTGCTTGCACAGCGTCTGCTCCGCCGCCTCTGCTCCAACTGCAAGAAGCAGGTGCCCCCAAGTCAGGAGATGCAGGAGTTCCTTCACCTGCAGGGCCTCCCCACCGACACCATGTGGACGCACGCCGGCTGCAAGGAGAAGTGCCGCAACACCGGCTACTCCGGCCGACTTGGCATCTACGAACTGCTCACCGTCGACGACCAGCTGCGCGACGTGATCGTCCGCAATCCCAACGTTGCCGAACTTCGCCGCCTGTGCATCGAACGCGGCATGGTGAGCCTCCGCCAGGACGGCCTGAAGAAGGCCAGTCGGGGGATCACATCCGTCGAAGAGGTCCTCCGCATCACCGAAGCGGCCGCCTGACGGCCCGACTCAGGCCGGCTGGGGCTCGGCCTTGCCCGCGCCGGGGATCGGACCAACCGCCGAGACGACCTCCGCGCTCCGCCCCGGGATCCGCCCGCTGTGCCCGCCGCCGTCGGCCTCCGGGGGGATGTGAACCGCCCGCCGACCGGCCAGCAGCACGTAGATCGATGGCACCACCAGCAACGTGAACACCGTGCTGATGGTCATGCCCGCGACCAGCACGATGCCGATGGAGTTGCGGGCCTCAGCACCGGGGCCGGTCACCAACACCAGCGGGAAGTGGCCGAACACCGTCGCCGCCGAGGTCATCAGAATCGGCCGCAGCCGCGTCTGAGCCGCTTCCTTGGCTGCCGAGAGCTTGTCTACTCCCTGCTCACGCAGGTGGTTGGCGAACTCGACGATGAGGATGCCGTTCTTGGCCACCAGCCCCACCAGCGTGATCAGCCCGACCTGCGAGTAGATGTTCACGGTCGTCAGGTCAACATAGGTGAAGACGAGCGCCCCGGTGATCGCCAGCGGCACAGAGCCAAGCAGCACGATCAGCGGGTCGCGGAAGCTTGAGAACTGCGCCGCCAGCACAAGATAAATGAGCCCGAGCGCAAAGCCGAGGGTCACCGTCAGGCTGGCCCCCTCGGTGCGGATCTGCCGGCTCTCACCGGCGTAGTCAATCGCGTAGCCCACCGGCAGCACCTCACGGGCGATCTGCTCCAGCGCGAACAGGGCCTCCTCCTTGGTCACGCCGGGAGCCGCCTCACCGTAGATCTTCATGCTGTCGCGTTGCTGGAAGCGGTTGAGCGAGCGGGGAGCTGTCACCGTTTCCAGCCGCACGAATGACGACACCGACACCAGCCCGCCGCTGGATGATCGCATCTTGAGTTGCAGGATCTGCTCGGGCGTCACCCGCTCGGACGGGGCGATCTGAGGAATGACCTTGTACGAACGGCCATCCAGATTAAACCGATTCACATACCCGCCCGAGAGCATCACCGCCAGTTCCGAGCCCACCGTCGCCAGGTCCAACCCCAAGTCGGCCACCTTCTCGCGATCGATCACGATTCTCGTCTGCGGCAGATCAATTTTCAGGTCCGTGTCCGCGAACATGAACTTGCCGGACGCGAACGCCCGCCCCACGATCTGCTGGGCCACCGCCTCCATCCGCTCCGGGACGTCGTTGGCGGTCACCATCATCTCCACGCCGAACTGCCCGGCCCCCGGCAGCGGCGGCGGAAGCACCGGAATCGCCCGCACCGCCGCCACCGACGACACCGCCCCGAACGCCTGCTGCTGCACCTGGAACGAGCTCGCCTCGCGGCTGCTCCAGTTCTTCAGCAGAGCCCCGCCGAAGCCGAACGACGGCTGCAGGATGCTGAAGGTCTGCACCGTGTCCGGCAGCGCCAGCATCCGCTGCGAGACCTCGGTCGCCGCCCGCCGCATCGCATCCAGCGAGGCGTCCGGCGGATTCTGCAGGATGAAGAACACGAAGCCCTCGTCCTCGGTTGGCGCCAGCTCCTTGCTGCTCAGGCGGTACATCGGAATCGCCGCAATCGCCACCAGCACGGTGGCCAGAGCCATCGACCAGCGCATCTGCAGCGTCGTGTCCAGTACGCGGCCGTACAGCGCCCGCAGCCGGTCGAACCGCCCATTCACCCAGCGGGCAAAGCCGCTTTCCCGCCCCTTCTCGCTGGCCAGATACGCGCTCATCACCGGTGAAAGGGTCAGCGCCACCACGCCGCTCACGATCACCGCCGCCGCCAGCGTGAAGGCGAACTCCTTGAACAGCACGCCCGTCAGCCCGGCCTGAAAGCCGATGGGGGCGTAGACGGCCGCCAGCGTGATGGTCATCGAGATCACCGGCGAAAGCAGTTCCCTCGCGCCCGTCAGGGCCGCCTGCAGCCGCCCCATCCCGTCGCGGAGGTGCCGCTCCACGTTCTCCACCATCACGATCGCGTCGTCCACCACCAGTCCCACGGCCAGCACGATCGCCAGGATCGTGAGCAGGTTCAGCGAAAAACCCAGCACCAGCATCACCAGACACGCCCCCACCAGCGACACCGGAATGGCGATCAGCGGGACCAGCACCGTCCGCAGCGAACCCATGAACAGGAAGACGATCAGCCCGACAATGGCCACCGTCTCCGCCAGCGTTTTGGAGATCTCCTTGATGGCGTTGTTCATGTAGAACGTGCCGTCAAACGCCAGGATCATGTCGACGCCGGTCGGCAGCGCTGGCCGCACCCGCTCCATCGTCGCACGCAGCCGCTCGGCCACCTCCAGTTCGTTGGCGCTCGGCAGCGGCCAGACCGACAGGTAGATCGCCGGTCTGCCGTTCAGCCCCGTCTCTGAGATCGCCTCCTCGCTGCCCAGTTCCACCCGGGCCACGTCCCGCAGCCGCACGATCACCCCGTTCTCCTCCCGGATGATCAATCGTTGGAAGTCCTCCACCGAGCGAAGGTCCGTGTCCGTCAGCAGGTCCACCTGCACATCCGCGTTCTTGCTGGTCCCCACCGAGGCCAGAAAGTTGTTCCGCGACAGCGCACGCTGCACCTCCAGCGGCGTGACGTCCAGCGCCGTCAGCCGCTCGCGATCCAGCCAGATCCGCATGGCCAGATTCCGCGGCCCTTCAATATCCACGCGCTGCACGCCCTCGATAGTCGAGAACGCCGGCTGAACCTGCCGCGAGAGCATGTCGGTCAGTTGCATCAGGTCCATGCGGTCGCTGGTGAAACTGACGTAGAACGTCGCGTACGGGCGGTCGGTCCGCTGGATGTTCACCACCGGCGATTCCGCCTCCTGGGGCAGTTCGCTGCGGACCTGGTTGAGCCGTGCGGATATCTCAGCCAGGGCCGCGTTGGACGGGTGGTTCAGCCGCAGGCGAACGGTGATGGTGCTCAGCCCGGCGATCGAGGTACTTTCGATGTAGTCGATGCCGTCGATGGCCGCCACCGCCCGCTCGATCGGCGTGGAGATGAAGCCCCGCACCGTTTCGGCCGAGGCGCCGATGTACGCGGTGGTGATCACCACCGACGAACTCTCGATCCGCGGATACTGCCTCACCGGCAAGAGCGAGATGGCCCGGAACCCGATGGCCAGAATGACCAGGTTGACCACCACGGCCAGAACCGGCTTGCGGATGAAGATGTCGGTGAGGGCTTTCATGGAGCTGTTCCGCGACCCCCGGGACCCATCCTGACACACGCCCGCCCCCGCACACCACCCTGCCGCAGTCTTCCCCCGCACGCCACCGCCCGACTCCACACCCTGCATCCACACCGCGTCACCGGTCCGCTGACAGCCGAAACACGGCCACCACGCTCACCGCCAGCCAGCCACGCCCGGGATCATTTGCCGGCGGTCGGCTGCGGCTCGCCCGCGCCCGGGGCCGCTGATCCGGCCGGTCCGCCCGTGGCCCCGCCCGCGGGCACCTCCGCCACCAGCGCACCCTCGAACAGCTTGAAGCTGCCGTCGGCCGCCACCTTGTCCCCTTCGTTCAATCCGCTCAGCACGATGGTCCGGTTGCCCACCGCCGGGCCGAGTTTCACCAGCCGCTGGCGGGCCCGCTGCTTGGCGGGGTCCTTCGGGTCCGGCCCGACCATGAAGACGTGGTCGCCGAACGAGGCCCGTCGCACCGCTGTGCTCGGCACCGTCAGCATTCTCTGCTCATCCCCCACTGGCACCGAGATGTCCACGAACATGCCCGGCTTCAGCCGCCCGGCCGAGTTGTCCACCACGCCCCGCACGCGAACGTTCCGCGTCCCGCTGTCCACTGTTGCATCAATCGCCGACACCGTGATGGTCACCGGTTCGGCCCCCAGCACCTCCGACACCGCCTGCACCGCATCGCCCACCTTCACCCGGCTGATCTGCTCCTGAGGGATGGCGAAGTCCAGGAAGATGTCCGGCGTGATCTCCTGCAGGGCCACCACCTGAGAACCTTCGGCCAGATACTGCCCCGGATGCGTCGACCGGATGCCCGCTCTGGCCTGGAATGGCGCCCTGATGGTCTTCTTGGCGATCTGCGCCTGCACTTGGGTCACCCGCGCCCGCGACTGATCCAGTTCCGCCGACACCCGCTGTACCGTCGCCCGCTCGCGCTCCATGTCCGCTCTGGCCCGGTCCAGGTTCGCCGCAGCCCGGTCAACATCGCTGCGGGCCACTGCCGCCGATTGGCTGGCCTGCTGATTCCGCTCCAGTTCCGCCTGTGCAAAGCGAACATCCACCTCCGCCACCTTCACGTTCGCCTGCGCCACCTCCAGCGCCGCCTCGGCCAGCCGCACCGCCGCTTGTGCCGCCACCAGATCCGCCCGCTCGCTGGTGGCGTCCAGCCGCAGCAATTCCTCACCCGCATCCACCGTCACGCCGGAGTCAAAGCCGACATATTCAACCACGCCGGCCAGTTCATTGCTGACCATCACCGACCGCTTGGCCACCACATTGCCCACAAGCCTCGCCGTCGGCCGCCAGGCCGTCCGCTCCGCAGAGACCGTCACCACCGCCGTCGGCATCTCCGGCATCTGCTGCTGCACTGCCGACTGATTCATCCAATGCCGCCACCACGCCACACCGCCTGCAGTGACCGCCAGGAGGCCGAACATGACCCCAATCCCGACAACACGCTTGGTATCCAACTGCATGCTCCTCCCCGCCCGCAGGGCCTTGCCGGCCGCACGCACGGCCGTCGCAGCCCGTGCAGGGGAACATTCTTGACGGACCGAACCGAACGGTCAACAAACAGCCGGCAGAAACCACGCCCCCCGCTGCCGCTCTTGCGCGGTCTTTACCCCAGACTCGGCTGATTTTGCCGCACAGCCCTCAAGTGTGCCGATTGCCCTTTCACGCCCGGGACGACGGCTGTGTAGCCAACGACCACGGGCGAACGTCCAACCAACGGTCAGAAGAGCCGTTTTTCAGGAGAGCCACGCATGGCAGACAACAACACAGGCAAGGAAATGACCGTCATCGGCGCCGACACCCTGATCCGGGGCGAGATGACCTTCACCGGCTCGGCCCGCATCCTCGGCCGCTTTGAAGGCAAAATCCACTCCCAGGGCCGTGTCGAGATCGGTCAGACCGCTGAGTGCAAGGCCAGCGTCGAGGCCGGCACCATCATCGTCGACGGCGTCATCGAGGGCGACGTCATCGCCCACGAGCGACTGGAACTTCGAGGCACCTCCCAGATCCGCGGCGATCTCACCGCCGCCAAGCTCGTCGCCAGTGAGGGCGCCAGCTTCACCGGTCAGTGCTCCGTCGGCGCTGAGGCCGTCAAGAACGTCAAGAGCATGGGTGATGCCGCCCTTCGCGCCCCCGTCCGCACTTCGGTCACCACCACCGCCGACGGCGACAACGTCATCGCCGGGCTGGAAAGCAAGCTCGCCGGCTTCGCCCGTTCCAAGGCCGTCGCCGCCGCCGAGTAATCGCCGCTCGACCCGCTCTGCTGCGGGTTGAACACGTGACTTCTCTCTCCTCCTCGTCCCGATGCGGCCCCTGCCGCACGGGGACGGGGCGGCCGCCCCGGGCATTCCGCACGGAGCTTCCGCCCCGTTCCCGTGCCAGACACATCCGCACACGGCACGACCCGAGGCGCCCAAGGAGCCGTCCGCGATGCCCTCCGGTGCACACTCAATGACCAAGCCTCTCACCCGCGTGGTCCGGTGCCTGCACTGTGCCGCGGCGTTTCGGGTTCCCGACGCCGCCACCGTGCTCACCTGCCCGACGTGCTACCAGCGCGTTCGGGTTGAGGATGTCGTGGTTGAAAACGAGCTGGTGCTCCCCAGGCTCGAAACCTGCGGACGCATCGTCATCCGCCGACGCGGACGCCTCTACACCCGGCTTGGTGTCCGTGCCAGCCTCGGCGTCGAGGTTCTGGGCGAACTTCAAGCCGAAACCGTCAACAGTTGCCGAGTCTACATAGGCCCGCAAGCCACTTTCAGGGGCGACTGCCAGGCCGGAGGCATCACCGTAGAAACCGGAGCCACGATCCTCGGCGGCCGTTTTCAGATCGACCGCAACCTCCTGGACCCTTCCGAAACCCACACCGCCGCCTCCTGCAGGGCCTGATCCGCTGCAATCCGGGCAAACACCCCCCTTGGCTTGCACCGCTCCTGAGGAACCGCCGACCGATGCTCCTGCTTGACGGTGTCGCGCCGCTCCGCTGTGAGCCTTGCCATACGCCGGGCCTTCGTCCTGATCACCCTCACCACGATCACCCATGCCTCCCATCTCCGCCCAGAATGCGACGAACCCGACCGGATCGGATGTGATCCGCGAGGTGTTCCTCTCCCCGCGGGTGGTGGACCGCGAGGCCTTCAACGAGTATGCCACTCAGCTCCGTCGGCTGATCGAGCAGACCGCCGAACACGCCGGCCAGCTCCGCAACGCCGCTGACGACGCCAACACCGCCCAGCAGAATCTGCTGGCTTCGGCCGCTCGCAACCAGCCGAAGGTCGAGGCCGCCCTGAAGACGCTCGCCGCCATTGAGGCCCGCAGCCTTGGCGTGGAGCGGCTGATCAAGCAAGCCGAGACCCAAGCCGCCAGACTGGCCGAGCTCGAAGCTCATGCCGGAAGGGTGCTTGAGGATCGTCTGGGCGAAGTCGCCGCCACCGTGGAACGGCACGTTTCCGACGGCCTGGAGCGCATCGCCGCTGCCGCGGAACAGAGCACTGCGTCGCTCACCGCTCAACGAGAGGCCGCTCAGACCCAGATCAAGCTGGCAGCTGAGGACTCCGCCGCCCTGATCAGCACTGCCGCCGCCGCCGCCGAGAGCCGCTACGCCGAGATTCGATCCGAGGCTGCCCGGGTGATGCAGGAGGCCCAGGCGAAAGCGGCCGAACTCAGCGCCCTTCACAGTGCAGCGCTGGCCGAGACCGAGCGTCGTCTCCTGACGCTGGCCGAGGTCGCCGACCGCAAGATGGCTCAGCTCAACGCCACCGGCGACCGCATCAGCCAGCAATTCAACTCCCTGCTCGCCCGGGCGGAGGCCCTGCTGCTGGATGACCCGCAGACCGGCGCGCCTTCCCCTGCCTCCACACTGCCCGCCCTGGTCAAACAGGCCGAGCACCTCAGCGACGATGCCGGGTTCGCCACCCGCCAGCTCGCGGCCGTCCGCCAGCAGGCCGACCTCGCCCGCGAGCTGCTCGGCAAGAGCATCCTGACCGCCGCCGAACAACTCGACATGCTCGCCGCCGAAGCCGACAAACTCAAAGCCGGCGTCGGCGACCTTCGCCACGCCGCCGCCACCGCCGCCGAGAGCGCCGCTCACCGGAAAGCCGAGATCACCGCGGCCCTTCAGGGCCCGCTGGTCGAGATCGAATCGATTGGTGATGAACTGCGCCAGCGTCTGACCGACGCCATGCGACAGGTGCAGGAAGCCGAGGCCCGCTCGCGGCAACTGGGCGGAGACACCAAGACCGTTGTCGACATGCTCAGCGGTCTGGTCGACAAGCTCGAACCCTGGCGCCCGCTCCTGATCGAGCAGAAACCCGGCGAACTGCCCGCCCCGCTGGCCAAGCTCATTCAGGAAGTGCAGGGCAAACTCGCCGCAGACCTCGCCCGAGTTGCCGATGGGCTGGGCGGCATCTTCGGCCGCACCAGCGATCTGGCCAAGAGCCTCTCCAAGCCGTAAACCGCCATCAGGCCGGCGGCCCTGCATCGCCGCCCCCACTCCCACCGTTGGCATGCATCGGCCGGCGTTTCTCGCCTCGCGCGACGATCAGCGCTCTGACCTGGCTCGCACATGTCCGGCCTCGGGGTACCATGGGCAAAGGAGAGTCCATGGTCCCCTTCGCTCCGTCCGGCCACATCCTCATCACCGCCGCCCGCCTGACCGCCTCAGCTGGTCTCGCCAGTGCCCTGCTGCTCTCGGCCTGCGCCTCAAACACCACCCCGACCCCGGCCGCCAGCACCTTCCAGATGCCCGCTTCCGCCAAGCCGATCGAGGCGATGTCTCCCCTGGCGTTCATGACCGGACGCTGGATGGCCGTGAACCCCAATGGCACGCTGAATGAGGAGCACTGGATGTCCCCGCGGGGCAACCACCTGCTGGGCACCTTCCGCCAGGTGCGCCGCGACGGCAAGCCTGCCCTCATTGAAATCTCGCTCATCACGGCCGAGGCCGATGGGGTCAAGCTTCGTCTCCGCCATCTGCACACCAATCTTGAGGTGCCCGAACGCCGCAAGGACGTGAACGTCTTCACCCTCATGTCAGCCGCCAACAACCGGGCCGAGTTTGCCGGCACTGGGGCCGCTCAGGATGTGCAGGCGGTGGTTTACGAGCTCACCGGTCCCAACCAGCTCACCATGTCCGTCCGGTTCGCCCCCACCAGCAAGGAAAAGGGCTACTCCACCGTCTACACCCGCGAGTAAGCCGGACCGACCGCCATCGGGAACCAACCTGACCGGTCTGCGGGCCGCCCGGCTGCCTGCGGCCTTCAGTAGCTCCGCATCTGCCTTCAGGCGGCCCCGGGGCTGAAGCCGCTCGCTGCCCGTCCACGTTCACCCGAGCCTCCTGCCCACTGCTGTCAAAGAAAAAGCCCCGATCCCAAAGGACCGGGGCTTGTTGATGCACGTAAGGACCGGGCCTGTCAGGGCCGGTCGGGATTACCGCACGCCGAAGATGCGGCGGAGCAGCAGCTCGCTATTCTGCTGACCGAGGAAGAACTGCGTGCCGGAGTTCACCGAACCCTGGCCGGCCAGAGCGCGGCTGAGGTTCAGGTACCGCGGGCCGGTGCCCGCGACCGTCGTCGCCGGCGGCAGCGGCTGAGCGCCGACCTCGGGAATCGGCCGCAGGGCCGCCGCGTTGCCGGTGTCGCCCATCGTGTCGGTCACAACGGCGTCCGGGGTGGCCGGGTTGCCGTCGGTGTCGATGGTGAACAACCCGGTCGGAGCGGTGATACGCAGACCCAGCAACTCGCCGACCTGACGGCCGACGATGTACGTGAGCTGACGGATGAACCGGTCAACGCCATCAGCCGAGGGCGAGTTGCCCAGAGCGTTCAGCGACGGCATGAACACCACGCCCTGATCGGTGCGACGGGCGTTGAACGGGTCGGAGCCCTCGGTGGCCCCGAACGTGCCGTTGTTGAAGAACGCCGGCGGCTCAAAGCTGCCGGACAGGATCACCGTGCTGGTCCGATCGCGTTCGGTCGAGAAGTCGGCGGCATTGGCGCTGAACCGCACGGTGTTGGCCGGCAGATTGGTCACACTGGTCGGCGTTCCGTTGAACAGTTGGTTCAGCGAGGCGATCAAGCCCGGCTGGTTGCGGTTGGCGTTGCCATTGAGGATGTAGTCCAGGATCGACTGCGACCCGATCAGGCCGGTGAACCCGTTGATCGACGGGTCATAGGCGGCCAGATTGGTGAGGCGACCGCCGGTCTCCAGCCAGTTGACGATGGCGCCGCGGGTCTCGATGAGGATGTTCTGCGGGCGGGTCTGCGGGACCGGGCTGATCGACGCCAGCTGCACGATCTCCACGCCGTAATCCGACTGGATGGCGCCCTGCACGTACACGGCGAACGAACCGGGGCGGGTGGCCGAGCCCTGCGACGGGGGCACAGTGAACTCGATGTAGTAGTCGCCGTTGGCGTCATAGCCGTACTTGGTCGTCTCGCTCTCACCCACCACGCGGTTGGGCGTGGGGTTGAGCAGGTCGATCTCCGAGGGCGAGGCCAGCAATTGGCCGTTGGCCAATTGATCCGCAACGGTGCGTTCGAACAGACCGAACTGGACGAATCCCCGCAGGTCACGCAGCCGCAGACCGATCTGGTTGTTCAGTTCAAACTGCTCGGGAACCTGCGAGCCGAAGTTGCCGCCGTTCTGCTGCACCTTCAGAGTTACGCGATAGCGCGTGCCGGGCAGAATGGCCTGGCCGCCGTTGAGGTTGAACACATCCACATCGGGCCGGGTCTCGCGAGGTGCGCCCTTGCCGCCGATCTCGCCCGTCGCACCGTTGACGGTCAGGATGTCGCCGTTTGCCACACCGTCGAACCGCCCCGTGGTCGGGTTGGCCCGGTACTCGATGATCTGGCCGCCGGTGGAGACGCCCCGGACGATGTCGTCCGACCGGACGGTTCCGGCACCGTTGCCCTCGAACTTGCCGTTGGCGCCGGGGTCGAGCGTGAACCGCCACTCACCAATGGTGATCGACGGAGTCGCCGTCGGTCCGGCGAGCACCGACGGCAACTGGGCCGTCGGCGTGCCGGCGGGAGCAAAGTCGTTCGGACGGGGCGGCGTGACCAGATCGATCCCCGAGGCCGAAGCCGAGGCGATCGTGATCACATCATCCCCGTTGCCGAACACACCGTCAACGCCGGGTGTTCGGACCACGTTCATGGTGCCGGTGGTGCCCACCACCGCCGTGTTGTGCTGCAACGCCACGGAGGTGATTACGTCGTCGTTGGTCCCCAGCACGTTGTCGATGCCCGCGGCACGGGTGACGCGTGCCAAGCCGTTGTCACCAGTGATCGTGTCGTCGGCGCCCCCCGGACCGTTGAGGTTCAGCGTGAAATCGAAGTTCACGCCCACGGTGGCCGCACGCGTCACCACGCCGGCGCCGAAGTCCGCCGGAACCGGCAGATTCGCGACGGTGTTCCCGCCGGCGACCGAGGACGCCGGCACCGTGCCCTGTCGCAGCCGATACACCACCGAGGGTCCCAGCGGAGACGCCACCGTGATGCCGTTTGCCAGTTCGCCCGCGGTGTCAAAGTCCGCTGGCACAGGAACCGAGCCCGCCGGCACCGTACTCAGCACCTTGGTATCCGGCGTGATGATGTCATCGGCAGTGTTGAAGATCCGGTCCGGACCGGCCGTCCGGGTGACCACCACGTTGTTTGCGTTGGCGCCGATGATCACGTCGTCATTGACGCCGTTGTGAATACCGCGGATGCGATCCCCGCCCGCGTCCAAGAAGAAGTCGAACGGGGCGCCGACCGACGAATTGACGTTGACGATGTTCCCGTCGGAGAACAAGTCGCTGTAAGGCAGCGGAGCCGCCACCACCGCGTCCCGCTCCGGCAGGCCGACGGTCGACCGCGACACCAGAGCCCCCTCGACAAAGCTCAAGGAGAGCACGCCGTTGGTGCCGAACACGATATCGTCGCCCACCAGCGGGTCCGGCGCGTTGCGGATGCCGTCGGCACCCGGCAGCAGCGTCCACGTCCACACCGAGCCGTCGCTCGAGAGTGTCCGCACGGTGCTGCCCAAGCTCGGGAAGTTCGCCAGCGAGGCCTCAGGCGCATCGGTGATCGGCACCGCCGCCGGCTCGTTGACCGACGAGGTGATCACGTCGTCACCGTCGCCGAGGATGTTGTTGGCCCCGGCGGTGCGGGTGATGACCGTGCCGATATTGGTACCGCGGATGATGTCGTCGTTCACGCCGCCGTTCAGGCCGCGGACTCCATCGGCGCCGAGGTTCAGGACGAATTGGAAATCCGGGCCGGTTGACGCGGTGCGGGTCACCACGCTGGCGGGCGTCGCAAAGTCTGCGTTCCCCGGCAGGTTCGCCGGCGTGTTACCGCCCGCCACCGTCGCCGCAGCCTGGAGCAGCGTCAGGGTGATCTGGTCATCGGCGGTGCCGAAGATCAGGTCAGCGCCCGCACGCCGCTCCACACGCACCAGCGCGGGGCCCGCGCCGCCGTCGCTGCTCTCGCCGATCAGCACGTCGTCGTTGCTGTCGTCGCCGGTGCCCACGATCCCGTCGGTGCCGGGGTTCAAGTTGGCGATGCCGTCCGGGCCGACGTTGTACGTGAAGGCGAAGAACGAGTCGCCCGCTATCGCCGGCATGAAGTGAGTCTGCGTGAGCGGGAACTGCGCTGCGCTGCTGATCGGTACCGAGGCGGTCGGAGCGCCCAGGCCGTTAGCCAGCGGACGTCCGGCGAAGCCGCTGTTGCGGTCGTCGCTGATGGTGATGGAGAAGTCGTAGCTGCCCGTCGCCAGCGGCGCCGGAGCCACGTTCACCACGGCCACGTCCAGCAGTGGAGACGGCGTGAACTGCGTCGGCAGGAATGCCGGATTGACATCCGCGGAGGTGGTACCCAGCGGATCGCGTGAGCCCACGTACAGCACGTACTGACCGGTCTGCTGTACGAGGAAGATCTGGTCGCCGTTGACGTCGCCCGCTTCCGGGTCGCTCACCGGAAGTGCCTGAAGTGCGCCGGTCGCCGTCGCCAGCTGCCCCGGGCCCTGGCCCGTCGTGTCCATCTTCAGCAGGTTCACCGCTGCCGCCACCGCGTTGCCGCGGAGGGCGCCCAGCCGGATGATCTGGCCGGCCTGCAGCGTGATCGAATACAGGTCAACATCCGAACCACTCAGGTTCGTCGCGCTGGTGTCGGGATGATCACCCAGCACGCCTCGCAGCGTGTAAGTGCGGCCCACTGCCGGCAGGGCGCCGGCGCGACCCGAGTCGCTCATCATCACATCCAGGCTGGCCGGATCGGTGTACGTCACGAGCGTCGGGCCGGCGACCCCGGTGCCCGCGAAGAATCTGTCGCCGACGTCGCCCACCGGCGTCACGAACCGATACCCGTCACCCGGAAGGCCGTCGGAGTTGCCGTCAATCGTGCCGTCCTGGTTGACTGCTCGCAGAGATGTGGACAGCTCGAACCGGTAAATGCCGGGACCGGCTTGGCTGGGCCGAGTGTCGAAGCCCGGCGTGTTGTTGATGTTGTTGCGGCTGGTGACAGCCTGGTTGAACACGATGATCGCCGTCCGCGTCGCCTCGTCGTACGACACGCGGTAGTCCGGGTCCGAACCGGTGTTGCTGAGCACAAACTCGCGACCGTCGGCACGCACGTCGATGATCGACAGGGCCGACGCCGACGGGTTGGCCGGATCGAACAGGCTCAGCGGATTGATCTGCTGGTTGAAGGTGATGCGAGCTGTGTACACCCGGGCGAACTCGGTCACCGTCAGGCTGACCACCTGAATGCCCGTCGCCACGGTCTCCAGGCGGGTCACGCGGAAGTTGCCCACGCCCTGCCCGTTGGCCAGCGACGTCGAGCCGCTGATCACCGAGGTGACGGTGCCGTTGGAGATCACGCGGTAGCTCTCGCTCTGCAGCTGAGAGCCGACAATGCCACCGGTGACACGAACGGTGCCGATGGTCGAACGGCCGTCCGAGGCGATGTCGTCGCGTGTGCCGAGGAAGCCGTCCACGCCGCGGCGTACGCCGGCCGCAACGTCAGACTGGATCATCTGGCCGGTGACCGTCACCGTCGTGATGTTGCCGTTGGTGGTCACATCGTCAGAGTTGACCGACGTGAACAAGCCGTCCGGGCCAAGGTCGGTGCCGGCGAGGATCGACGACTCGCGCATCACGCCGTTGACCGTGGTGGTGCGGATGTCATTGCGGGCGGAGACAAGGGCGTTCTCCATGCCTGTCGTCGTGACCGTCGTGAACGACCCGCCGCTGCGCAGCTGCGAGAAGACCATCGGACCGGCGATGTTCACCGTCGTCACGTCCCGCAGGATGCTCACCGTGGTGCGGGTCAGGCCGGCGGGCGTGCCGGTGGCCCCCGTGGTACGGATCGTGCCCGCCGAGCGAGCCTCGATGCGGGCGTTGCCGCCGGATGGAGCGGAAATGCCGCCGGTTGCGTTCAGCGTGCCCAGGTTGCCGCCCACCAGCAGGTTCAGCCGGTTGGTCGACAGGTTCGGTGCCGCGCGGCCCACGTTGGCCGTCGTCAGGTCACCGCCGACCCGGATGTCGCCGGTGGTCACGGCGCCCCCGGTCAGGCCCAGCGTGCCCACGTTGCCGTCGACGTAGATGCCCGAGTCGCCGACGAACGGCAGGGCCGTCGTCAGTGTCGTGATCGTCACGTCATCGGAAGTGACCACGTCGAAGTTGCTCAACTGGCTCGCCGGGGTCACCGAGCCCGGCTCGATCACCAGACTGCTGACGGTCGCCAGACGGGTCTGGTTAGCGCCGGTGCCGGCCGGAGCAGTCAGGCTGTTGCGGACGATGATCCGGTTGGTGTTCTGGTCATAGACCGCCGCCACATTCGCACCGGTCAGGCGGATGCGGATCGTTCCGGCTCCGCCGGGCAGAGTGACCTGCGTGACGGTGCCGTTGATCGGCAGCGCTGTGACGCCCGCGCCCACCGGCAACGCGCCGTTGAAGGCCACCGGCGAGTTCACTGTGTTGGTGAATGCCTGCAACACCGAGGCCGCCGCCGAACCCGTCACGTTGGTCAGGCTGGTATCGGCCGCGATCGACACCCGTGCGTTGACCGCGGTGGAAACCACACCCGACACGCTCACCGTGCCGACCGTCGAGAGCCCTGGCACTGACAGTTCGTTGCTGTCGCCGGACGCATAGACCCCGTCATCGCCCGCCGTGGTGCCGGCGGTGATCGTCACCGTGTTGGTGCTCAGCGGGGCGGTTGAGTTGCGTCCCGTGATCGTCACGTTGCCCACGCGGCCCGCCTGCAGCGAGTCCGCATTGGCCCCGGCGCCGCCGGGGCGGCTGTCGGCGCCGAAGTTGGGCGAGAAGTCCGCGTTGCGCGAAGCCACGCCGCCGATGATCGCCAGGCCCTGCGCCCGGCCGCCGATGGTCACGGTGTTCACGCCGTCGCCCGCCGCGATGTAGCTCGCGGTGTTTCGAAGAGCCGTCACCGCGTCAGTCTGACTGTCGCTGAGCAGGTTGCCGGTGATGTTCACGGTCGCCAGCGTGCGGCCGGCGTAGATGCCGACCTCGAACGCCGAACCGGACGCTGTCACCGAGGAAATGTCCAGCCCGGCCCAGATGCGGGGACCGTCAATACCCGCAGTCGCGACCACGCCCGGAGGCAGTTGGTTGCGGAACGAGTCGCCCGTTACCGGCGTGTTGGATGCCAAGGTCGGATCGACGCCCAGGTTGCCGAAGGCGCCGCTGCCGGTCACAGCGATAGTGCCGATCGATCCATCGCGGGCGACGACCGAGCCGAACAGGTTGCCGTTGGTCACACGGACGGTGGTGATGTCGCCGTCGCGGGCCTCAACAGAGTTGCCCAGCGCCGAACGCCGGATCGAGCCGTTGGTGACCGTAACCGTGCCGATGCCGCCGGAGTGGCTGAGGATCGACCCGCCGAAGTCGCCCACCACCGTCACGGTGGTGATGCGGCCGAAGGCGACAATCTGCGGATCGCCGATCTGGTCGGCGGCGCTCGAGCCCGGCAGGGCAAACGGGCGACGCACCGATCCGATGTTCACCGTGCCGATCGTCGACGCCGAACGCACATCCGCATTCAGCTGGGCCCCCGCCTTGAGCGTGGTGATCTTCCCGTCAACGTCGATCGCGTCCGGCGTGGAAACCACGTCACCCGAAGTGATCAGACGGCGGCCGATGCTGCCCTTGGCGTCCACCGTGCCCAGGTCGCGGCGAATGCGCAACGTCGCCAGCATGTCGCGGCCGGACCGCAGCGTGTTCAGGTTGCCGTCTGCGGTGTCGGTGGTTTCGATGCGGCCGCTGATGTCGCCGCTGGTCGTCGAGATCGTGCCGATCGTGCCGGAGGAGAAGATGTTGGCGTCGATCGAGTTGGTCGCCGTGATCGAGCTGATCCGGCCGTCCGGGCCCTCGGCCGAGATCTGACCGTTGATGATCGACCCGCGCACGGTGATGGTCTCGATCGGACCGGCGATCGTCAGCGTGGAGGAACGGATGCTGCCCGATGCCGTCAGCGACCGCAGGCCGCCGGAGATGACCACAGTCGACCGCATGTCATTGGTCACCGTCATCGAGGTGATGCGGTTGTCCACGCGGAAGTTCGAGCGGATGATGTCGCGGGCCGACACCGTGCCGGTGATGAAGCCGCCGACGTCCACGATGGCGTCGGAGATCACGCCGACCGAGGAGTTGGTGACCTGCAGATTGGCCATGTTGCCCGTGGTCTGGATCAGCAACTGACGGAACTCCAGCGGCTCGCCGCCGAGCGTGGAGTTGCGGAAGTTGTCCGCCGTGATGGTGCCGATGGTGCCCTGCGTGCGGTCGTCCGCCACCGGCTCGATGCTGCGGGCCTCGATGCGCGACGCATCGATGTTGCCGCCCACACGCTGGCCGTTGGACAGCGCCGAGGTGAAGCGCACGGTGCCGATGTTCTGGCCGTAGATCGTCGATCGGGTCAGGCTCACGCCCGTGCCCGTCACCGTGCCGATGCGGCCCGCGGGGATCTCGCTGTCGCCGATGTTCAGGTTTGTCTGCGAAGCGCGGGCCGAACGCCACCAGGCGTCGAACGCCGAGGCGCCGATGAACGCGCCGTCGATCCGGCCCGAGGTGATGTTCACCGAGTTGATGCCCAGCGGAGCCGCCGGCGTGCCCACGCCCGCCGAGATGATCAGACCCGAGATCACCGGGTTGCGCACCCGCGTGCCGCCCACCACGCTGTTGATCAGCGTGCTGGCCGCGACCGACGCCACCGGGAACGGGCTGTCGCCCGGCCCGATCAGGCCGTCGCCCACGTCCACCGTGGTGATGGCCGCCGCGTAGATGTTGCCCACCAGACCGTCGAACCGGTTCTCGGCGGTGGAGTTGTCCGTGTTGGCCACCACCGTGCCCAGCACGCCCGTTGCGCCCTGCAGAATCACGTCGCCGATGCTGCCCGAGGCCCGCACCGACACCACGTTGCCGCTCCGGACCACCAGGCCGTCCAGGAACGGATCCATCACCGAGCCGAGATCTTCCAGACTGTTGCTTGTCGTGCCGGAATCCCAGTTGATCGGCACCACCACGTCGCTGCCGAAGCGGTTGCCGCCGCCGGCCACGTTGAATCCGGCCGGATCCACCCCCAGCGCTCCGCCGATGGCGTTCACCAGCCCGCCCGCGTTGCCCACCCGCTGGCCGAAGCGACGGTCGCCGATGCCCGGCGTATTCGTGCCCTGGCCGGCGTATTCCGTGCTGCCCAGGTTGCCGCGGGTCACCTCAAGGGTGTCCAGCGAGCCCGCGTCGACCATCACAAAGTCGCCGTTGACGGTGTTGTTGACGATCCGGGCCGCCCCGGTCACGTTCATCCGCAGAACATCGAACTCGGTGCCGGCGGGGCCGGTGAAGGTGATCGTGCCGGCGCGGGCCGTGCCGCCACCGCCGCCGCCGTCGACCGTGATGTTGATCAGGCCCAGCGCGATCACGCCGGGGGCCACGCCCGTGAAGGTCACGTTGCCGCCGGCGGGAACCGTGATGTCGATCCGACCGACGGTGATGCCCTGGCTGACATTCACCGGCAGATACCGCAACTGACCGCTGCCGCCCGTCGGCAGCGTCACCGTGAAGCTGGCGCCGCTGTCATCCAGGAACACCTGGCTGGTGCCCGAGGGCAGCGGAAGGAAGGCATTCTCGTTCGGCGTCGCACCGCCGGTGCCCAGCGTCACATTTCCGCCGATCTGCGTGAAGCGGATGTCCGAGCCCGCACCCATCTGGATGGTCGGCTGGAACAGCGCCACGCGGCCGCCGATGATGAACCGGTCGATCCGCGAGTTGGCGCTGGTGGTGATGGTCACCGCCGGGCCATTCATGTCGTTGGTCGCGGACAGTTCGCCGATGTGGCCCGGCGTGCCGTTGTTGCCCGTCCGGATAACCACCGGGCCCGATGCGCCTGGCGTCTTGCGGGGCGTGCCGTTGGTCTGCACGCCGATGCCGCCGGCGAACACCATCGCGCCGATCTGCCCGCCCACCACGATGTTGCCCGCGTTGAAGTCGCCGTTGCCGGCCGCGAACAGGCCGAAGGCGTTGGTCGCCAGCGTGCCCAGGTTGCCGCCGATGGTCAGCGAGCCGGACTCAAAGTCGGCGCCGATCAGCACGCCGTGCACGTTGCTCTGAACGTTCACCACCAGACCGCGCATGCTGGCCAGATCGCGGGCGGACTCGATGGACACCGAGGTGATGCCGTTGGAGAACGCCTGGCTGGAGTCGCCGGCGACAAAGCCCGCGCCCACGCGGATCAGGCCCACGTCGCCCGAGGGCACTGTGACCTGCGAACCGACTCGCGAGGTCGAGCCCGAGGAGTACATGCCCAGCGTCGTGGGCAGGTTGCCCGAGATCGTCGCGGTGTAGTCGATCGCCGTGCCGGTCTGGCCGGTGGCGGTGTCATCGGGGCTGGAGAGCACCAGGAAGTACACGTCCGTCCGCGTCGGCGTGAAGCGGAACCGGGCCGTGGTGATCTCCTGCGGGGACTGCGCCTGCGGATTGGCGAACGGGAACTGGTGCGTCGCCACCACATTGCCGTTGCGGTCCACCACGCGGGCGTAAACCCGCTCGCGGCTCTGCGGCTGAGGCGTCGGCGGCGGCGGATCGCGGAACTCGACGTTCAGCACCACTTCCTGGCCGACCCCGGCGGCGAACGCGAACGCGTCAGAGTTGTCCTCGTCGGTGTTCACGCCGTCACGCAGGCCCAGTCGCCCGTTGATGATCACACCCCGGTTGCCGGCGCCGACGAACTCGGCCCCGGTCAGCAGGTCGTTGCGGTACACGCCGGCGCCGAACCACGCCGCCTGTCCCGCCGAGCCGTTGGCCCCCACCACCGCCCCGATGACCTGCCGCTGAGGATCCTGATTCGGCGGATCGAAGTTGAAGACCTGCTCCAATTCGCCGTACCGCAGGAAGTCCAGCCTCGCCAGCGTCGGATCGTTGATGTTGCCCTCAACGGTGATCGGCGTCGTCGCACGGCCGCCGATGAGGATCTGGCCAACTGTGCGGCCCACCACAATGGTGTTGCCTGTGGCGACCACCGGGTCGGTCGTCGCCTGAGCACCGGGCAACTGCCAGTTGCCCAGATCGCCGGCAACCACCAGCGTGCCCAGGTCGCCCCGGACGTCAAGCGAGCCGAGCATCACGCCCACGTCAAAGCGCCGCAGCGTGCCCGCAACGGCGCTGGAGCCGAACAGCATGCCGTGGATGGAGACCGAGCCGAGGTTCTGGCCCACGCCGTCCACCGTGCCGGCAAAGATGCCCATCCGCAGCCCCGAGGGCAGAGCCCGGTCGCCGGGGAGGCCGTCGGTGAAGCGGCCGAACTGGTCGCGGGCATCCTCCAGCAACTGCCCGTTGTAATCCAGCAGAGCCGGCGCCACGGCGCGGGCGGTGCCCGTCGGCACCAGTCCGCCGCTGAAGCCGCCCGGGCCCTGGTCCACCCGCACCAGATTGGCGCCCTGACGCACTGACGGCATGATCGACGCGAACGCGATCTGCGTGTTCACGTTCGGGTTGACGCCGTGATAGGTCACCGGTGTCCGCGGATCGCGGACATACGGCGAGCCGATGATCACCGACCCGGTGCCGATCGGCAGCCCCCCGGGGTTGGTCCCGCCCTGGGCGCCCTGCCCGTTCGGGAAAGCCAGTCCGAAGCCGCCCTGCTGAATGTCCCCGTAGATGCCCTGCACGCTGTCGGGCAGCACGAACACGATGTTCTGGTTGGCGTCCTCCTCGACGGTGCCGCCGATGAAGGTGATGCCGCTGGTCGAACTCACGCCCAGCAGATCCACCCGCCCGATGCCGTCGTTGAAGTCGGGCACGCCGTCGCCGTTGAGGTCGACATTGAGCACCTCGCCGTCACCGCCGTTGCCCAGCGTGAGGGTGTTCTGCAGGGCCCGTCCGTACGTGTCCTGAACGAACGCGTTGGCGAAGAAGCCGATGACGTTGTCGATCTGGATCTGGTCAGCCGTCGTCGTGATCGCCGGCGCGTTGGGGGCCGCCGGGTTCACCGAGGGCTGACGCCGCAAGATCCGCACCGTGTCAAAGCCCTGGTCATTACGGATCATCAACTGCAGGCTGCCCGCATCACCCGTCGCCTGATTGATGAACTGTGCAGCGAGATTCGGGTCCTGCAGGAACACGTCATCGGTCAGTTCCAGCACCTGGCGACCGTCGGCAAGCTTGAACGGCACCAGCGTGCCGTTCCGGAACAACTGAATCGACGTGAACTGGTCGAGGCCGTCGGTGCCCGTATTCGGCAGGGTCAGGCCGAAGGCGGTCATGACGCGGGCCGTCTGCAACTGGCCCGCAGGGGGCATGAACTGCAGATCCACCGTCTGCGTGCCGCCCACGCTGAACGTCAGCGCCTGGTTCTGCGCTGCGCCGGCGAGCGGGGCAAGCTGGCTGGCGCTCAGACCGAGCGTCGGCACATCATCGGTGTTCCGACGCACCAACAGCCGCGAGCTCAGGCCGTTGCGAGTCGTCGCCGGGAAGGCGTACACGCCCGTCGAACTGCTCGTCAGGCTCGAGTTGTCGAACTGCTCAAGGCCGAACAGCGAGCGGCCCGAGACCGCCATCTGAGCGCCGAAGATGCGGGCGTCGACCGTCTGGTTGAACCGCGAGGGCGCAAACACGCCGGAGATGGCGTCGATGAAGATCGTGTCGGTGCCGGCCACCGCCGCGCCGCCGCCCAGGGTGTTGCGGGTGAACTCGATGGTGTCGAAGAACGCGAACTGATCCTCAGGAGCCCCGCCCTGCGCCGGCGTCGCCCGGCTGATCACAATGTCCGACGTCGGCGGATCCGGCACCGGGTTGGCCGTCTGCCGGGCGAAGCGGAACTGCGAGGTGACATCCAGCCCGCGATACAACAGCCGGATGCGGGTGGCGCCCGTCTGGATGCCGTTCGCGTCGAAAGTCAGCTGGGCGTCCATGTTGGTGTCGGGCTGACCCGCCACCGTCGCCGTTGAGAGCGTGACCGTCGCACCGGCCATCGGCCGCTGCCGACCGATGCCGCTGGCGGTCTGCGCAGGGCTGTACCGGCTCGCACCGCCCCCGTTGAGCAGTTCCGGGTTGCTCGTCGCCGTGCCGTAGCTGAAGCTGACCACCGGCGCGATGTTCACGCCCCCCACGTTCTGCGCCGTCAGTGTGAACCGCACGCCCGCGCCGCTGGACGAGGTGCCGCCGCCGGCCGGCGGGTTGGTCACCAACGCCGGGGCGTTTCCGCCCGGAGCAGCCGCATAGTTGTAATACCGAAGCCGCAGACGCGACTCGCCCTCAAACGCGCCCGCCGCCGGGCCGTTGCCCGACCGCAGGCCCCCCGCCGGCGCCGCGCCCAGCGTGTACTGCGTCACCACCGTGTTCGGCGTGGTCACACCCGCTGTGCCGGGCTCGTCGTTGAAATCCTCAGCCACGGACTGAAACGGCTGGAACGCCTGAATATCTCGCGACAGCATCGGCACCAGGTAGCCGAACTGCGTCGTCACACTGGCGCCGTTCGGCACACCCTGACGAGGCAGCGTCACCACGTTGTTGCCGCCGAACACCAGGTTCGTGCCCGGAATCGCCTGTCCGGCCGCCCCGATCGGCGGCAGGATCGTCGCACCGAACATCAGTTGCCGAGCCTCAAGCTGCTCCAGTGGAGTCGCCGCCTCATCCGTACCCCCCGCTCGGGACAGAAGCTCGCGTGCATTCGAGGCGGGCTGGGCAGATTGATTCTTCAGCAGATCACCCAGCAGCTTCACGATCGTCTTCATGCCGGACTCCAAGTGCAAGCGAACCACCCGGCGTGCGCCGGTCTATCCCACGAGCGAGCTTCACGGGACCCATGTCCCGACGCGAACAACTCCCGCCCCCACCCGTGCGGGAGGCAAACATAGCCGCCGGCGTTCATCCCTGCACGGGATCTCCACGCCCTTCCGGATTCCCCGCCTGTACCCATCCAGACGCCCCGCCGCCTGACGCACCGCCTGCCACCCTGCCCGCTCCACCCCCGCTGCCCGCCCGAAGTCCGCCGTGGCGCGGCACATACCCCCCGCCAACCCAGCGGACAGCCACAGGCTGGTTCGCCTCCAACCCAAATCCGGTTCCCAAACCCCATCACTCATCATCTCAGATTCCCCAACAACACATCCACACCTACCGACACCCCCCGCCGCACGCGATCTCCTCCGCCTGCTTCTGCTGCCCAGCCACCCACCCTGCCGATGCATCTCAGTATTCCATGTCCACCCCGATTGACCAGGCCGTTGAACCCCTCTCTCACGCCGTTGCCGGATTGCCCTGGGGCGTCCACGCCGCCGCCGCCGGCATGTTCGTCGCCGGGCTGATCCTCTGGCTCCTCGGCCGGCGGGTGCTCCAGCCGGCCACCGTGCTGCTGGGAGCCGCCATCAGTGCCGCAGTCGGCTATCTCCTCCTCCCCAGCATGGCCGGTCAGCAGGTCGGCCCACTCGCCCCCATCCTCGGCCTGGTGGTCGGGGCCATCGCCGGCGCCTTGGCCGCCGCCCTGCTCTACCGCCCGCTGATCGCCGCCTTGTTCGGTATCGTTTTGGGTTGCGCTGTCGCGCTCACCGTCTCCGCAGTGCTCTCTGTCACCCGCGGAGGCCCCCTGCTCCCGGCCGCCGCCTTGAGCACCCCCGATCGCCCCTTTGCCCTCTCCCGTGTCGACCCCCCCGGCTCCGGCCTTGGCGGCGAAGAACTCCCGCCCAAGCCCACGGTCCCTCAGGACGGCCCGGAGGCCGAGCCCTCCGACGAGCCGCCCCCGGCACCGGCCTCTCCCGCCATCACCCCCCCCGCCACCAGCCCCAAGGCCAAGCCGGCCCCGAACCCACCGGCCGAAGTTGCCGACTCCCGGCCCACCGCCGCCGCCGATCAGGCCGCTGATCCGAACACTGCCGCCTCCTGGAAAGCCGCCGGCCAGGCCGTTGGCCGATTCACCCGCTCACTGAGCGACTGGTCGCGCCGGTGGTGGACCAGCCTGCCCGCGTCTGAACGCACGCTGGTCGGCATGGGCTGGCTTGCTGGCGCCGCCATCGGGCTGGTGGTCGGTCTGGTCTGGCCCGCTCGCGCCGCCGGAGTGATCACCGCCGCTGTCGGCTCGGCCCTCTTCCTGGCCTGCGGGACCTGGCTCGCCCACGCCACCGCCATGCCCGGACGCCACGCGCTGGAGCTTCCCGCCGCCGCCTGGTCGCTGATCTGGCTGGTCGCCAGCCTGATCGGCATCGCCGTGCAGTGGCACGGCCTTCGCGCCGTGGACGAGCCTGACGAGCAGGCTCCGCCGCCCCGCGCCAAGCGAAAGAAGAAGGCCGCCGCCTGAGCATCCCGGCCCGCCCTCCCCCGGGTCGGCGGCTCTGTCGGGCATCAGCCCAGAATCCGCTGGCTCCGCGGATAGCTCCCCAGCACAATCAACTCGCGACAATGCCGCCTCGCCTTGGTGATGGCCGCGGCCACCGGCGCGTCGGATTGGTGCCCCTCGGCGTCGATGAAGAACGTGTAGCTCCAGTTGTTCCGCCCGCTGGGCCGCTTGTCGATGTGCGTCAGGTTCACCCCAGCCTCCTGGAAGTCGGTCAGCACACGCACCAGCGCACCCGGCTTGTTCAGCGTGCTGAACATGATCGAGGTCTTGTCATGGCCCGTCCGCCCGGCCTCGTGCCGCCCCAGCACGAAAAACCGCGTGATGTTGTTCGGGTCATCCTCGATGCCATCGAACAGCACGCTCACGTCGTACAACTCCGCCGCCAACTGACTGCCGATCGCCGCGAGCCCCTCCTGTTCCAGCGTGCCCCGCTCCGCCGCCTCACGCACCATCTGCACCGCCCGGCTTGAACTGGCCACCGGCACCAGTTCCGCCTGCGGATACTGCGTCGCCAGCCACACCCGGCACTGGCTGAACACCTCCGGCTTGCTGGCGATCCGCCGGATCTTCGAAGGCTCGCACGCCCCCAGCAGCGCGTGATGCACCTCCAACTGCACCTCGGCGCAGATGTGGATGCCCTGAGGGCCCGACTTCACCCCGCGAGGCGCCGGACGAGACGCCCCCGCCCCGCTCCCGCCATCACCGGGCATCGCACGCTTGGCAAATGCGTCCAGCGTCTCCACGATCCCCCCCATGATCGAGTTTTCAATCGGCACCAGCCCGTAGTCCACATGCCCCCGCTGCACCTCCGTGAACACCCCGGCGATCTCGCGCAGATCCTCAAACCCCACCGAACTGCCAAAGTGCTTCACCGCCGCCATGTGGCTGAAGCTCCCCTTCGGACCCAGGAAACCGATCGTCAAGGGCTTCTCCAACGCGAAGCTCCCGCTCATCAGTTCGCGATAGATCCCCTCAATCGTCCGCCCCGGCAGCGGGCCGTTATTCATCGACAGCACCCGTGCCAGCACCTCCGCTTCCCGATGCGGCGCGTAGATCGGCGTACCCGTCGCCCGCTTCACCTTCCCCACTTCCACCACCAGTTCACTTCGCGCGTTGAGCAGTTCCACCAGCCGGCGGTCCACCTCGTCGATCCGCTCCCGCAATGCCGCCAGTGTCAGCGCAGCCGATGGCGCCACAGACCCCCCCAAAAAGGTGGTATTTGAGTTCGTGCTCACCCGATTGCGGGATGCGGAGCGGCCAGTTCGGGACTTACGCGGTTGCCGTGCCATGCAGCAGCCAACATAGCACACGCCCACCTCCCCCACCAGATGCCGCCGTCGACAACCTTGACCGAACCTCCGCCCCGTCCGGTTCGTTCGATTACAATGCCCGAGAACCCCCCAGGCGTTTCCAAAGCGTCAGGGGGTGGCCCGCCCGTCGTCCGGACCGCAACCGCAACCCCGCAGACCGGTCTTGTCGTCAGGCAGGCCTCGCCCCACTCACCCATCGGTCAGGAGCACACACCATGGACCATCTGGCGACCCTCAAGCAGCTCATCGCGGACGCAGAGGAAGACGTCAAGAAGGGCTTCGGTGGCAACAAGGCCGCCAAGGTTCGGGCCCGCAAGAAGATGCAGGAGATCAAGAAGGCAGCGCAGGATCTCCGCGAAGCCATGCTCGAGCAGGGCGAGCAGGGCGAGCAGGGCGAGCCCGAGAAGCCTGAATAAGCCGTTCGTCCGTTCCGGCCGGGCGCTGCGTCGCAGCGGCAACCCCAGCGTGAGTTCGCCGCTGCAGCCGGTCAGGGTCGCTCCGGCGGTCCGCCGGTGTCGGTCCATACCAACCGGGGAGCCGTCCTTGGCCGCGTGCGTTGGCACGCCCGCCTATCAAAGCTCCCCATTCGCGTCTCTCCCGGATCTTCTCACGTATGAGCAGCCCCTCCCTCACCACCGACGCTTCCGCCCAGCCGGCCCTCCCCGCCGGTCAGGTCGCCTTCAACCCGGCCAGCACCCCGGCGGCCAAAACCCCCATCTTCGACCTCTCGAAGATCGATCTGACCGCCTGCGCCGTCTCCAAGCACGAGCTCGAGAAAACCAACGCCCATCGCGACAAGCTCGCGCTGCTCGACAAGATCGTCTGGTACACGCCCAACTTCCAGCAGGGCGTCGCCGTCTGGCATGTCCGACCCGATGAGTTCTGGGTGCCCGGCCACTTCCCCGGTCGCCCCATCCTCCCCGGTGTGCTCCAGGTCGAGGCCTCCGCCCAGCTGGGCGTCTTCCTGTTCAACGCCCGCTGGCCTGCCCCCAAGCTCTGCGCCTTCACCCACATCAGCGACTGCGTCTTCCGAGGCCAGGTCGTTCCCGGTGACGACCTCTACCTGCTCTGCCAGGAAATCCGCGTCACCGAGCGCCGCTTCGAGAGCTTCGTTCAGGGCGTCGTCAAGGGCAAGGTCGTCTTCTCCGCCACCATCAACGGCATGACCATCGGCTGAAGCCAACCGGCCCGATCGCCCCCAAACACACGCCGATAGGGCTTTGTTCGCAATCCGAGCGGCTTGCCTCGTTCTATTATTTTGGCCGGTTGTTTCGGGGCCACCCGCCGCCGGGGCAAGGGGGGTGGTTCTGATTGGTTTGCCCGACTCTGTTGCGCCACACCGCTTGCCAAGGTCCACGTTCATGACCTCCTCCACACTCGCCGCCGTCCGTCCCGCCATCAACGGTTGGAACGCCGCATACCTCGACGAGCAGTATGCCGCCTTCAAGGCCGATCCCTCGTCGATTTCTCCCGATCTCGTCGCCTTCTTCCAGGGATTCGATCTGGCCCTCAGCCAGTCCGAAACCGCCGGCGGCGCGTCCACCGCTTCCCCTGACACCCTCCGCCTGCACGCCGGCGTCACATCGCTCATCGCTGCCTACCGCAGCCACGGCCACTTCGCCGCCAAACTCGATGCCTTCGGTCGCTCCAGCACCCGCCCGATCGAGCTTGAGCCCGGCACCCACGGCCTCCGTTCAGCCGACCTCTCCACCATCATCTCCCCCGTTGGCGAACCCCACCTGGCCGGTCTGGCCGTCAGCGCCGTCATCCAGCGTCTGGAATCCGCCTACTGCTCCACCCTCACCATCCAGCTCGCCCACATCACCGACACCGCCCGCCGCCGATGGCTCATCGAGAAGCTCGAATCCGGCTCACCACTGGTTGCTCTGAGCCCCAAGGACAAGCTCGGCATCTTCGACAGCCTCCTGCGCTCCGAGCAGTTCGAGCGTTTCCTCGCCAAGCGGTACCCCGGCGACAAGCGCTTCAGCCTTGAAGGCGGCGAAGCCCTGATCCCCCTGCTGGATCGCCTGCTCGACACCGCCGTTGATACCGGCGTCGCCGAGGCCGTCATCGGCATGCCCCACCGCGGCCGCCTGAACGTCCTGAACAACATCCTCGGAAAGACCTACGAGCAGATCTTCACCGAATTCGAAGAGTCCTTCGAGGAGGACTTCGCCGACGGCGGCGGCGACGTGAAGTACCACCGCGGCTACTCCTCCGATCGCACGCTCCGCTCCGGCCGAACCCTCAAGGTCGTTCTCGCCAGCAATCCCAGCCACCTTGAGTCCGTCGCCCCCGTCGTCTGCGGCCGCGTTCGCGCCAAGCAGCGTCTCCGCAACGACGTGACCGAACGCTCCTCCGTCGTGCCCATCATCCTCCACGGCGACGCCGCCGCCATCGGCCAGGGCGTCGTCCACGAGACCAACAACCTCGCCCAGCTCGAGGGGTACCGCGTCGGCGGCTCCGTGCACGTCGTCGTCAACAACATGATCGGCTTCACCACCGTCCCAGAGGACGGCCGCTCCGGCGACTACTGCACCGACGCCGCGCTGGCCTTCTCCTGCCCCGTCTTCCACGTCAACGGCGAGGACCCCGAAGCCGTCGTCGCCGCCGCCCACCTGGCCATGCTCTACCGCCAGCAGTTCAAGCGCGACGTCTGGATCGACATGTGGTGCTTCCGCAAGTACGGCCACAACGAGCAGGACGAGCCCACCTTCACCAACCCCGTCCTCGCCAAGCTCATCGCCGGTATGCCCGGCGTGGTCACCACCTATACCCGCCGCCTCACCGCCGAGGGTGTCATCACCGAAGCCAAGCTCGAGGCCCACCGCGCCGAGCTCGACGCCGTCCTTGAAAAGGCCCAGAACGCCGCCAAGGGCAAGCCCCACGACCCCACCATCGATCCCGCTCTGGGCCGCTGGGCCGGCATGGGCTGGGACTACTCCCACGCACCCGCCAAGACCGCCATCTCCAAGCAAACCCTCAACGAGATCTGTACCGCCCTCGCCAAGGCCCCCGACGGCTTCAACGTCAACCCCAAGCTCAAGAAGCTCCTCGGCGAACGCGCCGCGCTCTCCCAGCCCGGCGCGCCCCTCACCCACGCCGACGGTGAACTCCTCGCCGTCGGCTCCCTCCTGCTCGACGGCGTCGCCGTCCGACTCTCCGGCCAGGACTGCCGCCGCGGCACCTTCAGCCAGCGTCAGATCGTGCTCCGCGACGTGGGCACCGGTGAGGCCTTCAACCCGCTGAACCACATGCGTCCGCTGGCCGAGAGCCCCGACGACGCCGGCAAGCCCGGCTCCGACGGCGTCACCCGCCAGGCCAAGTTCTGCGTCTACGACTCCCCCCTGAGCGAGTTCGCCGTCATGGCCTTTGACTACGGCTATTCGCTGGCCGACCCCAACATGCTGGTGATGTGGGAGGGCCAGTTCGGCGACTTCGCCAACGGCGCCCAGACCACCATCGATCAGTACATCGCCTCCGCCGAAATCAAATGGGAACGCTGGAGCGGCATGGTGCTCCTGCTGCCCCACGGCTACGAGGGCGCCGGCCCCGAGCACTCCTCCGCCCGCCTCGAGCGTTTCCTCCAGTTGTGCGCCAACGAGAACATGCAGGTCTGCTACCCCACCACCGGCGCCCAGATGTTCCATCTGCTCCGCCGCCAGCAGGCCCGCAAGTTCCGCAAGCCGCTGATCGTCATGACGCCCAAGAGCATGCTCCGCATCCCCACCAGCACGGTGGACGAGGTGCTCACCGGCCACTTCATGGACATCCTCGACGACCCCCACTTCGCCTCCGGCAAGGAGAAGACCGCCAGCGTGAAGAAGGTCGTCCTCTGCTCCGGCAAGGTCTATCACGAACTGGCCGAGCGTCGTGCCGCCCTCAAGGCCTTCGATACCGCTCTGGTCCGCATCGAGCAGTTCTACCCGTTCAACTACGACCTCTTCAAGACCACCCTCGCCCGTTACCCCAAGAACGTTCAGGTCGTCTACGTGCAGGAAGAGCCCCGCAACGCCGGCGGCTACCAGTTCCTCTCCGACCTGCTCACCAACCAGCCCGACCCCACCGGCACCGGCGACGCCCCCGTGCTCACCCGCCTGCCCTACATCGGCCGCCCCACCAGCGCCACCCCCGCCGTGGGCAGCAAGAAGAAGAGCAAGAAGGAGCAGGAGGCCATCCTCACCGCCGCCATCGGCCCGCTGGCCAAGGACGGCGCTGACCCCAAGGCCGCCGGCGACGCCAAGGCCCACGTCAACGGCGCACCCAAGACCTCGGCCGCCAGCAGCAAGCGGGCCTGAGGACCGGCCCTCGGTCAGCCGTCGCACGGTCAGGCAGCACACAACCACCAACGGGCCGGCCGCGCAACCGCGGACCGGCCCGTTTGTCATCACGCTGCAAAATCGCTCCACCGGACCGCTCTGCGCCGCCTCAAAAACGCAGCAGTACGTTGCACCCCGCCACCGGCCCGTGGGTCACCACATCCCAGGTCAGCGATGCCGACTCGTACCGCTGCCCGAGCGCCCGGTAGCCGGCGAACACTCCAAACGTCCATCCGTCCAGCCGCCACCGATACCCCGCCAGCCCGATCGCCTGCCAGGCGAACTGCGAATCGTCCACATCAAACCCGCCAATATCACCCCGCACGCTCAGCACCAGCGAGCCGTTCAGATCTACCGCCGCACGCAGCCCCACCAGCGGTTCCAGCCATTCGGTGTTCGAGTTCAGTTCGCGGGCGATCCCCGCCGTCAGCACCTCGCCCCCCGGAAGCGTCACATTGGCCTCCGCCGTGGCGTCAATCCGCACATCCATCGCGGTCACCCGCAGTCCGCCCAGTGCGTCCAGCGTCCAGCGATGCTCACCCCGGTCGCCGAACCGCTGATCGATCAGCCGGTACCCAGCCGCCGCCTCCGCCCACAGGTTCTTCAGCGTGGTCTGCGTCTCCGCCGAGACCGTTACTCCGCCGCCAAGCGGGCCGCTTCTGGCACGCCCTCGACCGCCCTCAAGTTCCGCCTTGGCGAACGCCCCGTTGAAGTTCAGCACCACCCGACCCAGTTCCACGTCAACCGCCCCCATCAGCCCGAGTACCGAGTCCGACCGCTCCAGCACATCCGCGAACGAGGCCGCCACCTTGGTTTCTATCCCGCGCGACACCAGATCGCCGTCGTACCCGGTCAGCCACGCGTACGGCGAGATCGCCACCGCCACGCCCGATCCGCCCTCGGCCCCATCCGCCGGCCAGGCCGTCTGCGTTGTCGGAGTTGAAGTTGCCGTCGCTGCAGAACAAGGTGCAGCGCCGGGCGCCACCTGGCCGTCGGCCGCCGTCGCCCCGGGGCCGAACAACACACCCCAGCAAAGAACCACCGCGCAACCCGCCGCCCCCATACGCGCACAATCCATAAGCATCAGATGCGTCTCCCGGGTCACAGCACACCCACCCTCGTCACTTCACCCGCCTGATCGCCGGCGGAGCCCACCGACCGTCAACGACCTCCGGCCGCGGCGAGTACAACCGCATCGTCACACCAAGCAAGCCGCTCGTCGGAGACGGCAGCCAGTTGGACTCTCTCTCAGCGCCCGGGCTCTGGTTCTGGATGAACAGCGTCAGCGAACCGTCCGAATTGTACTTCAGCGCGTCGCGATCGCCGATGGCAAAGCGGTTCAGGCGGTTAGCCGCCTGGAAGCCCTCCGCGTCGTACATGGTCACCGACCAGAATGCGTCCACCGGCGGCAACTGCTGCTTGCTGAAGTGCAGTTCATACCCGCCTTCGCCGACAAGCGGCTTGCCGTCCGCATCTGCAACACACAGCGGATAGATCGCATCTTCCGGCTGATTGGCGCCAAGCCCCATCATCGCCACAATCGCCCGCTTGAGGTACGCGTTTCCGTACACGCCCATCGTGTCGGTGTTCATCTGCCACCCGTTCACGATCCGCGCCATCGTCGGAGCCTTCTCCTGCATCTGCCGCAGAGCCAGCGCCGGTGCCCGCTTCAGGGCCGCCTGCACCGCCCCCGCAGCTTTCGACAGGTCGAACGACTCACCGGGCCGGATCCCGATCCGCTCAAGCCTCGCCAGAGTTGACCAGTCCGTGATCTGCGGCGGGTTCACCTTCAGCAGCTCCGCCGCATACGCGAAATACCGCTCCGCCGGCATGGTGTTCACCTGCGTCAGAGGCGGTGTCTTCATGTCCACCGTCGGGTCCGGCACAAACGCCGCCGGCTCCGTGCTCTTGCCCCACCTCGACAGCGGCGTCACCCGATACCCCTTCTGCACCGCATGAACCGCCCGATAGTCCGCCGGACCGTTGGTCTGCGTCCGCCCGATCACCCACACCTGCGGAGTCGGCGCCTCGATTCGCTCCACCCCGCCGGGCAGGCTGCCGGTCCATCCTTTGGGAACCACGGCCCAGTTCCCCGCCTTCGTGCCGCTGGTGCGCTTGCCCGGCGACGCAAAGACGTTGGACCACATGTCCAGCATCGGCAGCAGGTAGTACCGTCCGCCGGTGTCCGGCGCCGACACGATCATCGGCTCGGAGTTCAGGTCCAGCCAGCAGATCGAGTACAGCGTGTCGAAGTTCGGCCGCACCACCTCGCGAAAATCCGCCGTCGGGAACGCGCTCATGTGGTGAAACTGGTTCATCGGCCCCATTGCCGGCTTCGCACCCGCTGAGTAGTTGGTGGTCACCCGCCGCGTCACGTCCATCGAGATCAGCGGATAGAAGTACACGTATGCCTCGATGCCGATCGCCAGCGCCTCCTCCTCGCTGATCTCGCCCGCTCCGGCGGAGACCGCCGCAGCCGAAGGCGCTGCCCCCCCGCCCTGCGCCCAGGCATGGTTCATGCAAGTCGCCGCCAGCGCCAACGCCGCCGCAGCGCCGACCACAGCGTGAACACAACGCCGACCCGCTCCCGCGAGCATCCAATCAGTGCGGTCCGTCATGGGGTGTCTCCTTCCTGGTGATTGCTGCACCACGTCCTCGTCCCGAGCCCTGCGCCGACTGCGCAGACACCGCTTCGGAACGAACCTTCGGAAGACACTGCATTATTGCCCGCACCCCCCCGCTGCCGCGATCCGTTGCACGCCGCTCCCCTTCAAACTGCCTCATAGGGGGGAGATGTCGGCCCCTCACCCGGCTTCGGCTGGCGGATGGGCTGCTTGCGTCACGCCGGCGTGCCGGTGCCGCCGCCCTCGCCGCCGCCGTTGCGGGGCATCTGGTGCTCCACCAGACTGCGGTACAGCGGGCACCGCCCCAGCAGTTCGCCGTGCGTCCCGCTGTCCACCATCCGCCCCGCCTCCATCACCACAATCCGGTCCGCATTGATCACCGTGCTCAGCCGGTGCGCCACCACCAGGCACGTCCGCCCCTTGGAGAACTCGGTGATCGCCTCGGCGATCCGCGCCTCGCTCTCCGAGTCGATCATGCTCGTCGCTTCGTCCAGGATCAAAATCGCCGGATCCCGCAGCACCGCCCGCGCGATGGCGATGCGTTGCCGCTGACCGCCCGAAAGCCCCGAGCCCCCTTCCCCCACCGGATCGTCATACCCCTTCGGCTTCTGCAGGATGAACTCCTCCGCCCTGGCCTTGCGCGCCGCCGAGCGAACCTGCTCGTCGCTGGCCGTCTCCACCGCGTACGCGATGTTGCTGCGGATCGTCCCCTTGAACAGCACCGTCTCCTGCGTCACCACGCCGATCTGCTGCCGCAGCCCCACCCGCGACACCGTGCGGATGTCCACCCCGTCGACATACACCCCGCCCGAGCCCGCGTCCGGCTCCAGCAGCCGCGGAATCAGCGACAGCAGCGTCGTCTTCCCGCACCCGTTGGGCCCCACGAACGCCACCGTCTGCCCGTGCCTGATCTCCAGCGACAACTCCCGCACCGCCGGCCGCTCCGCCCCCGGATACGTCAGCGTCACCCGGTCAAACCGGATGCTCTCGCGGTGCCTGGCCAGCGTCGGCAACGCCTCGTCGCCCGTCAGTTCTTCAGGCAGGGCCAGCATCGCCGCCAGTTCCTGCGCCGCCGCCGAGGAGGTCTGCAGGTCGTGCCACATCCCCATCAGCGGCTTGAGCGACGCCGCCGCGATCCCCAGCGACGCCAGCGTGACAAAGAACTCCGCCGGCTGCAGCGACCCACGGATGATCGCATTGGCCGCCACCAGCGAAAGCCCGCCCAGCGCGAAGATCGTCAGCGACTCCACCAGCGGCGTGCCGATCGCCCGCGCCGTCCGGATCTTCATCTCAATCGCCAGCAGTTCCCGCGAGATGGCCGCGAACCGGGCCTGCTCCCGCTTCTCGCTGGTCGACGACTTGACCACCCGCAGGTTGCTCCCCACCTCCACCAGCGCCGCCATCAGCCCACCGGTGGTGTTCAGCCCCGCCCGCGAACCCCGACGGATGATCTTCCCCGTCCGCCGAACCACCGTGTACAGAATCGGCGCCGCCACCATCGCCGACAGCGCCAGCCAGAAGTTGGTGTAAAACGCCGCCAGCCCCGCAGCGACACCCTTGGTCAGCTGCGCAAAGCTCCGGCTCAACAGCGTGTTGAAACCCGCCGCCAGCATCCCCGTGTCGCTGCTCACCCGCCGCACCAGCGTCATGTGCCCCATCCGCACCACCGTCGCCAGCGGCAGCCGAACCAGATGCGTAAACGTCCGCTCGCGAAGATCCGCGATCGTCTTGGCCACCACCGTCATCGACAAATACGCATGCATGAAGTTGCAGAACGCCCCGAACAGCGTCAGCAACCCGAGCGCACCGACCACCCACACCACCGCCGTGAACTGCCCCGTCGGCAACGCATCGATCCACGCCTGCGGCACATGTCCGCCCAGGAACTTCGTGTTCGCCTCCTCCGCCAGCTTTGGCAGGTCCTTGGCCTTGGCCGGGTCACGCTGCAGAATGATCTCCAGCACCGGCGTCGCCGCCAGCAGGCCGGCCCCCAGCCCGCCGGCCGACAGCAGGCCGAACGTCAAGGCCGCCACCACCCGCCCCCGGTGTTCCAGCAGCAGTTTGGCAAATCTCCAGAAGTCCTTCATCGCATCCCGTTGGTCCTGCCATCCCCCGCCACGCCCCCGCTGAACTCCGCCCCCTGTGCCGCAGTTCGCTGCCGGAATCATCCCGGATGCCCAGTCTAGCGAGCGTCCGCCGCACCCGGGCGGGGGCGATTGTCCGCCCCGGGCAGCATCGGCAGCCGCACGGCCACCGCCGGGTCCGCCTCCGGTCCGCCCCCCTCAGCCAGCCCGTCCGCACCCGCCTCCGCAAACATCCCCAGCATCCCCCGCCACTCCCCATAGCGGTACGCAATCCCGTACCGCTCGTGCAGCTCCCGCAGCATCCCCAGCCCCCGCTCGGTCAGGTCATGCTGCCACCCCTGCGCCGCCCGGTCACAGAAATAGACCCGGCACCCCAAAGGCTTGATCGCGTGCACCCCGCACAGGTTGCCGTTCTGAAACGGGCACCCGCCCGCCGCCCTGGCCGCCTCCACCGCCCCGCTGCTCAGCCGCCCCCGCCCGGCACCAGCCAGCCGCCGCACGCAATACGCCGCCTCCAGCCCCGTCACATACAGCAGGTGCCCCGTCTCCCGAAAGTTGCAGCACCGCCCCGAGGCCCAGCACGCCGGACCACGACGACCGATCTCCTGCGCCGCCATCGCATAGATCGCTTCCAGTTCAGCGACCACGGCCGGCGTGTCCACCGCCGTCAGCCACGCCGCCGCAAGATCCTCCGGGCTGTCCGGCGTCCTCGCCGTCTCGCTCGCCATCCACAGCCCCTCACGCAAAGAGGTTCAGATCTCGCAACTGTCCCGCATGATCCGCACCTGCACCACGCTGTGCAGCGTCCCCTTGTCAATCCCCGGGCACGTGTTCCGTGCCGAGGCCCAGGTCCGCTCGTTCCGCACCAGGCTCGGCCAGAACGGCCAGCTCCGGCACTGCCGGGGCCGGTCCTCATACACCCCGCACACCGCCTTGCCGGGGATCTTCTCGCGATCCAGAAACACGCAATCCAGCCCGTACGGCCCCGACCGCTCATTCAGCGACCGCCCCAGTTCCATCATGTGCGTGTACCGCGCCATGAACTCCTCGGTGCTGATCCCCAGCCGCTTCGCCAGCGCTGCGCACTCAGCGTCGTTCACCAGCACATACCCCGAAGGCCCGCTGCAGCAGTTCCCGCACATCGTGCACGAGAACCGCAGCCCCAGCCCGCCCTCCGGGCCGCTCGGCTGCGCGAACCACTCCAAAGGCCCGATGTTGCCGCCGGAGTTACCCGTTTCCGCCATGCCCTGGCTCATCCGCACGCCCTCACCACCGCCGCCTGCCGGCTCGCCGCCCCCGCCAGCATCTCCGCCACCGCCGCCGCCTTGGCCGCCCGCTGGGCGTCGTCGGTCAGCAGCGGCAGGTTGATCTTCACGTTCTCCGCCGCCGCCCGCGCCGCCGTCTCCGCCAGCATCGCCGCGATCGCCAGATCGCTCCGCAGAAACTTGTTCGTCTTCGGCGGCAGCGGCTCAAACAGCCGCAGCAGATCGCACGCCGCCGCCAGGCACGCCATCGGCGCCCCGATGCTCGCCTCCACCGCCTTGCCCATCTCCGCCTTGCGCCGCGCATCCTCTGCCGGCAGCCGCTGCAACTCGTTCAGCAGCCGATACGCCGCCGCATCCTCCTCAGCCAGGGCCAGAAACAGCCCCCGCGCCCGCTGCAACTGCCCCCGGTCCGCCTCCAGCGCCGGCTGGTGCTCGGCCAGGTCCTTCTTGCCGATCGAGTACGCCAGCACCATCTGCCCCAGCGCCGCCGCCGTCGCGCCTGTCAGCGCTGCCACCGCCCCGCCGCCCGGCGTCGGGGTCTTGGCCGCCAATCCGTCAAGAAACGCGCCGATCGGCGCCGTCGCAAGGTCGTTCATCGCCGCATCCTACCCCCACTCACCCCAGCACTCCCCCCCCTACTCGCCCCCCCGCTCACCCCACCGCCCGCACCAGCAGCACCACCGCGTGCGCCTCCACCGCCAGCCCCTCGCCCACCGCGTCCACCTTCTCGTGCGTCTTGCCCTTGATGTTCACCCGCTCCGCCGGCACCCCCAGCAGCCTGGCCAGGTTCGCCCGCACCCGCTGCTTCACCGGCCCGATCTTCGGCTTCTCCAAGATCACCGTCGCATCCAGGTTCCCCACCACATACCCCCGCTGCGCCACCGCCTGCACCGCCGCCACCAGAAACTCCGCTGAATCGCGCCCGTCGTTCTCCGGAGCCTTGTCCGGGAACAACTGCCCGATGTCCGGCAGCCCCAGCGCCCCCAGCAGCGCATCGGTCACCGCGTGATACAGCACATCGCCGTCGCTGTGCGCCACCGGACCGAAGTTCACCGCCGCCGAGTCCCACGTCACCCCGCCGATGATCATCGGCCGACCCCGTCCGTGCGGCGGCCTGGGCTCCAGCCGGTGCAGGTCATACCCGTGCCCCACCCGAAACGGCAAGTCCGGCCCCGCCGCCGTCGTGTCCGCCGCAGGAGCGGCCGCCGGCGTCGCCGTGCCGCCCGCCCGCTTGGGCGGCAGGTTCACCCGTCGGCGGGCCTGCTGGCCATGGTGCCGCTTGGACGGGCCGCCGCCCGGCACAAGGGGTTCTCCTGCGGATCGGCGACGGGTCGGACGCTTGGCCATGGGGTTCTCGTGTGCTCGTGGTCTTCCTCGTGCCCCTGCCCGATATCGCTCCCGCCCTTGCCCCGCCCGCTCAGCCTCCGGCCCTCGGGCCGACTCTGCCCCCAGCCTCCCCGCCAGAATCGCCCCGCACCTCACCCCTCCCGGACAAACCTCCCCGGCTTATCCTATTTCCCCGTGTTGACGGCCGACGGCTCATGTCCGACGCCCTCGCCACCCGAACTCTGACCTTCCAGCACTTTGGAGTTTGCACCGATGACCCGCCGCCTCTCCCTCCGCGTCCCCGCTCGGCTCGCCCTCCTCACGCTGCTCGCCGCCGGCGCATCGCTCACCGGCGGCTGCTGGACCCCCGGCGGCCTGGCCATGTCGCTTGATCGCTACACCTACGAGAGCCACCCCATGACCCCGCAGACTGTCACGGTGGTCGACGCCCGCACCGAGCAGGAGCTCTGGTCCGTCGACATCCCCGTTGGCGACAAGCTCGTCGTCGAGTTCTTCCGCGATCAGGGCGACGGCTCCGCCGACCGCCCCGACCGCATGGTCTGGGACGTTTGGCCCATCAGCCAGAACTGGGGCGAGCCGCAGAACCAGATCAACGTGCCCCCCGCCAGCAGCCGCAAGCTCGTGGTGTCCGTCCGCAAGGCCCCCGAACTGCCCGGCCAGATGAAGCTCCCGCCCGTTGAGCCCATCAAGGTCGAGGACACCGTCCTCACCGCCGCCGCCGGCCTGGAAGTCGGCCGCTTCTACATCGTCGCCGCCCGCCTGAGCAAGGTCGACGCCGCCAAGGCCCGCTCCTTCCTCGAGAGCCAGAACATCAGCGCCGTCGTCGTCGACCGCCCCACCGGCGCCTGGGTCGTCGTCAACGACCCGTCATTCAACCAGACCGACTTCAACGCCCCCGGCTCCGCCGCCGACCGCCAGCAGGCCCTCCAGCGCGTCCTCGAAGCCGGCAAGGCCTGGATGCAGGCCGACCGCGGCGCCCCGACTAACTTCTCCATGGCCGCCTGGGAGCAGGTCGTCCGCTGAGCCGCCCCGGGTCCCCAGCCCGCCCGCATCGATAGACCACCCCGTTCCGGGCAGCCCTTCACCGCTTCTTCAACACCGCTGCCGGCGGTGTGCCGCGCCCGCACTGCAGCCGATCCGGCCTGCAGTCCGGTATACCCCACACCATGCCCCTCCACCGCCCACGCCCCGCCTTCACGCTCATCGAACTCCTCGTCGTCATCGCCATCATCGCCCTGCTCATCGGCATCCTCCTGCCCGCCCTCGCCTCCGCACGTGCCGCCGCCCGCACCACCAGTTGCCTCAGTTCCCAGCGGCAGATCTCCACCGGCATGACGCTCTATGCCAACGACTACCGCGACTTCATCCCCCGCGAAGGCGCCGTCATGCCCCCGCCCAGCCACCGCCGGGCCCGCCTCGCCTTCTGCATGGCCCTGCGTCCGTACCTTGACGACCGCGCCAGCCCCAACGCCGACATCAACGACCTCTACGCCTCCGCCCCCTACTACCGCTGCGCTGCCCGCCGCGCCGGCAGCCACCCCGTGCACTACGTCGCCAACGCCATGGTCTTCCTCGGCCCCAATCAGCCCGCACCCAACCCCGCTTCAGACATGACCGCCCGCCGCGGCCCCACC
Organism: Planctomycetaceae bacterium; assembly: GCA_021294835.1. Classification (GTDB taxonomy): domain Bacteria; phylum Planctomycetota; class Phycisphaerae; order Phycisphaerales; family UBA1924; genus CAILKP01. The sequence continues at coordinate 62,117 of JAJTDF010000003.1, forward strand.
GCCCTCTTCAAGCACCCCTTCCCCGCCAAGACCATCTACCTCGCCGAACTCGCCGAGGACCGGGGCGACAACCTCTTCCGCCAGTGGGCCCCGCCTCCCTCCAGTCCCGAGGCCGACTTCCTCCTCGCCCAGTTCTACGACTTCTGGGACACCGCCCACTTCCAAGGCAACACGCTCGTCCGCCGCATCGAGGGCGACCGCCACGGCACCTCCTCCAACGCCCTCTACCTCGACGGCCACGCCGCCACCCGGCCCAAAGCCGTCTTCACCACCCTCTCCAGCTACGACGACGGCCTCTACCGCCGCTGAACCCGCCAACCGCCGGCCGCTGGCGTGGCGCGACGCGCCCAAAAACAAACCGGCCCGACGCTGCCGTCGGGCCGATGTTCACAGTGCTCGCTGATTCAAACCGTCGCCTCAGTTAGCGCCAACCGTCAACCCCACCGGCTGCGGACGGGGCACGTAGTTGCCCGCGACCGTCAGGCCCAGCGGAACCCGCTTGCCCGAACCCGGGGGCGGCATGCCCTCCTGGTCAATGTGCCGCTGAATCGCCATGATGCCCTCGATCAACTGCTCCGGGCGGGGCGGGCAACCGGGGATATACACGTCCACCGGAATGAACTGGTCAACGCCCTGCACCACCGCGTAGGTGTCAAACACGCCACCCGTGCTGGCGCACGCGCCCATGCTGATCACCCACTTCGGCTCGGTCATCTGCAGATAGATCCGCTGCAGCACCGGCATGGTCTTGATGCTCACGCGACCGGCCACGATCAGCAGGTCGCTCTGCCGGGGCGAAAACCGCACCGCCTCAGAGCCGAACCGCGCCACGTCGTACCGGCTGCACGCGGTCGCCATCAATTCGATCCCGCAGCACGCGGTGGCGAACGGCATCGGCCACAGCGAAGACCGGCGGGCCCAGTTGATCACCCGGCGAAGCTGGGTGGTCATGAACGTATCGGCGGGAAGTGCTGCTTCAAGACCCATGACGACTCCTGAGCCGTGCTCACTCAACGGCATCCACCTTACAGCCAACAAACAACCTGTCGCCCGAAGGTGGTCCCCAGATAGTAGCCGACCCGCTCCGCCACCAGTCCGCCCACCCGGCCCGGCCACCACCCCGCACCCGCCGCACCCTCCTTTCGGCACGCAGCCGCTGCCCGGCCAGTCCTTCGAACACAATCCAAACAAAATCCGCCAGGGTTTCCACGAATCTCGTCCGAAAATCAGCGCGCTTTCTGCTATGCTGGGCGACATGCGCCGTTGCTCACACATCCTGCTCGCGGCGGTCGCCTGCACCGCCGCCGCGGCACCCGCGCATGGTCAGTCCTGCTGCCCCTCGTCGCCCGCCACCGCCCGGCTGGCCCTTGCCCAGCCTGCCAGCACGCCCGACCAAGCCACGCCCGAACCCAGCCCCGGCAACCCCGGCCCGGCCCCGGCGGCCCCCGGCCCTGTCGCCGCCCCAACCACTCCGCCCAGCCTCACCCACGGCATGGCCTGGATCCCCGGGGGCGAGTTCACCATGGGCAGCACCGACCCGCTGGCCCGCCCCGACGAAAAGCCCCTGCACCGCGTCCGCGTCCGGGGCTTCTGGATGGATGCCACGGAGGTCACCAACGCCCAGTTCGCCGCCTTCGTGAAGGCCACCGGCTACACCACCGTCGCCGAGCGGCCGGTGGACTGGGAGGAACTCAAGAAGCAGGTCCCCCCCGGCACCCCCAAGCCCGACGCGGCCATGCTCCAGCCGGGCTCGCTGGTCTTCACCCCGCCAAGCCAGCCGGTCAGCACCGATCGGGCCGCCGCCTGGTGGACGTGGACGCCCGGCGCTTCCTGGAAGCACCCGACCGGCCCCGGCAGTTCCATCGAAGGACGCGACAGCCACCCTGTCGTCCACATCGCCCACCAGGACGCGGTGGCGTACGCCAAGTGGGCCGGCAAACGCCTGCCCACCGAGGCCGAGTGGGAGTTCGCCGCCCGAGGCTCGCTCGACAACGCCGTCAACGTCTGGGGCAACCAGCCCGTCGACGCCAGCCGTTGCAACATCTGGCAGGGCCGCTTCCCCAACCTCAACACCGCCGAGGACGGCTTCGCCGGCACCGCGCCGGTCCGGTCCTTCCCGGCCAACGGCTACGGGCTGTACGACATGGCCGGCAACGTCTGGGAGTGGTGCGCCGATCTGTACCGGCCTGACACCTACGCCCGCCAACTCCTCGCCGCCGGTGGCCCGGCCGAGGTGATCGACAACCCCACCGGCCCCAGCCGCTCGCTCGACCCGCGTAACCCCCACGCCCCCGAGAGCCGCGTCCACCGGGGCGGCTCGTTCCTCTGCAACGACAGCTACTGCGCCAGCTACCGCCCCAGCGGCCGCATGGCCGCCCCGCCCGACACCGCCATGTCGCACCTGGGGTTCCGCTGCGTCGCTGATGCCCCCCCGCCGGCGCCCGCCACACCAGCCGCCCCGCCCGCGCCGCCCCCGCCGTCGACGCCGCGCTGACCCCGATCTTCGTCGTCACACTGCCTCACCCACTCACCTCCCCGCGAGACCCCATCATGCTCAGCCCATCCGTCCAGTCCTTGCCCGGCCTGCTGCTCACGCTGATCGCGCTGAGCGTGCTGGCCCCGCTGACCGCTGCCGCCCAGACACAGGACAAGCCCAACATCGTCGTCATCTGGGGCGACGACATCGGCCAGTTCAACATCAGCGCGTACAACATGGGCATGATGGGCTACCGCACGCCCAACATCGATCGCATCGCGCGTGAAGGCGCCCTGTTCACCGACTGGTACGGCCAGCAGAGTTGCACCGCCGGTCGCGCCGCATTCATCACCGGCCAGGCCCCCATCCGCACCGGCCTCACCAAGGTCGGCCTCCCCGGCACCCCCGAGGGCATGAAGAAGGAGGACCCCACCGTCGCCACGCTCCTCCGCGCCCGCGGCTACGCCACCGGCCAGTTCGGCAAGAACCACCTGGGCGACCGGGACGACATGCTCCCCACCGCCCACGGCTTTGATGAGTTCTTCGGCAACCTCTACCACCTCAACGCCGAGGAGGAGCCGGAGAACCCCGACTACCCCAAGGACCCCGAGTTCAAGAAGCGCTTCGGCCCCCGGGGCGTCATCCACTCCTTCGCCGACGGCCGCATTACCGACACCGGCCCGCTCACCCGCAAGCGCATGGAGACCATCGACGAGGAGGTGACCGCCAAGGCGCTCGACTTCGTCGACCGCGCCGTGAAGGCCAAGAAGCCCTTCTTCCTCTGGTGGAACTCCACCCGCATGCACGTCTTCACCCACCTCAAGCCCGAATCAGAGGGCAAGACCGGCCTGGGCGTCTACGCCGACGGCATGGTCGAGCATGACGGCCACGTCGGCCGGGTCCTGGACAAGCTCAAGGAACTGGGCATCGAGGACAACACCATCGTCATGTACTCCACCGACAACGGAGCCGAGACCTTCACCTGGCCCGACGGCGGCACCACCATGTTCCGGGGCGAGAAGAACACCAACTGGGAGGGCGGCTACCGCGTCCCCTGCGTCATCCGCTGGCCCGGCGTCATCAAGCCCGGCACCATCATCAACGAGATCGGCGCCCACGAGGACATGCTCCCCACCCTGCTCGCCGCCGCCGGCAACGGCTCGGTCAAGGCCGACCTCCTCAAGGGCCTGGATGTGGGCGGCACCAACTACAAGGTCCACCTCGACGGCTACGACCTCGGCCCTGCCCTCCGCAGCGGCGCCGCCTGGCCCCGCAAGGAGTTCATCTACTGGACCGACGACGGCAGCGTCGCCGCCCTGCGCTACGGCAACTGGAAGATCACCTTCCTCATCCAGGAGGCCGAAGGCCTCCGCGTCTGGCAGCAGCCGTTCGTTGAACTGCGAGCCCCGCTGATCACCAACCTCCGCATGGACCCCTTCGAGCGGGCCGAGCACGAGAACGCCATGGGCTACCAGCGCTGGTACATGGACCGCATGTTCCTGATCGCCCCCGCCGGCGCCTACGTCGGCCAGTGGCTCCAGAGCTTCCGCGAGTTCCCGCCCCGCCAGAAGCCCGGCAGTTTCAACCTCGAGCGCGTCATGGAAGCCGTCACCAGCCAGCAGGGCGGCGGTCGCTGATCCCGGCCACATCAACAAGCCTCATTTCCCGCAACCCCCGGGCCCCTCGGCCCGGGGGTTCTTTCCGCGCCCCTGCCCCTCGTTCTTCACACCTGCACAACGGAGTTCCTCCCGTGTACAGCGCCACTCGCCGCCGCGCTTCGCGACTGCTCGGCTGGACCATCGCCCTCTCACTCGCCTGCATCAACTTCGGCTGCACGTCGGCCGCCCTGCCCTCCTGGCGCGACGGCCAGGCCCGCTCCGCCGTTCTCCAGTTCATCGAACGCACCACCGACGCTGACAGCCCCGACTTCGTTCCCCCGGCCGACCGCATCGCTGTCTTCGACAACGACGGCACCCTCTGGGCTGAGCAACCCGCGTACTTCCAGCTCCTCTTCGCCATCCACCGCGTACGCGAATTGGCGCCTCAGCGTCCGGAGTGGAGCACCACCGAGCCCTTCCGAACCGTTCTTCATGGCGACATGCACGCGCTCGCCCGACAGGGCGAAGAGGCTCTGGCCAAACTCGTCGCCGCATCCCACTCCGGCATGACCACTGACGAATTTGCCGAGTCCGTCCGCCGATGGCTCGCCTCCGCACGCCACCCCACGCTCGACAGGCCCTTCACCGCCTGCGTCTACCAGCCCATGCTCGAACTCCTGGATCATCTCCGAGACAACGGATATCGCACCTTCATCGTCTCCGGCGGCGGCATCGAGTTCATGCGCGTCTTCGCCCAGGAGGTGTACGGCGTCCCGCCCGAGCAGGTCATCGGCTCCCGCGCTGCCGTTGCCCTGGAGACCCGCGACGGCGTACCCGTCCTGGTCAAACGCCCCGCCATCGAGTTCATCGACGACAAAGCCGGCAAGCCCATCGCCATCAACCTCCACATCGGACGACGTCCGGTCATGGCCTTCGGCAACTCCGACGGCGACCTGGACATGCTGCTCTGGACCACCTCCCGCACCGGCCCCTCTTTCGCCGCCCTCATCCACCATGATGACGCCGATCGCGAGTGGGCCTACGACCGCGCCTCCCACATCGGAAGGCTCGACGCCGCCCTGAATCAGGCACCCGCTCGAGGCTGGACCATCGTGAGCATGCGCCGCGACTGGGAGAGCGTCTTCCCGCCCCAGTCCGCCCCGCAGCCCTGACCACCCCCGACCCGCTCCTCCCTCGCCGACTTCCCGCGTTCCCCAAAGCAAAGCGGCCCCGGAGCAATCCGGGGCCGCTTGTCGTTTCTGGTTCTGCCCGGCGGCCCATGCCGCCGACCGGCTTACTTGGCCTTCTTCTCGCCCTTGGCCGGCTTCTCAGCCTTGGCCTCGGCCTTCTCAGACTTCTCAGCCTTGGACGGCTTGTCCTTGCCCTTCTTCTCGCCCGCAGAGGCCTCGACGCCAGCCGCGCCCTCAGCCGCAGGAGCCGCGGCCGCCGCCTCCTCCTCATCGCGGCGCAGGTCCAGCTTGCGGTCCGGCTTCACGTCCAGCTTCACGAGCGCCTCCAGATCGGAGGCGAACTTCACGTGGATCTCATAGCTGTCCACACGCTTAATGGCGTTGCCGATCCGCACCTCGCGGTCCTTGATGCCCGCGAAGCCCGCCTTGGCCAAGGCCTCGGAGATCTCGTGCTGCGTCACCGCGCCGTACAGAATGCCCAGGTCGTTGCACGACCGGATCATCTCGATCTTCTGGCCTTCCAGACGCTTGATCAGTTCCTCGCGCTGCTTGCGCAGCTCGGCCAGCTGACGCTCCGCGTCCGCACGCTTGCCCGCCAGTTCCTTGATCTTCTCCTGGCTCGGCGTCGTCGCCATGCTGCGGGGGAGCAGGTAGTTGCGAGCAAAGCCCTTGCGGACCTTCACCACATCACCGACAATCCCGGTGCCTTCCACGTTCTCCGTCAGCAGCAATTCAATCGTCTTCGCCATTGTCGCTGTCCTTTCTGGCCCGTCGCTTCAAGCGGCGACCAAAGAGTTAGGAGTGCCGCGCCGGCCACATGCCGAACGGCACCCCAACCAAGCAGGGTCGAGATTCTACGCCCGCGCGGCCTCCCAAGCCAGCCCGGAACACGCCCCAACGTCACCGCCGGGACGGTCCGACCGCCGGCCACGCCGTCCCAACCCCCTGCCGATCAGCAGGTTATCAGAACGGGATGTCGTCTTCCTGCACCGTCTCCACCGGCTGCACCGGACCACGCGACCGCACCTGCGGACGCGGGCTGGGTGCCGGCGCCGGCTCCTCGCCACCCTCCGACGCGTACTCCCCGCCGCCCGCGTACCCGCCGGCCGCGCCACCGCCCCCGCCGCCCGGCTTGGAGTCCATGAAGCGGAAGTCCTCCACCACCACCTTGAGCTTGGACCGCTTGGACTGGTCGGTCTTGTCCGTCCACGTGTCCAGCTTCAGCCGCCCCATGATGAACACCGGCCGCCCCTTGGCCAGGTACTGCTTCATCACCTCCGCCTGCTTGCCCCACACCTCGCAGTCCACAAAGGTCACTTCCTCGCGGGTCTCACCCTCGGGCGTCCGCCACTGCCGGTTCACCGCAATGCCGAAGTTCCCCACCGCCTGGTTGCCGTTGGGCAGAAACCGGACCTCGATGTCGCGGGTCAGGTTCCCCATCAGAATGACCTGGTTGAATCCACGTGCCATGTTCAAATCTCCGTGACAGGATGATGCTTGCGTCTTGGTTGAGGAGACGGCCCCGGCCAGCCCAACCAGCCACCACGGCTGGCCCCGACCCGGACAACTTCATGCTATCACCAACCCGCCGCTCCGCCACCCCTCGCCCGGGCGCGACTGACACCCTGTTGTCAGTCCCGGCCAAAAAAAGTGACGCCCCGGAATGACCGGGGCGTCGCAAGTGTGGAAAACATGTTGAATGACCCCCCATCCAAGGGGTCAGTCCAGCCCCGTGACCGGGGCCGACCACCCTCCCTGCCCCCCACCCTCGCCCCCCACCCCCCCGCGCAATCAGGCCTCGTCCTCTTCCTCAACGCCGGCCGGAACACGGGCCGTGTCCGTCGGCGGGGGCGTCGGCTGGGCCGCCGCACGCAGGTTGGCCTCGATCAGCAGGTCCAACTGGCCGTCGTGGTTCTTCACCTCTTCCATCGTCAGGTGATCCGCACGCGTGATCAGGAAACGCAGCAGCTGCTCAGACAGGTTGAACGACCGCTCCATCGCCGCGAGCTTGTCCGTGCTCGCCTTGAAGTAGCACAGGATGTACACGCCCCGCTTCTGCTTGTTGATGGGGTACGCCAGCGGCCGGTCGCCCCACTTCTTGATCGCCAGGATCTCCGCACCGCCCTTGCCGACCACGTCCTTGATGTGCTCCACCGCCGCCTTCATGTCCGAAAGGGCCGACTGGGGGAACAGGAACATCGCCTCGTACTGAGCAACCGGAAGCTTGCGCATGCTGCGCTCCTCATATGAGCCCCGATGCACGGACCCTGCAAAGGGCCGGCGCACCGGGCATGTCGGACGGCAAACTCGCCCCGCGTGCCCGACAGTGGGCCCGCATGGCCGGTGGCGGCCGTCCGCCGCCACCGTGATCCGTCCCCCCATCACCCCTTCCCGCCCTCGCCCCCACCCGGCCCCGTCGCCGCCTGGCCCGGGCCAACCGCCCCGCCGGCGCCACCCTGAGGCCGGGCCTTGGGCGGACGCGCCGCCTGCTGCGGCCCCCGCCCGTTGAAGCGGTTCATCGCCGTCGTCAGCCCCTCGCTGACAAACACCCCCACCGCCTCCACCACCTTGTCAAGCGCCGGCGCGAGGTTCGCCAGTTGCTCCTCGCTGAACCGCCCCAGCACCCAGTCCGCCGGATCGCCATACGTCGCCGGGGGCGGATCGATGCCGATCCGCAGCCGCGGATACACCGTCGTGCCCAGCGCCCGTTGAATGTCCGACAGGCCGTTGTGCCCGCCCGCCGAGCCTTCCCCCCGCAGCCGCAACTGCCCCAGCGCCAGGGCATAGTCGTCCACCAGCACCAGCAGGTCCTCCGCCGGGCTCAGCTTGTGGAACCCCACCGCTTCGGCCACCGAGGTGCCCGAGCAGTTCATAAACCGCATCGGCCGCAGCACCAGCGCCCGCTCCCCGTTGATCACCACGTCGTGCAGTTCGCCGCTGAATTTCTGCCGCGCCAGCCCGGCGCCGTGCTTGGCCAGCAGGCGGTCAACCGCCAGAAAGCCCGCGTTGTGCCGCGTCTTGGCGTAGTCGCTTCCCGGATTGCCAAGGCCGACGATCAGCTTCATGACGCTTCACACTCCGTTGCCGCCCGCCGGACCATCCGGCGGAATCTCCGCGGACCGCACCGCTTCGCAAAGAACACGGCCCGGCTTTCGCCCGGCCGTGCTGAACGCACTGGAAACTTACTTCTTGGCCGCCGGCTTGGCGGCGCCCGCCGCCGGAGCCTTGGCCGCGCCACCCTTGCCCGCCGGCGCCGCAGCAGCGGCCTTCTCGGCGCGCTCCTTCTCGCCGATGACCTCGGGCTCGGCAGCGCCCTCGGCGGCAACCACCGAGGCCTCGGCCGTAACCACTTCCTTCTGCTCAACGATCTGCGCGATCACCGCGTGGCTGTCGGTGATCATCCGCATGTCGCTGCCCGGCAGCTTCACCTTGTCCGCCGTGATCACCCCACCCACGTCAAGGTCCGCAATGTCCACCGCGATCGACTCGGGAATGTCGCGCACGCGGCACTCCAGCACGATCTCGTTGGTCGGGTGGATCAGGATGGCGCCGGCGATCTTCAGGCCCTTGGCCTCGCCGGTCAGGTCGATGCGCACACGGGTGCGGACCTTCTCATCCAGGTCCACGCGCTCCAGGTCGGCGTGAATGATGTTCGTGCCCAGATAGTCGAACTGCAGGTCCTTCAGCAGGACCATCTGGTTCTCGTCCTTGTTGCTGGTGCCCGGGAAGTCCATCCGGAACACCTTCTCGCCCGCCTCGAACAGATCAATGGCCTCCTTGGCCTCCAGATTGATCGCGACGGGCTCCTGCTTGTGCCCGTACACCACCGCCGGCAGCTTGCCGGCGCTGCGGGCCCGCTTGGAATAGCGGCTGCCCAGCTTGGGACGGATCTCGGCCTTGAGCATCGGTGCCTTCTCGTGCATATTTGCTTCCTTTCTCGTATCGCTTCGTGTGTGTGAACTGGGTTGATGAAAACCGAACCTCTCTCCGCACCGCCTCTCAGGCCGGCGCGTCCGGCGAGCGCTTCACGCCGGCAGCTCTGAACAGAGCGCTGATCGACTTGTTGAAGTGGATGTTGTGGATCGCGTCCCCCAGCAGGTCCCCCACGCACAGCTCCACCAGCTTGGACCGGATCGGATCCAGCCGCGGGCCCCCGGGGATGGTGTTGGTCACCACCACGCTGGAAATCCGGCTCGCCGCGATCTTCTCCACCGCCTTGCCCGCGAACACCCCGTGCGTCGCCGCAACGTGCACCTCGCGGGCCCCCATCCGCAGCACCAGGTCCGCCGCCTCGCACACCGTGCCCCCGGTGGAGATCATGTCGTCGATCATCAGCACCGTCTTGCCCTTCACGTTGCCGATGATGTTGTCGGTCGTCACCTCGCTGCCCGAGATCCGCCGCTTGTTGATGATCGCCAGCTCACCCCCCAGAATGTTCGCGAAGCTCTCGGCCACCTTCACATTGCCCACGTCCGGGCTCACCAGACACAGATCCGGCAGCTTCTCCCGGATCGACATGAAGTACCGCGCGAACACCGGCGTCGCCGTCAGGTGGTCCACCGGCAGGTCGAAGAACCCCTGAATCTGCGCCGCGTGCAGGTCCACCGCCAGCACCCGGTCCGCGCCCGCCGCCGTGATCAGGTTCGCCACCAGCTTCGCCGTGATCGGCACCCGTCCGGCGTCCTTGCGGTCCTGACGAGCGTACCCGAAGTACGGAATCACGCACGTCACCCGCTTGGCGCTCGCACGCTTCAGGCAGTCCATGAAGATAAGCAGTTCCAGGATGTTCTCGTTCACCGGGGCGCTCGTCCCCAGCACCACGAAGCAGTCCCGGCCCCGAACGTCCTCCTCCACCTTCACCAGCAGTTCCCCGTCAGGGAACTCCTCCGTCCGCGACGCCGCCAGCGGGATCTTCAGGTGATCGCACACCCGTGCCGTCAGCACCGCCGTGTTCCGGCCCGCGAAGATCTTCAGCTCGCTCGTGTTCGTCTCGGTCATCGCCCCGCCCCCTTCCCCCCGCGAGAGCGGTAGATCGCATCGACCTCGGCCAGCTGCTCCGGCGTGTTGATCGACAGCACGTCCTCCGGCGGAACCGCGTCGATCACCTCCACCACCTTGCTCCCCCCCGCCGGGCTCATCAGCATCGACGGCACGTCGGTGATGTAGTACTCCCCGCTCGCCGGGTTCCGCTTCACCTCCGCCAACGTCTTGAACAGCAGTGCCAGGTCAAAGCAGTAATACGACGGGTTCACCTCGCGGATCGCCAACTGCTCCGGCGTGCACTCCTTGTGCTCCACGATCCCCTTCAGCCGCCCGTCCGAGCCCCGCACGATCCGCCCGTACCCCGTCGGGTCCGCGATCACGCTCGTCGCCAGCGTCGCAGCGGCCCCCGTGCTCCGGTGCCGCTGCAGCAGCGCCGCCAGCGTCTCACCGCGGATCAGCGGACCATCCCCCGCCAGCACAAAGCACGGCCGGCCCGCCGCCGCCCCGCTGGCGATGTCCTTCTCAAACAGCCCCTGGGCGCACCGCACCGCGTGCCCCGTCCCCAACTGCTCCGCTTGCACGGCGTACTCCAGCCCCGCGTTCCACGCCGGGCCCTGCTGCGCCATCAGCTCCCGCACCACTTCCTGCTTGTACCCCACCACCAGCACCACCCGCTGGCACCCCGCCGCGCGGCACGCGTCCACCACCGCGCACACCATCGGCCGACCGCCCACCGGGTGCACCACCTTCGGCAGGTCGCTCCGCATCCGCGTGCCCTTGCCCGCCGCAAGAATGATCGCCACCGGCGCCTGGCCGGACGTGCCGCTGTGTTGTGCCTGGGTGCCGGACATGCGTGCACCGCTCGCTCGCTGATCACTGTTGCCTGATTTCGCCGGGCGGAAGAAGCTGGCCGACCAGGATTCGAACCTGGACAAGCAGAACCAAAATCTGCTGTGCTAGCCGTTACACCATCGGCCAGTGATGGCCGCCCGACACCCATCCGCTCTCACGGACAGGCAACTCACTGCTCAACAAGCTCGCGGAACTTCTCCTGATGCTGCTGCCCGCGACGGGTCATCGCTGGCCGGACCGGTACGACATGCGGTCCTTGCCCACCCCGGCCACGCATCCGTGACCACGAGAAGCATCAGGCCGCGGCAAGGCAACCAAGTTCCCTTGATTGCGGGAGCGGAACGGCGAATCGGCCGCGATTCACGCCGCACCTGGTCACGCCTCGGCACCCCGATACCCACGGGCTGCGTCCGTCATGACCGGCTCTGGACCTAGTTTAGCCACCACCCCAGCCCCCGTCCCACTCCACGCCTCCCCACCCTATCCATACGCATAAATACTTGCCCTTCGCATCCGGCCGCAAAGGCATTGACAAACGCCAAGAAGTCGTCCCCCGTCAGCACCCCGTCCGGCCCCACCGGCGTCCCGCCCACTGCCCCGCCCACACCGGTGATGTCCGCAAGCGGTTCCCCGGCCGCAAACGCCCCGATGAACGCGACAAAGTCATCCCCCGTCAGCAGACCATCCGGCACTGCCGGCGGCCCACCCACCCCCGTCACATCCGCCCAGCACACCGCCGGCGCCGGGCGAACCACCTCCACCCGCCCGAGCCGAAACCTCGCCGCCCCGCGGCTCGTGTTGTCACCGATGAACACGAAGTTCGGCGTCGTGTACGGGTTGAACGGCAAACCCGAGGGCACAAACGCCGTGTAGTCCCGCACCGCCCCGCCCAGCACCGGCCGCCCATTGGCCAGCACCACCACGCCCTCCCCCTTCACCACCACCTTCAGACGCAGCGTCGTGTTCACCACCGGCATCGCCCACGTCTCGCCACGCGTGAACAGCGTCGGAGCCGTGCCCCCGTTCTGCATCCACACCGCCCCCTCCCACAGCCCGATCTCCACGCCCCGCCGGTCTGACGACAGCACAATCACGCTCAGCCCGGCCCGCTCCTCCCCGGTGTGCTGCTCGGCCAGCAGTTCCACCTCCGCCCGCAACGCAAACCCTGCCACCCGATCCAGCACCGGCCAAGTCGCGATCACCGGCCGCACCGGAAACACCGGCGGCAGCCCGATGTGGCTGAAGTACCCGGCTGCGCCGGCCTGCCCGCCGCCGGTGGTGTCCAGCACCACCCCCGGCGCCAGCGGCGGCACCGCATCGCTCTCCACCCCCGCATCCTCCGGGTTGATCAGCAGCACCCGCCCCTGAGCCGAAGGCCGCCCGCCCGCCGCCGGGTCGTACACCACCGTGGTCTGCGCCACCGCCGCTCCCGCTGTCGCCATCAGCACGCCACCCACCAGTCCCCAGACCGCAACCGGATGTCCCAGGCTCATCACGCCGCAAGTATGCCACACCACCCGCCCGCCGCCCACCACTCTCTACCCTCCGGCATGACCACCCTCCACCCGGCGACCTCCCGCCCCCTTCCCATCTCCCGATTGCTCAGCGCTGCCCTCATCGTCGCCTGCTCCGCGCTGCCCGCCTGGGCCCAACTCACGCCCGAGAAACTCTACAACGGCGTCAACCGCCCGCTGAAGGTGCAGGTCACCTTTCCCGCTGACACCAAGGCCGCAACCAAAGACGCCGCCGACGCCGCCGCCGAAGCGACCAAGGCCGCCGGCATGGGGGTCATCCGCCTGCTCGAGCCCGGCACCGCCAAGCCCCTGGCCGAGGCCCAGGCCCCCGCCGGCACGGTCGATCTCGCCGCCCTCTTCCCCGACCTCTGGAAGCACTCCGCCGCCGCCCCCGCCCGCCTCACCTACGCCCAACTGTTCGTCGGTGAACAAGCCATCGGCCCCGCGCTGGTCCTCCAGCCGATGCTGAGCCCGGCCCGCGCCGCGCTCGACGACCGCGACCCCAAACTCCCGCTGGTCGTCTTCCCGCCCGCCCGCCAGCCCTCCGCCCGCGTACTGGCCGGCTACCGCGTCTATGTTGACAAGGACGTGCTGCTGAATACCGAAGCCGGCGAGATCCGCGTCCGCCTCCGGCCCGATGTCGCCCCCAACACCGCGTGGAACTTCCGCCACCTCGTTGAAGGCGGCTACTACGACGGCACCGACTTCTTCCGCATCATCGCCACCGGCTCGGTCGCCGGCCGGGGCTTTGTCATCCAGGGTGGCGACCCCTCCGCCTCCAGCCCGCGCGACGGCGGCCCCGGCTACGAGATCCCCTTCGAGTCCAGCACCCTCCCGCACGATTACGGCGTGCTCTCCATGGCCCGGGGCCGCGAGCCCAACTCCGCCGGCTCGCAGTTTTTCATCTGCCTCTCCCGCGAAGAAACCGCCCGGCTTGACGGCCAATACACCACCTTCGCCGAAGCGGTCAGCGGAGCCGAAGTCATCGCCAAGCTCGCCTCCGCACCCCTGGCCGCCGGCCGACGCGACCAGCCCATCCGCCCACCGGTCCTCACCTCCGCCATCCTCGTCGACGCCCCGCCATACGGCACCGGCCCCAAGCCCCTCTCCAGCCTTGTCGGCCAGCCCGGCGGGCGTTAAAGCCGACCAGCCCTCCTCCGCTCAACGCCAGCCGGCCGCCCCATCCCATTTCTTGGCCCGAGCCGTCCCTCGCATCGCCGGGACGGCAAATGCCGCCACCAACCGCCCCGCGGTTGCCAGATCGACCTCCACGCCACCGGCCACCGCGCGCCCACCGCTCCGCTCCACCCGTCCCAGCAGCGCACGCCACTGTCGCACTTTCGCCGCATCGAGGAAGAACGCGTCCGTCAAGCCGACCGGAACGTCCTGCGGGATCGGCGTCTGCCGTCGCGAGAACGTCGCCGCAAGTGCATCGCACAACAGGTCGCCGTCAAAGGCTCGTCCGGTCGCAAGGGTCCACAGGTCGAAGTAGTCCTTCATGCGACTGTTGGCCATGCCCAGGGTGACCACCGCGTGCAGTTTCTCCGCCGTCATCGTCTCCGGCGGATACACCGCGAGCACCGGCGCCGCCTGACCCAGCAAGGTCGTAAACGTGTGCTCCCGCGCAGCAGGCGTGACCGCGTCACCAAAGCCGACGTCCACCTGCAACGCGATCCGTGCCGTTCCCAGCCTCGCCCGCATCACCACCCGCTGCCCCTGATAGATCGCGTCCTTGCGAATCGGCTCCACCGACACCGACGCCGGATCGAATGTCACGCCGTCCGGCTCGACTTGCGTCGCGCACACGTGCCGGAACACCTCAGCCAGCGATTCCGCGTCCGGAGAACCATGGCCCAGCAGATCGACATCCTGCGTCGGCCGGTGCATGCGGCCAGTCCACACCGCCAGCCCCGTCGCCCCCTTCACCACAAATCTTCCGCCGTGTCGGCTTCGCGCCAGCCGGTACAGCAGCCGCTCGATGCCATATCGCACCAGCATCGTGTTGAACGGCTCCCCTGTCGCCTGCGCCAGGTTCAGCAACCGCTGCTTGACCGACTGTGCCTCCGCATCCGCGCCCCGCTCCCTCATGACATCGCCTCCAGGTAAGGGCGAACCACCGTCCAGCAACGCAGCGCTCGCGCGTGCTCGGCCACCTGCCCCGCCGTAAACCTCCGCCCCTCAAGCCCCGCTCGCAGCGCCTCGATCGCCACCTCCACACCCACCACGCTCCGCCGGCGAAAGCAGTCCACCACCGTGCGCGACGCACCGGTCACGCGTGTCTTCACGCCGTCAACCACCATCTCTTCAATCCCCACACGAAGGCTCGCCCCACTCGCTCGCCACACCCGCAACTCCGGCCACGCGCTCCGCGGTCGGCCGGCGCTGCGCGGCACCAGCACCCACACCTCGCCCGGCAGATGCGTACCCAACCCATGCAGCCGCAACGCCGTGAGCAAACACAGCACGCCCCGCGGCACACGGCTCGCCACCGCCGCCGCGTCCGCGTGCGGGCCGAGCGGCGAGCCGGCCAGCCGATACCGCCCACGCCCAAGCCGCTGCAGCACACCCGACCGAACCAGGCGACCCAGCGTCTGCGGATGCACCCCCGCCCGCGCGGCGTCCGATGCCCGCACCAGCCCGTGCTGGCGGGCGAGCCGACGAAGCACCGACAGTGTGGGGGTACTGGCCATGTGATAAACTATATCCATCCACATTCATGTGGTACATATTTCTCACACCCCTGCTCGCCGATCCCCGCTTGCCCTCGCTTCGCCACCGGCCCCAAGCCCCTCTCCAGCCTTGTCGGCCAGCCCGGCGGGCGCTGAAACTGCCCAGCTTCTCACAACGCCCCCCAAGGCCACCCCACGCCCCCAAATCCGCACCCATCGGGCGGATTCCCCCTTGACAGCCCAAGCCGCTTCCGTTAGCTTCACACCAGTTCGCCGTGTGCTGCGCTGTGCGTTCTGTCCGCGCCTCCCGGCCGTCCACGTTCTGTACCCGGCCGCACGCCACCCGTCGGCCGTCCATTCATCTCACTCAGAGAGAGAGTTATGTCCCGCGCCCGCTCACTGTGTCTCTGCGCCCTCGCCGCCGCCGGCCTCACCGCACCCGCTCACGCCCAACTGGTCTTCAGCGGCTTCAACACCGGCACCAACCTGGTCAACAACGGCATCGCCACCGTGCCGCTGGCCTCCGGCAGCCTCGACGACGGCCGCTGGACCCGCACCGTCTCCGGCGGCGTCAACTTCTACGCGTCACCCAACACCTCGGTCTCGGTGAACACCAACGGCATGATCAACTTCGCCGGTGTCACCTCCACCTCCTTCTCCAACACCGCCCTGAACGCCGGTACGCTCAACAACTTCGCCGCCCTGCTCTGGGACGACCTGGACCTCCGCCCCGCCGCCTCCCCCCAGGCCCAACTCTGGGAGAGCGACACGGCCGACTTCTATGGCCTCACTTGGCTGAACGCCCGCCGCTTCGGCGCCGCCGGCGGTGACACCGGCTGGGACATGCAAGCCCTGTTCTTCAAGTCCGCCGTCAACATCGGCGGCTTCGCCTTCCTCCCCGGCGACATCGCTTTCAGCTACGCCAACATCGGCACCGTCTCCTCCGATGCCACCGTCGGCCTCCGGGGCGTCTCCGCCACCGTGTTCGTCCCGGCCCCCGGCGGCAACGCCACCGGCCAGTTCGCCCCGGCCGCGTTGGCCAACCTGCCGCTGTTCCCCACCTCCAGCCAGTTCATCCTCTTCCGCGCCGCCAGCAACCCCGCCGGCCCGGACTACGCCGTCTCCGTGCAGACCATCCCCGCGCCCGGCGCAGCGATCAGCCTCGGCCTGGCCGGCCTGCTCGCCGCCCGTCGCCGCCGTCGCTGAACCGGCCCGGCTGGTCACCACCGGCCTTGAACCACGCACCACCCCCGCTCCCGCCCACCGGCGACAGCCGGGCTTAATACACCCGCTGCAACTGCGCCCCCGGAAAGAACACCGGCACGATCTGCTGCCACGTCTTCCCCCGGTCGGCCATCTCCTTGGCGCTCCACTGGCACAGCCCCACACCGTGCCCGAAGCCCCGCCCGGCGATCGTGAACACATCCCCCACCAGCCGGAACTCCACGTCCCCGCTCCGCACCATCGTCTCCGCGTTCACCGCCGCAAAGCCCGCCGCCGGTTCGTTGCACGCCCGCCGCAACTCCTCCGCCGTCACCCGCGTCGTAAACCCGCCCCGCGCTGCCACCAGATACCGCGTCGGCCGCCCTACCGCGTTGCTCGCCTCCACCCGCACGCTCTCCACCGGCGTGCTCGCCGTCAGCGTCTTCAGCGGGTGACCGTTCACACGCCCCCACGCCGCGAACCGCGCCGTGAGCTCCCCGCGGCTCCGGCTCACCGTCCACCGATACCACTTGGCCGTACGCCCCATCTCCTCCCGTGCCGCCGCCTGCAGCGGCACCACCAGGTTGTACTCAAACCCCCGCCCCGTCGGCCACGTGTCCCGGGCCGAGGCCGGCCGCCCCCCGCTGGTGCTGCTGAAGTACGCCCGCAGCACCTCACCCGCCCACGTCAGCACCACACCCCGCGTGTCCCGCACCGCCGCCACCGCCCTGGCCGCATCCACCGCGCCGCGATACGCCTGGTCGCTCACCCCCGCCTCCACGTCAAACGCCGCGCCCGCCGCACGCGACCGCGCCCGCTCGTGCAGGGCGTAACTCCGCGCCGCCACCGCCTGGGCCTGATACGCCCCCAGCGGCCAGTCCGCGAACAACTCCGCCGCCACCACCCCTTCCAGATACGACTCCAGCCCGGCGATCTCGATCACATCAAACACCCCGCCCGCACCGCTGCTGCCCTTGGCCATCAGCCGCAGCCGCCCGCCATACGGCCGGCCCTCAATCAGCAGCCGCGCCGGCACCGCCCCGCCCGCACGCACCCGCCCCGCCACCGCGTTGCCCCCGCCCCCCGGATTGCCCCCACCCCCCGCGCCCGCCAGCAGCGGCGCGCCCGACAACCCCGCCTCCTCCGCCCCGATCTCCAGATCCGCCGTCCTGGCAAACCGCCCCAGCAGCCCCGCCCGGTCCCGCACCTCCCACTGTGTCGCCGTCAGCCGCACCGTCACCGGCGCCGTCATCCGCGCCGGCAGCATCGCCGACCCCACCGGCGAGAGGTACACCATCACCCCGCCGGTCGCCCCGCCCGTCCCCGCCACCGCGCCCACCGTCAGCGCCGGCCGGTTGGTCATCAGCCGCACCCGGATGTCCGGCTCCCCCACAATCCCCGGCAGCGTCCCGCGCGTCACCACGCCCGACGCACCACCCCCGCCCGCACCGCCACCCGTCGCCCCCGCGCCCGCCGCCGGTCGCGTCGCCGCTCCATCACCCTCGCCCGACAACCCCCAACTCGCACAGCCCGACAGCGCCACCGCCGCCACCAGCCCCGCGGTGCGCAGCACACACCCCCACCGCCCCAGCCCGCCGCCCCAACGCCAACCCGTTTGCACTCCGTCGGTCCGCACCCGCTGCACTCCTTGCCTCATCGCGCACCTCGCTCGCCGGCGTCCCTGCCCGCGTTCGGCCAAGTGTAGAGCGGCCCCTCTCCCGATTCGGTGCCCCTGTTCTGCCCCCACCACACACAATCCACTTTCTGGTACACTCACCTCACCCAACCCCCATGCACCAACCCAACCCCAGCCCGTCCCCCTCCCCCGCCGACGACACGCTCGACCTCCTCGCCCTGCTCTGCGCCCCCGGCCTCGGTCCCGTGCTCATCTCGCGGCTCCTCCAGCACTTCTCCTCCCCCACATCCGTGCTCAAGGCCGAGGCCGCCGCGCTCGCCGCCGTCAAAGGCATCGGCCCCCAACGCGCCGCCTCCATCGCCCGCAACCGCGCCGCCAACCTCCAGGCCGCCAAAGACGAAGCCCGTCGCGCCGCCGACGCCGGCGTCACCCTCCTGCCCATCCACTCCCCGCTCTACCCGCCCCTGCTCGCCACCATCGCCGACCCGCCCCCCATCCTCTACGTCCGAGGCGAACTCCGCCCGCTCGACGCCGACCGCTACCCCATCGCCCTGGTCGGCTCCCGCGCCTGCTCCGCGTACGGCCGCGAACAGGCCGAACGCTTCGCCGGCCAGCTCGCCTCCGCCGGCATCACCGTCATCTCCGGCGGCGCCCGAGGCATCGACTCCGCCGCCCACCTCGCCGCCATGCGCTGCGCCGGCCGCACCATCGCCGTCCTCGGCTGCGGCCTCCAGCACATCTACCCGCGCGAGAACGCCGAGCTGTTCGACCAGATCGCCCAGCCCGCCGCCGCCCGCGGAGCCATCGTCAGCGAACTGCCCATGGCGACCGCGCCGACCGCTGAGAACTTCCCCGCCCGCAACCGCATCATCTCCGGCCTCGCCCTGGGCACCCTGGTCATCGAGGCCGGCAAAGGCTCCGGCTCCCTGATCACCGCCCGCCTCGCCGCTGAGGATCACGGCCGCGAAGTCTTCGCCGTCCCCGGCCGGGTCGACTCCGCCGCCTCGGAAGGCACGCACGAGCTCATCAAGTCCGGCGGTGCCGCCCTGGTCACCTCCCCAGCCGACGTCATCGCCGGGCTCGAATCCGCCGCGCGGCACCTCCACGCCGGCTCCCATGCCGCCCGCTTTGGCCCCCCGCCGCCTTCGGACCTGTTCTCCGCCTCCACCCTCTCAGCCGATCAGCATCCGCCCGCCCCCGACTCCCCCCCAGCCCACCTCACCCCCACGCAGGTCCAGATCTACGCCGCACTGAAGGACGAAGGCACCTTCGATGATCTGGTGGCTCACACCGGCCTCCCACCCGGCCAA
Organism: Planctomycetaceae bacterium; assembly: GCA_021294835.1. Classification (GTDB taxonomy): domain Bacteria; phylum Planctomycetota; class Phycisphaerae; order Phycisphaerales; family UBA1924; genus CAILKP01. The sequence continues at coordinate 81,548 of JAJTDF010000003.1, forward strand.
CTCCGCTCCGACCTCACCCTGCTAGAACTCCAACGGCTCGTCATTCGACGCGGCTCGGCTTACGCCCGCCGCCCGGCCTCCCCCCCCTCTTCCGGTTCCGGCCGCCCCTGACCCCGTCTGCCTGCTGGCCGGAACGACCTTTCTCCGAACCCAATCCCACCCACCGGTCGTAGCACCGCCACAGGTCACCCACAACGTCTGGGGGTCGATCTGTAAGGTGTTCACACGTACCGTACTTTTTTATAAAAACCGAAATCTTCTCCTTGCCGATTGGTCGATGATTGGGTAGTATCAACCGAACAGATTATCGTGTTGGTGGTTCGCACGGGCATGCTGGCCATCACCGATCACCCTCTTCCTCCTGACGACAGCTTGTCCAGATGCCCGTCTCTCGTGCAGCAGTGCAGCGTCGAGACTGCCTTTGGTTCGCCGGGTTTGTGCTCCAGCCGCGCGTCGGCTTCAGCGGGGTTCATGCAGCCAAGCCCTCATCGTTGGTCATCGCTCGAAGCCGTCCCGTGTCCTCGACCCATTGCGGTCCTGCCACCGGTCTTTCCGCTTCCTGGTCGCCCCAACACCGTCGCTTCGCCCCATCAGCCCGTTCCCACCGCCCATTCCCTCCGCCCCATGCCCGCCGCCCCATGCCCGCCGCCCTGAACATCCTGCTCCGCTCGCTGGCCGAGCACGCCGCAGGGCTTCGCCACCTTCTGGCGACCGGCGATGGTCAGGACGGCTCCCCCCTCTGTCTGGTGGGTCCCGGCGGCGAGTACGAACGGGCCTTCTTGGGCAGCCCCACCGGCGGCCTGCTGGTCGAAGCCTTCACCGCAGCCACCGCCCCGGCTCCCGTCCGCCCCGCCAACCGGGCCGACCGCCACGCCGACCCTTCCAGCCCCGCCCGCCCGCTCGACAGCCGATCTGCCGCCATGCGCCGCCGCGTCCACAGCTTGGTCCTCCGCATGATCGGCATCGCATCGGTCACGCAGGCCTCCGCCAGCCGCGGCTCAGTGCCGTCGCCCCTTCCCGCTGCTGACGTGGGCCCCCTCTTCCTCACCGCCGCCCCCAAGCCCCAGCACGCCGCCCTCGCCGCTCACGTTGCCGCCCTGGCCGCCAGCGAGTCCATGCTCGATCAGCAGGCCCAGTGCCTGGAACGGACCCAGGCCCTGCTGGCCAAACTGCTCCACGTCGCCAACACCGCGCCCGCAGCGGGTGCTGCAGGCCGTGTCATCCGCCGTCGCGGTCCTCGGCCGGCCCAGCCCGTCGATGTCGTCCGTACGCCATCTTCACCGTTCCCGAGCCCCTCAAACGTCCCGGCCTCGGTTCCGCCTCCGCCGCCCGGCGGCGGGGCAACGCCGTCGCCCGCCCACCGCACAAACCCACACGCAGGCCGAGACTTCCCGTCTTCGGCCGTTCCGGAGAAGGCACACCATGAACCTGACCCCCAAGCAGCTCCGCATTCTCTCCCTGATCCGCGACTGGCGAGTCCGGCACGGCTATTCGCCGACGATGCAGGAACTCGCCGACGAGATCGGCGTCAGCAAGGTCACGGTCTTCGAACACGTCGAAGCCCTGATCAAGAAGGGAGCACTGGTCCGCGAGGCGAACAAGGCTCGCTCTTTGTCGATCGCTGAGGGCATCGCCGTTCCCGACGAAGCCCGGCCCCTTCGCTTCCCCCTGGTCGGCAAGATCGCCGCCGGCTACCCCATCGAGAAAGTCGCCGAGCAGGATGAACTCGACATCATCGCCCTGCTCGGCCCCCGCTCCACCAACAAGCAGGCCACCACCTTCGCGTTGAAGGTTCAAGGCGACAGCATGAAGGAAGAGGGCATCATGGACGGCGACTTCGTTCTTGTTGAACGCAGCGACACCGCCGCCAACGGCGACCGCGTCGTCGCCCTCCTCCCCGACGGCCAGACCACCCTCAAGACCTTCTACCGCGAAGCCGACCACATCCGCCTCCAGCCCGCCAACCCCTCCTTCGCCCCCATCATCGTCCGCGATTGCCGCGTCCAGGGCATCGTCCGGGGCATTGTCCGCAAGTACTGATCGCCCCGGGCCAACTCGCACCCGACAACACGCACCTCATCAATAAAAAGACCCCTCCGATCATCTCCGGAGGGGTCTTTTTCATGGCTCATCCGGCCGCAGCCGCGGCGTGTCTTACCCGTCGCCCCGACCGAGCGCTCACTTCGACGTGTGAGGCCCGCCCTCCGACACCCGCCGCTGATACCGCCGGCCGGTCCGGTGCTGCACTTCGCTCGGCGCCGCCGCCAGCAAGCCCGCCTCCACCGCGATGCGGGCCAGTTCCACGCGGTTTCGCACGCCCAGCTTGGCGCCCAGCGCCAATCGGTGCGCTTCGATCGTCTTCCGGCTGCGGTACAGAGCCTCGGCGATCTGCGCCGTGGTCAGCCCCTGCGCGATCATGCTCAGGATCTGCAATTCGCGAGGCGTCAGAATCCCCAACTTGCCATGGTCCACCGCCTTGGCGTCCACCCGCTCGTATTCCGGCCGCTCAGGACGCTTGACGTCCACCGCCTGCTGACCGCGACCGGTCAGCAGCACCACCGGACGCCCGTGCGGGTCCGTCGTCGGCCGCATCACCGTGCGAATCCGAACGCCGCGCCAGATCTCATGCAGCACCACCACACGCCCCGTCCGCAACGCCCGCTGAACGAGCTCCAGCCGCTCGGCCGCCACATCCGCCGGCATCAGATCGCCCAGCTTCTTTCCCACCACCGCCGCCCCCGCCAGCCCCTCAGCCCACCACGCCGCCCAACCGCCCGCCCACAGCACCTCCCCTTCTCCTGACACCACTGCAAGGTCCGCTCCCGAGTCTTCCAGCAAGGCTGCCCACAATGCGTTCATAGCGACAGGGGCGGGTGTAGATTCGATAACTCCGTTCACTGCGGGCTCCTGATGCCCCGCCCCGTCGTCGTTCCCCACGCTCCCTGTTCTCGCCCTCCCGCTGCATCTGTTCCCCCGTCTTCCATCGTCTCCCCCCGCATCAATCGCCGACGTGCCGTGAACGGACCAACCGAACCCAAGCCCGCTGGCACCATATGCCAACGCCGCAGCTGAACACATCGAAACGTCGTCTCGCCCCTGCTCCTGCGAAGAATACGACCATGCACCGTCCACGCTGATCAGAAAACGTACGGAAGCAGGGAAATAAGTACTTCCACGCACAACTCAAGCGTGACCACCTCGCATCGGGGCGGATCGATTTGAACAAATCGCTGGATCGCGGACTGTTACGGTGTCATGTAACACCCGCCACCAACCCTCCGACGCACACCCCAGCCACCCTCACCGCAACTGCGGCGGACACCGATTCTTCGCGCTGCCGCGTCACAGCCCCAGCAGCAACCGCTCCGGCCGCTCCAGACCGTTCTTGATCGCCACCAGGAACTGCACCGCGTCCGACCCATCCAGCAGCCGGTGGTCGTAGCTCAGCGCCAGGTACATCATCGGCCGCAGCGCAATCTGCCCGGGCTTATCCGGGTCTTCCACCGGACGGTTCTTGATCGCGTGCATGCCCAGAATGGCGCTCTGCGGCGAGTTGAGGATCGGCGTGGAGATCAGCGAGCCGAACACCCCGCCGTTGGTGATCGTGAACGTGCCGCCCTGCAGATCGTCCAGCGTCAGCTTGCCGTCGCGGGCCTTGGTCGCCAGCTCCTTGATGCCCGACTCGATCCCCGCGAAGCTCAGCGCTGCGCAGTTCCGCAGCACCGGCACCGTCAGGCCCTTGGGCGTGCTCACCGCCACAGCAATGTTCACCGCCTCGTGGTGCTCCACTTCCAGCCCGCCCGAAGCACCCTTGACGATCTGGCTGTTCACCGCCGGGAACTGCTTGAGCGCCACCGTCGCCGCCCGCACGAAGAACGACATGAAGCCCAGCCCCACCGCGTTCTTCTTCTCAAACTCTTCCTTGTACCGCTTGCGCATCTCCATCACCGCCGTCATGTCCACCTCGTTGAAGGTGGTCAGCATGGCCGCCGTGTGCTGCGCCTCCACCAGCCGCTGCGCGATTCGCTGCCGCAGGGGCGTCATCGGCGTCCGCTTCACCCCGCCCACCGCCGCCGGTGCTGCGACAGCCGCCGGGGCCGCAGCCGCCCGGGGGGGCGTCGCAACCGCCACCGCCGTCCCGCCGCCCTTGCCCGCCACCGCCTCCAGCACATCCTGCTCACGCACCCGCCCGCCCGGCCCCGTCCCCGCCACCTTGGCCAGGTCCACCCCGTGCTCATCGGCCAGCTTCTTGGCCAAGGGGGTCGCCCGCACATCCGCCCCGTTGGCTGCGTGCCCGTTGCTCGCCGGCGCCGCCGCGGCAGGAGCAGCCGCCACCGCCGCGGGCGCAGCAGGCGTTGCCGCCGGTGCACTGGCCGCGGCACTCGCGCTCTCGTCCACCGTCCCCACGCTCGAACCCACCTCCACCGTCTGCCCCACCGCCGCCCCATGGCTCAGCCGCCCGGCCGCCGGAGCGGTGATCTCCGCGGTGATCTTGTCGGTCTCCAGATCCATCACCACTTCGTCGCGCTTGACCATCGCCCCGTCCGGCTTGTGCCACTTGGCCACAACGCCCGTCCGCACCGACTCGCCCATTTCCGGAATCACGATCTTCACCGCCATGGCCATGCGCTCCAACCCCCCTCGGGTTGTCACCCGCCGCCCCGCTCGGTCACTTCTCCCCCAGTGTAGCGATCGCCCCCGCCGACCACGCGCGGGCCAGCCCCACCACCTGCTCATGGCTCTCCGCGATCCACCCCGCGCCCGCCTCCCGCAGCACATCCGCCCACTCACCCCGCCCCCGCAGGTGCGATCCCCCCAGAAACCCCACCACCCGCATCCCCGCCCCCGACGCCGCCCGCACCCCCAAGGGCGTGTCCTCCACCGCCATGCACGCCCGTGCCGCCACCCCCAGCCCGCCCGCCGCCTTCAGATACACATCCGGCGCCGGCTTCGGCTGGGGCACTTCCGCCCCGGAATGCAGCCGCCCTTCCCACCACCCACGCCCCGCCGGCCCCTCCCCCGCGTCCATCAGCCCCGTCAGCCCCAGCGTGAACCGCATGTACTCCGGCCCGCTGTTGCTCGCCACCGCCACCGCCAGCCCCGCGCTCGCCAGCCCTCGCACCGCCTCCCCCGCCCCAGCCACCATCGCCAGCCGCCCCGGAAAGTGCTCTCGCACCCGCCGGTCCAGCTCGGCCCCAAACTCCGCCGGCAACTCCCGCCCCGTCTCCGCCAGCACAATCCGCCGCACCCCCGTCACCCCGTGCCCCAGGAACTTCCGCCCGCACGCCTCCGGCGAGATGTCATACCCCCACGCCGACAGCGCACCGGCCACCAATTCGTCGCTCAGGTGCTCCGAGTCGATCAGCACGCCATCCAGGTCAAACACCACCGCCCGTAGCGCCGGCCACTGGTCCGCCATGGAATCACCACCTGACGCCACGCCGGCGCTCCTCGTTCACCCACACACCGCGCCCGCGCTCCGCCTTACACCAGCAGGCTCGCCGGCTTCTCCAGCATCTCCTTCACCGTCGCCAGATACGCCGCCGCCATGGCGCCGTCGATGATCCGGTGGTCGCTGCTCATGGTCATCTGCATCTCATGCCCGACCACGATCTCGTCCTTCCCGTTCACCGTCCGCACCACCGGCTTCTTCACCGCAGCGCCCACCGCGAGGATCGCCGCGTTGGGCGGGTTGATGATCGCCGTGAAGTGCTCCACGCCGAACATGCCCAGGTTGCTGATGGTGAAGGTGCTGTCGGACATGTCCTCCACGCTCAGGCCCTTGCTGCGGGCCTTGTCGGCCAGCGCCTTGGTCTCGCCGGAGATCTGCCGCAGGCCCTTGCCATCCGCGTTGCGGATCGTCGCCACCACCAGCCCGCCGCCCTTCTCCATCGGCAGGCTCACCGCCACGCCCACGTTCACCGTGTCCAGCAGCTCGATGGCCTCGGCGCCCTTGGCCCCGCTCCAGCGGCTGTTGATGTGCGGGTGCTGGTGCATCGCCAGGGCGCACGCCCGCACGATGAAGTCGTTCACCGACAGCTTCACGCCCTGCCCGGCCAGCTGCTCGTTCAGTTGCCCGCGCAGCCCCAGCAGCGTGTCCATCGCCACCGCCACCGTCACCTGATAGTGCGGGATCGTCGTCTTGCTCTCCACCAGCCGCGTCGCGATCGTCCGCCGCATGGTGCTCAGGCTCACCGTCTGCCGCTTCAGCCCGCCCACCACCGGCATCGGCGCCGGAGCCGGCCGGCTTGCTGCAACCGGGGTCGCGGCAGGTGCCGGAGCGGCCGAAGCCGCCCGCGCCGCCGCCACCGTCGCGCCGCCCGAGGCCAGCACAGCCTCCACGTCACGACGCGTGATGCGGCCCGACGGGCCCGTGCCCGTCACGCTGCTCAGGTCCACCCCGCTGTCCGCCGCAATCTTCCGCGCCAGGGGCGACGCGAACACCCGCTCGCTGCTCTGCCCGCCGCCCATCGTCGCCGTCGCCGTGGCGCCCGCGCTGTGCACGCCGTTGGCGCTCCCGCCGGCGGTCGCCGCCGCCGGCTCAGCCTTCTTCCCGCCCGCCGCCCCTGCTGCCGCCGGCGCATCGGTCCCGCCCTCCCACCGCAGAATCACCGTCCCCACCGGCGAGGCTTGGCCTTCCTTCACCGCCAGTTCACCCACCACCCCGTCCTCAAACGTCTGCAGCTCCATGGTGGCTTTGTCGGTCTCAATGTCCGCGATCACATCGCCGGACTTGACCTTCTGGCCCTGCTTCACGTGCCACTTCACAATCGTGCCCACTTCCATGGTGTCCGAAAGCCGGGGCATCGTCAGGTTCTTCGCCATCGCCGCGCTCCAATCCCCCCCGGGTTCCGCCCCACCCCGTGCCGCCCGCCGCCGCCGATCATCACCCCCGCCCCGGCCGTGCCTACAGCCGGTGCAACGCCGCCTTCACCGCCGTGATGATCTTCCCCTTGTGCGGCAGATACTCCGCCTCCAGGTTCTTCGCATACGGCGTCGGCACATCATCGCTGTTCACCCGCAGCGGCTGGTGGTCCAGGTAGTCAAAGCCCTTCTCCACCACCTGCGCAATCACCTCGCTGGCCACGCTGGCAAACGGCCAGCTCTGGTCCACCACCACAATCCGGTTCGTCTTCTTCAAACTCCGGATGATGCTCTCGGTGTCCAGCGGACGCACCGTCCGCATGTCCAGCACGTCGCAGGTGATCCCGTCCTTCTCCAGCTCCTTCACCGCCTCAAGGCAGAAGTTCACCGGCCGGCCGAACGACACCAGCGTGCAGTCCGTCCCCTCGCTCCGCAACGCCGCCTGCCCGAACGGGATGTAGTACTCCTCCGCCGGCACGTGCCCCTTGTCGCTGAGCATCCGCTCAGACTCAAGGAAGAACACCGGGTCATCATCCACGATCGACGTCTTCATCAACCCCTTGGCGTCGTACGGACAGCTCGGAATCGCGATCTTCAGCCCCGGCACGTTGCTGTACAGCGCCTCCACGCACCAGCTGTGCGTGCTGCCCAGCTGCCCGCCCGCCCCATTGTTCCCCCGGAACACCACCGGACAGCCCCACTGCCCGCCGCTCATATACAGCATCTTCGGCACGTTGTTCAGCAACTGGTCCGCCGCCACCAGGCTGAACGACCACGACATGAACTCGATGATCGGCCGCAGCCCGTACATCGCCGCGCCCACCGCCAAGCCCGCAAACCCGTTCTCGCTGATCGGCGAGTCGATGATCCGCGACGGCCCGAACTCCTCCAGCATCCCCTGGCTGACCTTGTACGCGCCGCTGTAGTACGCGACCTCCTCACCCATGAGGAACACGCGGTCGTCGCGCCGCATCTCTTCGCTCATCGCCTCGCGCAGGGCCTCGCGGAACTGCAACTGGCGGTCCCCCTCGCGGCTCGGGAGGGGCTTGAACAAGTCGCTGCGAAGCGTGCCGGTGACCATCGGAGTGATACCTTCCAAAGTGCGAACACATCAACGTGGACAGGGAACCGCCATGATAGCGGGGGCAGCCGCGCCCTGCACCGCCCCTCTCCCCTGCACGGGGCCCCAGAACCCCAATCCCCGCCCGCCACCCCCCACAAAATCGCATATGCACGCAAACCGCCCCCCC
>JAJTDF010000159.1 GCA_021294835.1 Planctomycetaceae bacterium
CGGGGCTCCTAAACTCAAGGCCCTTCATTTCGCCACACCGGCGGCTGCGGGGGGATGGCGGGGGGTGGGGGGAGTGTGGGGGCGGGTGTGGTCAGGCCCTTGAACAGCCCGGCGGTGGCCGCTTCGGCCCCCGTCGGCACAGGACGTATCGACGCCATGGACTTTGCCCTCGCGCTGACTGTTGCTGAAGTACCCCGCTGGCTCACCGCCATTGGCATGGTGGGCTTTCTGCTGGTGTGCCTGCTGCTGATTCTGACGGTGCTGATCCAAAAGCCGCAGGGCGGCGGTCTGGCCGGCGCCTTCGGATCGGGCGCGGGCTCGGGCCAAACGGCCTTCGGCGCGCGCACCGGCGACGCCCTGACGGTGACGACCATCGGCATGTTTGTGCTGTACCTGCTGGTCGCGGTGGTGCTGACCTTCTTCACCCGCCCCGGCAAGCCGGCCGAGCCCGCCATCGGCGGCACGCCCGGCGAGCAGGCCCCGGCCGAGGGTGGCAAGGGCGAGACTGCTCCGGCTCCTGCGGACGGCGCCGCGCCCGTTCCGGCTCCCGCTCCGGCTCCCGCTCCGGCCCCCGGCACCACGCCGGCTCCGGCTGCCCCCGCCGCCGAGACCGTTCCGCCCGCTGGCGGCACGGGCCAGGCCCCGGCTTCCACCCCGGCCCCGGCTTCCACCCCGGCCCCGGCTTCCACCCCGGCCCCGGCTCCGGCTCCCACCCCGGCTCCCGCTCCTGCTCCGGCCGGGGGCTGAGCACACCTGATTGACGGCCCCGGGGGGACGCAGGGCCAGTGAGGAAACCGCGTGCGCACGGCGGGCCTGTATTGGCGGTTCCTGTTTGTTGAACTGGTGAAGCTGATCGCGCTGTCGGCGGCCGTGGTGGTCGTTGTCGGCGCCTTCGGGCTGGTCATCAAGCCTCTGGCCGAGGGCCGGCTGGCCCCGCTGGATGCGTTGCGGTTCATGCTGTACGCGTCGGTGCCGATGCTGCAGTACGCCCTGCCGTTCGCGGCGGGGTTCGCTGCGACGCTGGTCTACCACCGGGCCGGGCAGGACAACGAGGTCACCGCGTGCTTCGCCGGCGGGGTGTCGCACCGGGCGTTGCTCGGGCCGGCGCTGGTCATCGGGCTGGTGATGGCCGGGCTGATGTTCGTGCTGACCGACCAGGCCATGCCCCGCCTGCTCCGCCGGATGCAGGAACTGATCACCGCCGACGCTGCCCGCATGGTGGCCTCCGCGGTGGACAAGGGCGAGCCGCTGGTGATCGACTCGCGACGCTCGGTCTACGCGCGGGCCTTCGCCCGGCCTGAGTCGGCCCCGCCGCCCCCGGCCATCGACCACTTCGTGCTCTCCGGCGTGCTGGCGGTCGAGACCGACGCCGCCGGCGCGGTGACCAAGGAGGCGGCGGCGGAACTGGCGTACGTCTGGCTCTATCGCGGCGCCGGCGGCGGCGCCGACGCCGGCGAGGACGTGACCACGGTGGTGATGAAACTCCGCAACACCTCCGGCGGCATCACCGGCCGGGGCCAGTTTGAACTGGAGCAGGCGCCGTACGTCTTCCGCGTGCCTGAGACCCTCACCGACGATCCCAAGTACCTCACCTGGGCCGAGATGGACGCGGCCTACGACCACCCGGAGCGGATGAGCCCGGTGGAGCAGCGGCGCTGGCGGCTGGTGCTGCGGCTGGCCGAACGGCAGAGCGCCGCCAAGGTGCGTGAGGACCTGATGCGGGGCGGGGTGATGACGCTGACGGATGCCGCGGGGCGGCCGGTGGTGATCCGCGCCGCCGGGCTGGCGGCCTCGGCGGGCCGGGTGGAGGGTTCGGGCGATGGGTTCGAACTGGCGGCCGGTCCGGACGGGGTGATCGAAGTTCGGGCGATGCTGGAAGACGGCCGCACGCGGACGCATCGGGCCGAGCGGGCCTGGCTGAGCCAGTCGGCCACCCCGGCCCCCGGCGGCGGCGGAATGCTGGGGGCGAGCGGCAACGCCTCGGCCAGCCAACTGGTACTGCGGATGGAGAACGTCTCGACGACCGGCCCGGGTCTGACCGCCGAGGCCGTGGGCGGCGGCGCCGCGGACCAGACGCCGGGCGTGCTCAAGGACTACTCCATCGCCGGGCTGACGCCCACGCCCGATCCGCTGCCGACGCTGGCGGGCCTGAGCGTGGAGCGGTTGCTGGCCGAGGCCCGCGGGTACGCGGTGCAGGACCAGCCGCTGGTGGACGCCCGCCGGGCTCTGGACCGCCGGACCGAGGCCCTGCGGCGCGAGATTCGCGCCAAGCAGCACGAACGGATCGCGGCGGCCCTGGCGTGCATCGTGACGATTCTGTGCGGCGCGGTGATGGCCCTTCGCCTGCGCGAGGCTCTGCCGTTGCCGGTGTATCTGTGGTCGTTCCTGCCGTCGCTGCTGGGGATCTTCGCGATCTCCGGCGGGCAGTCGGTGGCCCAGGCGCAGGGCCAGTGGGGCGTGCCGATGGTGTATGCCGGCGTGGTGGGGCTGGGGGTGTGGACGTTCGTGCAGTACCGCGTGCTGGCGAGGCGGTGAGCCTGGCGGCGGCGGGGGGGTCAGCGGCCCAGATAGTGCGCCGGCACCGGGCCGTGGTCGGCACGGATCACCGAGCGGATGCCGCCCCGGCCCCGCCAGTCGGTGATGATCTGCAGCCACTGCGGGTCGATCGCGGCCACCAGGTCATCGCGGATGGTGTTGGTGACCGCCTCGTAGAAGATGCCCTCGTTGCGGAAAGACTGGTAGTACATCTTCAGCGACTTGAGCTCCACGCAGCGGCCCGTCGGCCCCGGCCTGGGGACGTAGCGCAGGGTGACCACGCCGAAGTCCGGGTGCCCGGTCTTGGGGCACACGCTGGTGAACTCCTCGGCGATGTGTTCAATCACAAACGGCGACGCCGAAGGGGTGGGGAAGCACTCAAGCAGGCTGGGGTTGGGCATGACAGCGCAGGGGCAGATGGCCAGGGGGAACAGAACGACGGCACAGAGGCGACAGCAGGACCAGGCGAGGGGGGCCGG
>JAJTDF010000086.1 GCA_021294835.1 Planctomycetaceae bacterium
GGGTGGGGGTGGGGGCGGGGGGTGGGGGTGGGGGGGCAGATGCAACCAGATGGCGTGTGCAGGCGGGCGAACCGATGGCCGATGTCAAGATGTACACTCTTTACGGACCATGCCTCGCGCAGTGATGACCAGTGTGCTGGCGGTGTTGGCGGCCATCTGGCTGCCGGTGTGTCGCTGCGCGGTGATGACGCTGAGCGGCCAAGGGTGCCAGGCGGGAGGCGGGCTGGTGCTGGCACAGGGCGGGCAGGAGCGTGGGGGCTGCAGCGAGCCGGGGTGTGGCGGCGGCGATGCAACCGGGCGGGGGGGCGGGGCGGTGGTGTGTGGGGCGGCTGGGGACGGAGGTTGGCCGCGGGATACGGGACCCGGGCCGGGGTGTGAGCGGTGCATGTCGTGCAGGGGTGGCGGGGTGTGGCTGGTGGGCGGGGCGGGGCCGGAGCGGGTGGCGGAGCCGGGCCTGACGGGGTGGGTGGAGGTGGCACGGGAGGTGGCGGGGTGGGGGATGGCGGGAAGTGACGGGCTGAAGGGGGTTCGCGGGTGTGGGCCGCCCGGGGGCGGGGGAGCAGGGGCGTGGGCGGTGGCGCGCGCCAACCGGGCGGGCCTGAGCCGCTGGGGCGTTTTGCGGATCTGACCAAGTGAACCGGGGGCGGGAGGCTGCGGCGGTGGCTTGCACTGGAGCACGCACTGGCGCACGCGATGGCGTGCGCGTGGTGGCGGCGGCGATGAGCGTGGTGTGGCGATGGGCCAGGGTGAGCAGAGTTGGGGCGGGATGAGGACCGAAGGCATGACGCAGGCGAACGTGCACAACTTGCGGCGGGGTGGGACGGGTGGGTCGTCAGCGGTGGCGGGCGGGGCGGTGGTGGCGCGGCCCAGGCGGCGGTGGGTGACGCGGGTGGGGGTGCCGGGCGTGGTGCTGGCGGGTGCGGCGGTGGTGCTGGGGTGGTCCATGCGGGAGGCGTGGCGGGCGCGGGTGGCGGTGGAGGTGGTGCCGGTGGTGGGGGTTGCGGGTGTGGTGGATGGCGGCGGGGAGGCGCGGGTGGAGGCTGGCGGGGGCGGCGGTGGGGTGGCGACGCCGGCGGCGGGGTGGGTGGTGCAGGCGCCGGGGTGGGTGGAGCCAGCGCCGTATGCGGTGGGTGTGCCGGCGCTGGCGGAGGGGGTGGTGGAATCGGTGGAGGTGCTGGAGGGGCAGCCGGTGAAGGCGGGGGAGGTGGTGGCGAGGCTGGTGTCGCGGGATGCGGAATTGGCGGTGCGGAGCGCTGAGGCGCAGGTGGCGCAGAAGCGGGCGGATGTGAGCCGCGCCAGGGCGGCGGTGGCGACGGCGGAGGCGGCGGTGGCGGTGGACCGTGCGGCGGCTGAGGAGGTGGCCGATTCGGTGAACCGGGAGCGGGAGTTGCTGAGCATCGGCGGGGTGGGTGCGGGGGAGTTCCGGCGGCAGGAGATTCGGCTGGAGGGGTTGCGGGCGAAGGTGGCGGCGTCTGAACTGGTGGTGAGCGAGGCGCGGGTGGCGGTGCTGCAGGCGGAGGCGGCGCTGGCGGTGGCGGAGGTGGCCGGCGAGGAGGCGCGGCTGCGGCGGGAGCGGATGGAGATCCGCAGCCCGATCAGCGGGGTGGTGCTGGCGCGGCTGGTGGGGCCGGGGACGCGGATCAACCTGGGGAGCGATGCGCCGGAGGCGGGGACGGTGCTGCGGGTGTATGACCCGGAATCGCTGCAGGTGCGGGTGGATGTGCCGCTGGCGGACGCGGGGAAGGTGGGCGTGGGGAGCCGGGCGGAGGTGAGCAGCGAGGCGACGGGGGAGACGGCGTTTGCCGGTGAGGTGGTGCGGGTGGTGCACGAGGCGAACATTCAGCGGAACACGGTGCAGTTCAAGGTGAAACTGCGGGGCGAGAGCGAGGCGGAGCGGGCGGCGCTCCGGCGGCTGAAGCCGGAGATGCTGACGCGGGTGCGGCTGCTGGGGCCGGGTGGGCACGTGGGTGGTAGTGGTAGTGGTGGCGGTGGCGGTGGAACGGGCGGCGGGGCGGCTGGAACGGCGGGCGGGGTGGTGCCAAGGGATGGCGGAGCGGTGCTGATGCCGGCGCGGGCGCTGGGGGCGGCGGGCGCGGGTGAAGGGGCGGTGTGGGTGATGACGCCGGAGGCGGGGAGCGACGGCCGCGCGGGGGTGGTGCGGCGGGTGGAGGTGGCCACCGCAGGTGGGGCGAACGCTGACGGCTGGGTGGTGGTGCGGAGCGGGCTGCGGCTGGGGGACCGGGTGGTGGTGGGGAGTGCGGGGACGCTGCGCGAGGGCGCGGCGGTGCGGTGGGGTGCGGGGGGGGTGGGTGGTGCGGGTGGTGGTGTGGAGATGAGCGAAGGAGGCCGGCCGTGAGTGACCGTGAGCCGCTGATTGTGTGTTCGGGGGTGAGCAAGTCGTACCGCAAGGGCGACACGCTGATCACGCCCTTGGAGGGGTTGGATCTGGAGGTGCGGGCGGGTGAGTTTGTGGCGCTCATGGGGCCGTCGGGCAGCGGGAAGACGACGCTGCTGAACCTGCTCTCAGGGATTGACCGGCCGACGGCGGGGACGCTGCGGATCGGCGGGGTGAACGTGGGGGCGTTGTCGCGATCGGCGCTGGCGGACTGGCGGAGCACGCATGTGGGGTACGTGTTCCAGTTGTACAACCTGGTGCCGGTGCTGACGGCGTATGAGAACGTGGAGCTGCCCTTGCTGCTGCACAAGCAGAGCGCGCGGGAGCGGCACGAGAAGGTGCGGACGGCGCTGGAACTGGTGGGCATCGCCGACCGGCACGACCACTACCCCCGGCAGTTGTCGGGCGGGCAGGAGCAGCGGGTGGCGATTGCGCGGGCGATTGTGACCGATCCGACGATCATCGTGGCTGACGAGCCGACGGGGGATCTGGATGAGACCTCGGCGCGGGCGATTATGGATTTGCTGTGCCGGCTGTGCGGGGAACTGGGCAAGACGCTGATCATGGTGACGCACGACAGCAAGGCGGCGGCGTATGCCGGGCGGCGGCTGCGGCTGGAGAAGGGGCGGTTGCTGGATGACCAGCGCGGGCCGATGGGGGGCGCAGGTGTTGGTGGTGTTGGCGGTGTTGTGGGGGTGCGGCCATGATCGCACCGAAGTTTGTGCCCTTGGTGGTTCGGCAGGTGGTGCGGCAGCGGGTGCGGACCGCTCTGACGGTGGCGGGGGTGGCGGTGGCGATGTTCTTGTTTGTGACCGTGCAGGCGTTGCAGACGGGCGTGCGGCGGGCGACGGAGACGGCGCAGGGGGACACCACGCTGGTGGTCTATCGCGCCAACCGGTTCTGCCCGGCGACCAGCCGGCTGCCGGAGCGGTACGGGCAGCGGATCGCGGCGGTGCCCGGCGTAGCGAGCGTGACGCCGGTGAAGATTGTGGTGAACAACTGCCGCGCGGCGTTGGATGTGGTGACGTTCCGTGGTGTTCCGGAGAGCGCGGTGCTGGGGGAGGGCGCGGGGGGTGACGGCGCCGGCGGCTCGGGAACGGGCGTGCTGGGCTCGCGGTGGCGGTTTGTCAGCGGGTCAGCGGAGGGGTGGCGGTCGCGTGGGGATGCGGCGATTGTGGGTCGACAGTTGGCCGAGCGGCGGCGGCTGGCGGTGGGGCAGTCGTTCGATGCCTCGGGGGTGACGGTGAACGTGGCCGGGATTATCGATTCGCCGGAGCCGCAGGACCAGAACGTGGCGTACGTGAAGCTGGACTTTCTGCAGCGGGCGGCGGATCAGGGGGGCGGGCCGGGGCTGGTGACGCAGTACACGGTGACGGTGCGCGACCCGGCGACCCTGGAGGCGGTGGCGGCGGCGATTGATGCGGAGTTTGCCACCGAGGCGGACCCGACGAGCACCAAGCCGGAGAAGGCGTTCATCAAGCAGGCGGGTGCGGACATGGTGAGCCTGGTGGGGTTTTCCGCGTGGCTGGGGTGGGGGTGTCTGGCGGCGGTGCTGGCGCTGGTGGCCAACGCGATTGTGCTGAGCGTGCAGGACCGCATCAAGGAGCACGCGGTGCTGGCGACGTTGGGCTTTCGGGGCGGGCTGATTGCCAGGCTGGTGGTGACCGAGGGGCTGCTGCTGGGGCTGGCGGGCGGGGTGGTGGGGGCGGCGGGGGCGATGGTGTTTGTGGCGGCGGGGGACTTCAGCCTGTCGCAGGAGGGGTTCTCGATCAACGTGACGGCGGACGCCTCGGCGGCGGCGCTGGGGCTGGGGGTGTCGGCGGCGGTGGGGGTGGTGGCGGGGCTGGCCCCGGCGTGGCGGGCGGCCCGGCGGCCGATCGCCTCGTGCTTCCGGGCGGTGTGAGTGAACAGGAGAACCGTGGTGCGACTGTTGCCCTTGGAATACGCCGTTCGCAACCTTGGTCGCTCGCCGACGCGGCTGGCGTTGTCGTTGTGCGGGTCGATGCTGGTGGTGCTGCTGGTGCTGGCGGCGGGCGGGTTTGTGTCGGGGATGTCGGGGGCGTTGTCGGCGGCGGGCGGGGAGCACAACGTGATTGTGCTGGGGGCCGGCAGCGAGGAGAGCGTGGAGCGGTCGGAGATCCCGGCTTCGGTGCCCGGCGTGCTGGCGGCGAGCCTGGCGGGGATTGCCAGCCAGGCGGGGGTGGCGTTTGTGTCGCCGGAGGTGCACGTGATGCTGCCGGTGGGGCTGGGGGGGGCGGTGGGGCTGGGCGAGGAAGCGGGCGGGCAAGTGCCGCGGGTCGCGGGTCAGGCGACGCTGCGCGGGGTGACGCCGACGGCGAGCCTGGTGCACGAGCGGGTGCGGCTGGTGGAGGGGCGGTGGCCGGCGGCGGGGAGCGACCAGGTGCTGGCGGGGCGGGCGCTGGGGGCGGTGCTGGGGGTGGCCGATGAGGCGGTTGCGGTGGGGCGGCGGGTGTGGATCGACGGTCGGGCGCGGGAGATCGTGGGGCGGTTTGCGGCGCCGGGGACGATGATGGAATCGGAGTTGTGGATGCCGCTGGAGGCGCTGATGGAGGCGACGCGGCGGCAGACGATCTCGTGCGTGGTGCTGACGCTGGTGCCGTACGACGAGGCGACCGGTGAGGGGGCGGAGATCGGGGACGTGACGGCGTTTGCGCTCACGCGGCCGGACCTGGAACTGGCGGTGATCAGCGAGCGGGCGTACTTCGCGGGGCTGTCGGCGTTCTACGGGCCGATTCGGGTGGTGGTGTGGGTGACGGCGGGGCTGATTGCACTGGGCGGGGTGTTCGGCGGATTGAACACGATGTACGCGGCCTTCGCCTCGCGGACGCGGGAACTGGGCACGCTGCAGGCCTTGGGGTATCGGCGGCGGGCGATTGTGCTCTCGATGGTGCAGGAGTGCACGCTGGCGACGGCGGCGGGGGCGCTGGTGGCGTGCGGGGTGGCGGTGGTGGCGCTGGATGGGCTGGCGGTGCGGTTCTCGATGGGGGCGTTCGGGCTGCGGATGGACGCGGGGGTGCTGGCGCTGGGGATGGCCGTGGGGCTGGGGCTGGGGGTGGTGGGTGCGTTGCCGCCGGCGTTGCGGAGTTTGCGGCCGGCGATTCCGGTGGCGCTCAAGGCGGTGTGAGGGTGGAGGAGTGTGCAGCAGGGGGGGATGACTGGCGGGGCGGGGTGAATCGTGAATCGACAGGTGGCCAAGACAGCAGCACAGGACAGCACAGCAAGGAGCAGCAGCATGAATCGGGCACACAGCGGACGGGCCGGGATGATCATGGTGGCGGTGGCGGGTGTGGCGATGGTGTGTGGCCCTGCGTGGGGCCAGGGTGGGGGCGGGGCGGCGGGCACGCCCGCTGCGACATCTGCTCCGACGGCGGCGCGGCCGGTGGGCAGCGTGGCCGAGGTGCGATCGCTGCTGCAGGCGGCGTTGCCGGGTGATGCGCAGGAGGTGGCGACGGTGGCGGCGGCGGTGCGGGAGGGGCAGATCAAGCCGGGCACAGCGCTGACGGTGCGGGGGTACATCCCATCTGGCGAGGGCGGGCTGGACGGCAAGGTGGCGGTGTTCGCGCTGAGCGCCGACGGCGGCAGCGGCCCGGCGGTGGCGCGGGTGCGGGTGCTGGGCAAGGGTGGTGAGCCGCTGGGCGGGAGCCTGGCCGGCCAGCACGGGCTGCGGGCGGGGGCGGAGGTGTTTGTGAGCGGCGTGGTGGCGGCGGGGAGCGGGGCCGAGGCGGGGCTGGTGATCGATGTGGCGGCGTTGCATGTGCCCCGGGGCGGGCTGCCGGCGGGTGTGCTGGCCGGCGAGTCGCCGGCGAGCGCGGTGGATGTGTCAGCGTTCCGCGAAGCGGGGGCCAAGGCGGGTGAGGGCGGCGAAGGCGCGATCAAGCCGGGGCAGAAGGTGGTGGTGCGCGGGCGTGTGGGCGGGTCGGGCAAGCCGTTTGCGGAGGGGCGGGCGGTGATGACGCTGGTGGGGCGGGCGATCAAGCCGTGCAACGAGAAGGCCGACGACGGGTGCACCACGCCGTGGGACTACTGCTGCGATCCGCGGCCGACGATCACGGCGAACTCGGTGACTGTGCAGGTGGTCGATGGGCGGGGCCAGCCGCTGCGGACGGACCTGCGCGGGCGCAAGGGGCTGAAGGAGTTGACGGAGGTGACGGTGAGCGGCACGGTGGCCCGCGTGGAGGGCGGGGCGGTGGTGATCAACGCGGAGCGGATGTGGTGGTGAGCCCGCTGTGGTGATGTGGAGGTTGTGGGGGGTGTGGGAGGGTGTGGGGGGGTGTGGGTGGAGGGTCGGCGCTTGCCGGGGGATGCGGCTGCGTTCGCGATCTGAACAGTGTTTGGGGTTGGTTTGTGAGCGTTTGGGCGTGTGCCGGTGGGGCTGTGGGGGGCGATCGTGTAGACTGATGTGATGGCGTGCGCCAGAGGCGGTGCGGAACCAGTTGCCGGGGGTGCGGAAACAACTGCCGCGGCGGCGGGGGTGGCGCAGCAGTTGGCGGCGATGCGGGGGTTGCCGATCCGGCCGACGCTGGGGCATGCGGCGGCGGCGGTGGTGCACGCAGCGCTGATGGCGGGGGCGGTGGTGACGTGGGGCGCGGGGTGGTGGTGGGCGACGGCGGCGGTGTGGTGCGCGATCGCGTGGATGGACCATGCAGCGCTGACGCGTTTGCACGAGGCAGCGCACGGGATGCTGTCACGCCGGCGGTGGCTGAATGAGGTGCAGGGCGTGGTGATCGGCACGGCGGCGTTCACGCCCTTGAGCGTGTACCGGTATGTGCATGCGCGGCACCATGCGCACCTGGGGCGGGAGCGGGACCCGGAGTTCTGGCCGTACAACCTGCCGGGGACGGCGCGGTGGGTGCGGCTGGTGTATGCGTGGTCGGAACTGGCGGTGGGGTGGGTGCTGACGCCGGCGTTGTACTCGGTGCGGACGGCGGCGAGCTGGCGGAGTGTGCCCAGGATGCAACGTGGGCGGCTGGTGGCGGAGTGGGCGGTGCTGATCGGGACGTGGGGCGGGGTGGTGGCGGTGGTGGAGGTGATGGGCTGGTGGGAGGGGTTGCTGGTGGCGCACGTGGTGCCGGCGTGGCTGGCGGGGACGATGCAGACGGTGCGGAAGTTCACCGAGCACCTGGGGATGTTCGGGGAGGGCATTATGGGGATGACGCGGACGGTGGTGTATGGCGGGGTGGCGGGTCGGGCGGCGTCGGCGAGCCAGTTGCACGTGGAGCACCATGCGACGCACCACCGCTTTGCGCGGATTCCGTACTACGCGTTGCCGGAGGCGACGGGGGTGATGTACGCGGGTGCGTCGGGCGGGCGGGTGTTCAGGACGCATGTGGGTGCGATGCTGGACATGGCGCCGCATCTGCTGGACCCGAAGGTGGGGCCGCAGTGGGGGGGGGCAGACGGGGCGAAGGAACAGGGCGGGGATGGGCCGGAGCGCGATTGGCGGCTAAATTCGGGGCATGCTGATTGCCAATCGCTTGGTTCGTGGTGTGGGCTTGGCCGCGGTGATGGTGGTTGGGGCGGGGTGGCTGGGGGGCGGGCAAGCCGGGTTCGGGGCGGGGGCGGCGATGGCTGCGGTGGCGGCGGCGGAGGATCCGAAGGACCCGGCGCCGTCGGTGACGACGGGGTCGGTGATGGTGGAGGGTGTGGGTGAGGTGAAGTATCGCGCCACGGCGGGGCTGCTGCCGATCATGGATGATCGGCTGAAGATCAAGGCGCGGGTGTTCTATGTGGCGTATGAGCGGCTGAACGAGGCGGGTGAGCCGCTGAGCCCGGAGCAGCGGGCGGCGCGGCCGGTGACCTTTGCGTTCAACGGGGGGCCGGGGAGCAGTTCGGTGTGGCTGCACATGGGGGCGCTGGGGCCCCGGCGGGTGAAGATGGGGCCGGAGGGGGAGACGCTGCCGAGGCACGCGGTGGTGAGCAATGAGCACTCGTGGCTGGGATTCACGGATCTGGTGTTCATCGATCCGGTGTCGACGGGGTACAGCCGGGCGGCGGAAGGGGAGGACGCCAGGCAGTTTCATGGGCTGGATGAGGACGTGCGGGCGGTGGGGGAGTTCATCCGGCTGTATCTGGTGCGCAGCGAGCGGTGGCTGAGCCCGAAGTACTTGTGCGGGGAGAGCTATGGCACGACGCGGGCGGCGGCGCTGGCGCCGCACCTGCAGGGGACGCTGGGGATCACGCTGGACGGGCTGGTGCTGATCAGCCCGGTGCTGAACTTTCAGACGCTGCGGTTTGACATCGGCAACGACACGCCGTTCTGGCTGTATCTGCCGGCGTACACCGCGACGGCGTGGCACCACCGGCGGCTGAGCGGGCCGCTGGCGGAGGACCTGGAGGCGGCGCTGCGGGCCAGTGAGGCGTTTGCGGGCGGGGAGTACTTGACGGCGCTGGCGAAGGGGGATGCGCTGAGTGATGAGGAGCGGACGCGGATCGCGCGTCGGGTGGCGGAGTTGACGGGGTTGAGCGAGGGCTTTGTGCTGCGGTCGGACCTGCGGGTGTCGATCGGGAACTTCACGAAGGAACTGCTTCGGGAGCAGGGGCGGACGGTGGGCCGGCTGGACAGCCGGTACACGGGGATTGATCGCAACGAGATCGGGGCGACGCCGGAGTTCGACCCGAGTTACGCGGCGATTCACGGGCCATACACGGCGGCGCTGAACGCGTATGTGCGGGGGGAACTGAAGTTTCAGAGCGACTTGAACTACGAGATTCTCACCGGGGCGGTGCAGCCGTGGAACTATGCGCCCAACGTGAACCGGTACGCGAACGTGGCCGAGGGTTTGCGGTCAGCGATGAGCCAGAACCGGCACTTGCGGGTGCACTCGGCGCTGGGGTACTACGACCTGGCGACGCCGTATTGGGCGATGCTGCACACCAAGCGGCACTTGAACCTGGACCCGTCGCTGCGGGGGAACTTGTCGGAGAGCTTCTACCGGTCGGGTCACATGATGTATGTGCGGGAGGAGGACTTGGCGGGTCTGAAGCGGAACGTGGAGGCGTTCTATGCGGGTGCGGCGACGATGCCGGCGAGTTCGCCGGGGAGGCCGGGGGTGGGTGGGAAATGACCAAATGGCAAAATGGCAAAATCAAGACAGGCGGTTGGTGGGTGGGTGAGGCCTTCCGCCGGGGTGGATTGTGTCTTTCTTCGCTTCCTTCGCTTCTTCGCTGACAGGTCTTGGTCTTGATTGATTGGTCGCTGATCAGTCAGCGATGGGGACGCGGTGAGGGAGGTCGCCCTGATGGGGGTGAGGTCAGTGAAGATGAAGAGGAGTCAACGAAGGAGCGAAGAGAGCGAAGGAAGGCAGGAAGACCAGAAGGCATCGAGGCCGATTTGAGATTGGAGATTTCAGAGGGCGGTGGGTGAGTGGCGGTGATCAGGCGGAGGCGGGGGGTTTGAGTTGGGTGGGGAGACTGGCGAGGGGCACGCGGGCGGGCCACTGGGTGTTGGTGGAGAGGTCTTTGACGGTGGCTTCCTGATCGCTCTCGAGGATGACGGCGAAGTGGGCGCCGCTGTCGGCGGCTTCTTTGAGGAGCTTGCCGACGTTGCGGGTGGTCTTGTAGCTGCGGCGGGTGTGCAGGCCGGCCCGGCGGAGGGCGGCGACGGTGGCGACCAGTGCGGACTCGGCCTCGGGGCTGCCGTTGGGGAGGACAAAGGCGTGGGGGGCCAGGCCCAGGGCGCGGGCGATGGCGCGGTCGTCGGGCATGAGTTTCTTCTCGGTCAGCAGCAGGGAGAGCACCACGTCGCCCATGCCGAAGCCGACGGCGCTCGTCGGGGGGCCGCCGAAGAGTTCGACGAGGTTGTCGTAGCGGCCGCCGCCGGCGACGGCGCGTTCGCCGTCGGCGATGACCTCGAAGACCATGCCGGTGTAGTACGCCAGGCCCCGGACGATGGAGGGGTCGACGGCGCACCAGGCGCTCAGGCCCATCTGGCGGAGGTTGGCGGCCAGAGCGGAGAGAGAGGCGAAGGCGGGGTTGTCAATCGTGTGGCCGGCGAGGGCGGCGCGGCACTGGTCGGCGGCGTGGGCCATGAGGCCGTCGAAGCGGGCGAGGTCCAGGCCGAGGGCGGCGGCGTGGCGGGCGAACTCGGGCTCGGGAAGCTTGGCGCGTTTGTCGAGCAGGACCAGGCCGGGGGTGGGGTCGCCGGTGAGGCCGGCCTGGGCGAGGGCCTGAGCGACGGCGGCACGGTCGTTGATCTTCACGGTGACATCGGCGGGGGTGAGACCGAGGGCGGAGAGCAGATCCACGCAGACGGCGATGATCTCGGCGTCGGCGGCGGCGCGGTCCTCGCTGCCGAGGATGTCGCAGTTCCACTGGAGGAACTCGCGCAGGCGGCCCCGCTGGGGGCGTTCGGCGCGGAAGCAGGTGCTCTGCCAGAACCACTTGGTGGGGCGAGGGAGCTGGGGGGCGCGGGCGGCGAAGAGGCGGGCCAGGGTGGGGGTGAACTCGGGGCGGAGGGCGTAGGGCTTCTCGCCGCCGGAGCGGGAGAAAGAGAAGAGCTCCGAGACGATGCCGTCGCCGCTTTTGATGGTGTAGAGATCGAGGTGCTCGAAGGTGGGGCCGTCGATCTCGTCAAAGCCGTGGCGGACGGAGGCGGCGCGCCAGGCGGACTCGATGAAGCGGCGACGGGCGAGGTCGGCGGGGTAGAAGTCGCGGGTGCCGGTGGGGGCCTGGAGGGTGGCTTTGTGGGTGGGAGAAGGGGTGGTCATGGGGTTGGGGGCCTGAGCGTTGGGCGAAATGACAAAATCAAGGCAGCGAAGAGAACGAGCGAGTTCAGTCGAGCAGTTCGCAGCGGGTGACCTGTTGCATGAGGAAGGTGAGGCGGACGCGGCGGCCTTCGGGGGGCGGCTGGCCGCCGTCCAGGGCGTGGAGGGGGACGCGGACGCGGAGGGGGCGGTCGGGTGGGGCACCGTCGGCCAGCAGGTGGAGGTCGAAGTAGACATCGCCGTGGATGGAGAGGCGTTCGACGGAGAGGACGCCGGCGAGGATGGAGCCAGCCAGAGGCAGGGTCATGGGAGCGAGGGTAGTGGCCCCAAAGTGGGGCCAAGGGGTGCGGGCAGCGGGGGGGAATCGACCCGGGAGCGGCGACGCGGTGCGGTTGTCGCTCCTTGAATGGTGCATGAGCGATCAGCCCGAGATGGCGAGCGGAGTGTGGCAAGCGGGCGGTGGGGCGGTCGGGGCGGGGGGTGTGGGGGGGGCTGGGGGTACGGCGCCGGTTCGGCGGCCGGACCCGGGGACGCGGTCGATCGCGTTGCTGTGCGCGGTGGTGCTGACGGCGGCGGTGGTGGCGGTGGCGGTGATTCAGCAGATGAGCGTGGCCAGCGGCGGGCGGGCGCAGGCGGCGCGGACGGAGGCGGCCAGCGGGGTGATCACGCCGCCGGGGCACGATGTGCAGGATGTGCTGCTGCGGCTGGCGATTCGGCTGGGCGGGCAGCCGGGGGTGCGAGAGCCGGTGCTGGGGCAGTTGCTGACGCAGGAGCAGGAGCCGGAGCCGCTGCTGCGGCTGCGGGCGGAGATGGTGCGGTGTCAGGATCAGGCGGGGACGGACGCGGCGCGGGCGAACCTGGCATCGCTGGTGGATCGGCTCACTGAGCAGGGCCCGCCGGAGCGGGGCGACGCGGCGGTGCTTGAAGAGGTTCAGCGGGTGCTGGCGGTGCTGGGCGGGGATGCGGGCGGGGATGCGACCGATGTGCTTCGAGCGCACCATGGCGTGTATGCCGAGCCGGTGATTCTGGCGGGGAAGGGGGATTTTTCACCGGCGGCGTGGGAGAGCCTGCACGGGCGGGGGCCGGCGCTGACGGCGCTGCTGGTGGGCTTCGGGTTGCTGGTGGGGCTGGCGATGGCGCTGGGGCTGGCGCTGGGGGTGACGGCGGTGGTGCTGGTGGCGACGCGGACGATCCGCTTTGCGCATGTGCCGCCGGCGCCGGGGGGGAGCCTGGGGCTGGAGGTGGCGACGGCATTTGTGCTGGGGTTCTTGTGCTTGAAGGCGGTGGCGGTGATTCTGGCGGGGGTGCTGGGCGGGTCGGTGTCGGGGACGACGCTGATGGTGATTGTGATGGGGTGCCAGTGGACGCTGCTGGGGGTGTACCTGTATCCGCGGCTGCGCGGGTATGCGGCGGGTGAATCAGCACGGACGCTGGGGCTGCACCGCGGTGCGGGGGTGGTGCGGGAGGTGGCGGCGGGGGTGGTGGGGTATGTGGCGTGCCTGCCGCTGTTGCTGGGCGGGGTGCTGGTGAGCCTGGTGCTGATGCTGCTGCAGACGCTGGTGCAGCGGGCGATGACGCCGATGGGGGCGGCGCCGCCGGCGGCCGAGCCGCCGAGCAACCCGCTGTTTGAACTGGTGGGCGGGGGGAATGTGTGGTCGGCGATGATGCTGTTTGCGTTGGCGACGGTGTGGGCTCCGCTGGTGGAGGAACTGGTGTTTCGGGGCGGGCTGTTCCGGCATCTGCGGGCGAGGCTGCACTGGGTGGCGGCGGGCGTGTTGTCGGCGGTGGTGTTCGGGGTGATGCACGGGTATCCGCTGCTGATGCTGGGGCCGGTGATCAGTCTGGGGCTGGGGTTTGCGATTCTGCGGGAGTGGCGTGGCAGTTTGATCGCGCCGATCGTGGCGCATGCGCTTCACAACGGGACGGTGATGGCGTTCTTGATCACGCTGGTGTCGCTGCTGTGAGGGGGATCAGAGGGCGTTGGTCGTGTGTGACCTGCTTGGCTTGTGTGCGTGTGCGCGTTGTTGGTGACCGGTCTTGGAGTTGGTGATCAGGTGCGGCGGGCGGTACATGCGACGGCGGCGACGGAGCGGGGCCTGTTGGCGGGTGATCGTGACATGGGAGGTTTGCGGTCGCTAACATCGACCCGCGTGGCTGATGATGGCGTGAACATCTTGTGGGTGGTTGTGCCCTTGGCCTGGCTGGCGTGGTCTGTGCTGGCGTGGCGGGCGGCGCACATGCCCAGGATCGGGCCGGATGGGCAGCCGGATGTGGTGTCGGGTCTGGTGTGGGGCGGGCTGGCGGTGTATGCGCGGATCTATCACGGCTTGCGGATCAGCGGGGCGGAGCATGTTCCGGGGCTGGGGCGGGTGGCGGGGGTCTCGTGGGAGGTTGATCGGGCGACGGGCGCGGTGTGGGGGACGCTGAGCGCGGGGGGTGTGGGCGGTGCGGGGGGTGGTGGCGGGCAGCGGCGGCGGCCGGTGCTGATCGTGTGCAACCACACGGCGGGGGTGGATCCGCTGCTGGTGCAGGCGGCGTGTCCGTTTTTCATCCGGTGGATGATGGCGGCGGACATGAAGGGCGAGGGGCTGGACGGGCTGTGGGATTTCTCAGGGGTGATCTTCGTGGACCGGACGGGCAAGCAGGAGATCGCGGGGGTTCGCGAGGCGGTGCGGGAGCTGGGGCGGGGGCAGGCGGTGGGCGTGTTTCCGGAGGGGCGGCTGCTGCGGTCGGATCGGGGGCTGGAGCCGTTTCAACCGGGGATCGGGCTTTTGGTGAGCCGCGGGGATGCGCTGGTGCTTCCGGTGGTGATTCGTGGGACGCCCAGGTGTGAGAGTTCGTGGTCGAGCCTGTTTGTGCCGAGCCGGTCGAGCGTGGAGTTCAAGCCGGTGCTGGACTTTGGGGGGATGAAGGCGGGGGCGATTGCGGGGGAGTTGGAGCGGCGGTACCGGGAGTGGTTGGGGGTGGGGGAA
>JAJTDF010000160.1 GCA_021294835.1 Planctomycetaceae bacterium
CCAGGCCCCGGGCCTTCCGCCGCCCCTGGCACTTGTCCAGGTTGCGGCACCGCCAATCCCCGCTGCTGAACTGCTCCGCCCCCACTCGCCGCAGCAGCCCGCACGCCGGGCACGCCGCCCACCGCATCGCCGCCCAGCCCCCGGCTTCCGCCCCCACCCGCCGCCGCGGCCCGCTGTACCTCGCCATGGTCGTGGTCCTCGATTGACGCCGGGCCGCCCGCGGTCATCACCGCCATCAGCTCGGCGCTGTCCATCCCCTCGCTGTGCACGCCCTGGTGCAGGTCCGCCAAAAACCCGTTCACCCATGTAGCGGGCTTGTTCGCCGGCACGTTCAGCTCCGCGGCCACTTCGCCGCCACGCCGCCCGCCCAGCACGCCCAGCACCGCCCTGGTGGTGATCGGTTCATTCCGCGCCCACAAGCGCACGAGCAACCGCAGCGCTCGCTGCGCCTGTCCAGACGTACCTCGGTTCACTGGTCCACCTCCAACCGCTCACGCCGGTCCGGCGGCGCAACCGCCCGCCTCAACCCTGCCCGGCCCTGCAACGACTCCAGTCTACCGAGCGCCGCGTGCACGTGTTCGGCCACATTCCCGCCGCCACCCACCTCCAGCCCCTCACGCACCAGCCGCCGCTGCCGTTCGTCCAGCCGCTCCGCCACCGTGTCCAGCGCCACACCTGCGCCGTTCAGCGCCGATCGGGGATACATCCGCGGTGAAGCGTTGGCGATCCTCGCTCCGTTCAACAGTTGCCCATCCGCGTCCACGCACCCGTGCGCCCGATCACAAACGTCCGTAGTGGGCAAACACCCCAACCGCGGCCCCCAGGTCAGGAACCGGTCGGTGTTCTTTGCTTGCACACCGTTCACCCACCCGCCCCTCCGCTCTCCACCATCCACCCCCTTGCCCACCTTGCCACCGTCCACATCCCCGCCGCCACCACCCACCCGCCGCCCCGGCGCCCGCCGCACCACCCGCCCCTCCGCTCGCGCCGCCGCCTGCTCCGCCGCCCGCTTCAACCCGCGCGACCACACCCCGCGGGCCGCGTTGGCCAGCACCGTCGCCACCCGCTCCGCCGCGGTCATCGTGCTCACGTTGTGTGTCGGAACCATCGCGCAGCCTCCATGCTCAGAGGCCGGCCGCGGGTTGCCCACAGTCTACCCACGCCCCATCCACCGTCCACCAAATCCGCGCCGCCGTCCACCACGTCCAGACAAATCGCGTTTTTCACTTTCTTTCTATTTTGAGCATCGGGCGTGTACCCCCCCTCTCGACCTCGGTCCTCTCTCAACTCTTGTACATTGATATGAGAAATGCCTGGACGTTCTAGACGGCCCACCAAAAACATCGGGAATCACAGCACCAAACCCGTCCATACGGCACCTGGACGTACCTGGACGCCACCTGGACGGAACCCACTAACTTGCGCCACCCACCGCCCACCTCCCCAACCCCGCCGCCGCCACACCCCCCAGCCCACGGGGGCCGCCCACCACCACCCGCCAACCCCGCACCCCACAACCGCGCGTGCGCCCGCCCGCGCCGTCTAGGACGGGCACCGCCCACGTCCAGGATGCGCCGCTCTCCACCCCCGCTCCGTCCAGGTCAAAAACACAACCGGCAGCCAAAGGCTGATCGCCCGGCCGCCGGCCGCTCCACCACCCGCACCATCTTCCCGGGCCCGGGCAAATGGTCGGCCCGTCACCGCACCACCTGCACCTCCACCGGCCGCCCGTCCCCCAGCCCGTGCTGCTGGAACTCCGCCACCGTCCCGGCCACGAACTCCTCCACCTCCGCCGGAGTGATCGGCCCACTCGCCGGATTCACCTCCCACAACTCCCAGTCCCCGGTGCCCGTCGACCACCCAGCCAACTCCGGGTAGGCCCGCGACAAGTCGACGCCCTGGTCGGTCCAAGGCCGCACGAGCACCCGCAACTTCCACGCCGCCGACCCGCCCCCTCTTGCCTCAGCCACCACCCACACCCGCCGCAACCCCGCCAGCGCCGCCTTCAGCTCCGCGTCCGCGTGCCGCACCGCCGTCGACGCCACCGCCAACCGCACCGCCTCCGCGTCCGCGTCGACGCCCCAGTCATGCAGCCGATCCTTCACGTCGCGGGCCTTGCCCACCATCGCCGTCGCCACCAGCACCGCCCGCCGCTCCACGCTCAGCTCCGCCATGACGCACCTCCGATCCGCTCGAACCACCCGCTGGCCTCACACCGCTCACGCATCTCCCGGCACACCTCGCCCAACTCCCACAGCAGCCGATCGCACCGTGCCACCCAATTGGTCGGCTGGCTGCGGTGCGGTGGCGGCCACTCCCCGACCGGCCTCCCGAACCGCCTCTGCACGTCGGTGCGTTCATCACCCTCCGGCGCGTGCAGCCACACGTACTGGGCCACTGGCACCGTCCGCTTGATCAACTCCGGTCCATAGCTGGCCTCCACCACCCACTCCGGCTTCGGCACGCCGTCTCGAATCCACACCGCCTCACGCACATCCCCCCTCAACTCCACCTCTTGATCAGCCCGCCGCAGCATCCGCGCCGCCCGCACCTCGGTGTCCCGACACAATCCCACGTGCAGCATCACAGCACCTCCGCCCGGCGCCACCGCCCCAACCCGTCGACGTACTCCAGAATCTCCACCGCACTCGCCGCTTCGTGCCGGCCGTTGCTCTGCAAGATGCGATACTGCCACCGCCCATCCCTGCCCAGCCGCACCTGGTGGTGATGCACACCGCCCTGCGATCGGTGATCGTTGGCCACGTCCCGGTCATACCCGGTCGTCGCGTAGGTCGTCCACTTGCTTCGGTCCATCTTGTTGCTCCAGGTCGGGGCCAGCCCGCCGTGCGCTATGCCCGCGAACATCGCGGGTCCACCCAAAAATACCCACCCTCCCGGTGCAAATCAAGGGGGGTAGCACCCACCCGCCCCGAATCCGTGGCATTAAACCGTCGGCTTTCC
>JAJTDF010000087.1 GCA_021294835.1 Planctomycetaceae bacterium
CAGGCAAGAGCCCGGACCGCTTATCCACGCACATCGCGCCCTATCAGGGCAGCCTCCTCGCCCGGCCGTTCGCACCGCATTCGCATCACCCCCAGCGCCCCGCGATCCGCTGCTTCACACCCCGTTTGGTCGCTCGCTTCGCTGCCTGGCGAACTGCGCGTCATTCTCGCCGACACATCTCCTTCGCCGCATCAACAGAACCCGATCGCGAGCCCTCGTCTACGCTGCGAATCCGCCATGACCCCGTGTGATTATGCTTCCCGGCGGCAGGCGGCCTGCCGGAGGATCCGAGTCTGGCCCTCGGCAAACCGCCGCACTCCAGCCGAACGCCCCCTTCTTACCGCCGCAAGACGGCGAACCCATTTCTACACACCCCTTTGGACATCAACATCATGGCTCCTCTCGCCCGTCGCGTCGTCTCCGCGCCCAGCCACCACATCCCCGCTGCCTGGTTCGCCGCAACCGTGCTCGCCGGCGGCGCCCACGCCCAGACCATCAATGAGGTCGAACCCAACAACGCCCGCGCCAAGGCCGACATCATCGAGCAGGCCCCCGCCACCGGTCTGTCCATCGTCGGCACCACCACCGGCTCCTCAGGCACCGGCTCCACCAGCCCCGATTTCTTCTTCGTCTACCCCGCCCCCGCCCCCGCCGCCATCTACCGCCACCGCCTCACCCTCACCTCCACCACCCCCGGCCACATCATGAACCTCCGGGGCCGAGCCCAGACCATGGGCTTCCCCGCCACCGGCGACGTTGTCCTGCAACTCGCATCCGGCTCCAGCCCCCGCATCGCCCAGTGGTACGGCTTCGGCCGCCGAGGCGGCGTCTTCGTCGGCGTCTTCGGTTCCTCCTCCACCACCGCCGCCTACACCATCGCCCACGAACGCACCACCATCGTCCCGATCGATCTCGGTTCCTTCGGCCAGGGCCCCATCTCCATCACCACCATCGCCCAGGGCCACAGCACCGACACCGAACTGTTCCTCTTCGACGCCAACCTCCAGCCCATCCCCGACGCCGGCAACGACCAGCCCATCTCCCCGCTGGTCGCCCAGGCCGCCCTCACCCGCACCCTCCCGGCAGGAACCTGGTACCTCGCCGTTTCCGACGCCAACACCGCCTGGCAGTTCGGCGCCCCGCCCGACGACGCCGACCGCACCAACTTCCTCACAGAGTTCCTCGACACCTTCGTCTGCGGTTCCGCCGCCACCAACCGCAACCTCACCTTCTTCATCAGCGACGCCGCCGGCAACACCCGGCAGGTCAACGCCACCAAAACCGAGCCCTTCGAGGTCCGCTGGTTCTCTCTCCAGACCATCCCCGCCGCCTGCAGCCCCGCCGATGTCACCGCCGTTGGCGGCCCGCCCCTCGGCCCTGACGGATTACTGACCGGCGACGACTTTGTCACCTTCATCAACGCTTTCGCGGCCGGCTGCCCCTGATCCGGGGAAGGCAATTGCCGCGACCTCACCTGCCCGAGGCGAATCTCGTCGCTTTCCCACAGGCAACTCGCCCGCTTTCTGGTAGACTCAAAAGCGTCCCCCGCTCGGGCACCAGCACACGCCAGCGTCCAAACGCCCACACCCCGCTGCTTGAGGAGAGACCCGTGCTTGATCCGCTGACTTCGCGGCCGATCTTCACTCTGGCACGTCGCGCTCACCAGCTCCCCTTCAGGGCAAGCCCAGGCCCGCAGGCCGGCTGCGCTGTCCGCGCGGCCGCCGCCCTTGTGGTTGCCGCCCTCGGCTTCGCCGCCCCGACACACGCCGACGTGGTCACCGACTGGAACGCCCTCGCCCTGCAGGCCGTTCGCACCACCGGCGCCGCCCCGCCTCCCACCGCCCGCAATCTGGCGATGCTCCACACCGCCATGTACAACGCCGTCGCCGGCGTCAACGGCAGCTCGCTCTACGGCGGCTTTGCCCCCGCCACCCAGCAGGCCCTCGCCCAGGCCGCCGCCGCCCAGGCCGCGCGTGACGTCCTCGTCGCCGCCTACCCCAGCCAGGCCGCCACCTTCAACTCCGCACTCGCCTCCCAACTCGCAGCCCTCCCCGCCGGAGCCCAGCGCGACGCCGGTGTCGCCTACGGCAGCCAAGCCGCCGCCCACATCCTCTCCCTCCGCGCCAGCGACGGCTCCTCCGCCCCCGTCACCTACACGCCCTCCTCCGATCCCGGCCGCTGGCAGCCCACCGGCCCACTCTCCACGCCCCTCTTCCAGGCCTATGCCACCACCACCCCCTGGGGCATGACCACCTGCGATCAGTTCCGCCCCGCCGCCCCGCCCTCGCTGGCCTCGCCCGAATACGCCCAGGCCCTCCAGCAAGTCCGCACACTCGGCTCGGCCACCAGCAGCGTCCGCACCGCCGAGCAGACCCAGATCGCCAACCTCTGGGCCGCCGGCGGCGGCACCGTCACCCCGCCGGGTATGTGGAACCAGATCGCCCAGCACACCATCTCTGCCCGCCCGCAGATCGACCTGCTCCAGTCCGCCCGCGCCTTCGCCCTGCTGAACATGGCTCTGGCCGATGCCGCCGTCTGCGCCTGGGACGCCAAGGCCCACTACGACTTCTGGCGCCCCGTCACCGCCCTGCAGGGCATCGAGCCCGGCTGGCAGCCCCTGCTCACCACGCCCCAGTTCCAGAGTTACACCTCCGGCCACAGCACCTTCTCCGCCGCCGGCGCCGCCGTGCTCGCCGGCTTCTTCGGCACCGACAACATCCCCTTCTCGGTCACCAATGACAACGGCACCGTCGTCCGCTGGTTCAACTCCTTCTCTGGCGCCGCTGCCGAGGCCGGCATGAGCCGCATCTACGGCGGCATCCACTTCAACGTCGACGACTTCGCCGGCCGCGCCTCCGGCGGAGCCCTCGGCAGCTACGTCTACGGCAACTACCTCGTCCCCGCCCCCGGCGCCGCCGCCGCGTTGCTGCTCGCCGGCGGCCTGCTCGCCCGCCGCCGCCGCTGACGCACGCCCACGCGACCGCCTCCCGAATCGGCCCCCGAACCGCCCCCGCCCCGCCGCCCGTACCCTCCGGGCGACGCATGTCCCAGGCCGCCACCCGCTACCAGGCCCTCTTCCTCTCCTTGCGCTCCCGCAAGGCCCGCCAACCCGCGCCCACCGGGCTTGACAAACTCGCCACCGTCGCCGGCCTGCGCTTCGCCAACCGCCGCATCTCCGTCAAGTGGCTCGCCCGCCAGGCCGAACTCATCGACGCCCGCTCCCCCGCGCTCCGCAACACGTCCGACGCCGCCCTCGACGAGCACATCGAACGCTCCCGCGAGGTCTTCATCCGGGGCAAGCAGAACGACGACTCCACCCGCGAGGCCCTCGCCGTCATCCGCGAGGTCGCCCGCCGTGTCACCGGCGAAGAGCCCTATCGCGTGCAGTTGATGGGCGCGCTGGCGATGTTCCACAGCCACATCATCCAGATGCTCACCGGCGAGGGCAAGACCCTCACCGCCTCCATCGTCGCCCCCCTGCTCGCGTGGCGGCACCGCACCCTCCACGTCTTCACCGTCAACGACTACCTCGCCAAACGCGACGCCGAAGGCCGCGCCCCCATCTACGACCGCCTCCGCCTCCGCTGCGGGGCCATCCAGCAGGAGCAGGACCCCGCCGCCCGCGCCGCCGTCTACGCCCTGCCCATCGTCTACGGAACCCCCAAGCAAATCGTCGCCGACTACCTCCGCGACCAGATCCGCCTCGGCGCCGTCGCCAGCCCCTGGGCCGCCGCCCGCTCGGCGCACCCCTCAGCGCCCGCCGGCCAGGGCGGCCCCATCGTCCCCGGCCTCCGCGCCGCCATGGTCGACGAGGCCGACGGCGTCCTCATCGACGAAGCCGTCGTCCCCCTGATCATCGCCCAGTCCCGCCGGGGCGACGAGATGGCCCACGTCTACCGCCAGGCCGCCGCCTTCGCCGGCCGCCTGGTCGACAAGCAGCACTTCACCATTGACCGCCTCCGCCGCAAGGCCGAACTCACCCGCGCCGGCAACGCCCGCTGCGAGGAAATGTTCCCCGCCGGCGACGACCCCATCTGGCGGGCCCCCCGCCGCGCCGCCGAACTCGTCCGCCAGGCCCTCGTCGCCCGCTACTGCTACCTCAAGGGCCAGCACTACGAGATCATCGACGGCCGCGTCCAGATCGTCGACGAGTTCACCGGACGCATTCTCCCCGACCGCTCCTGGGAGCACGGCCTCCACCAGTCCGTTGAAGCCAAGGAAAGCCTCGAGATCACCGCCGACCGCGAGACCCTCGCTCGCATGTCCTTCCAGCGCTTCTTCCGCATGTACCCCGTCCTCTGCGGCATGACCGGCACCGCCGCCGATGCCACCGGCGAGATGGAACGCACCTACTCCCGCCGCGTCATCGTCATCCCCACCAACCGCCCCGTCGCCCGCGTCCAGCTCCCCACCCGCGTCTTCCGCACCTCCCGCGCCCGCTTCGCCGCCGTCGTCGAATCCATCGACGCCATCCGCTCCGCCGGCCGCCCCGTCCTGGTCGGCACCCGCTCCGTCGAGGCCAGCCAGACCGTCGCCGAACTCCTCACCGCACGCAACGTCCCCCACGACGTCCTCAACGCCGTTCAGGACAAGCACGAGGCCACCCTGGTCGCCAAGGCCGGCCGCGCCGGCGCCGTCACCGTCGCCACCAACATGGCCGGCCGCGGCACCGACATCAAGCTCGACCTCCAGGCCCGCAAATCCGGCGGCCTCCACGTCGCCATCACCGAGATGCACTCGGCCACCCGCATCGACCGCCAGCTCATCGGCCGCGCCGGCCGCCAGGGCGACCCCGGCTCCGCCCAATTTCTCCTCTCCCTGGAGGACGAACTCGTCCGCCTGCACACACCCCGCCTGGCCGCGGCACTCAAAGAGTCCGGCAACGACGAAGAACTCACCGGCGCCAGCCTCCGCATGGCCATCGCCCTGTTCCGCCTCGCCCAACGCCGCGCCGAGCACCGGGGCCGTATAAGCCGCGCCGAAGTGCTCCGCCAGGACGACTGGATCGAGAAGCACCTGCCGGGGCTGTAGCCCCGCGCCCATCGGTCGTTGCAGGCAACGTCGGCCATGCTGCACCACTCCCACAAACACGGGTCATGAACAGGTCAGGCTGGCGATCCGCCGCGAACTCTCCGCGGCCCCAGACCATTTTGCGCAGCGATCCGTCTGCACCCCCTTGCAATCGCCCATCGCTTCGGGCATACTCCTAAGTAATATGCCCCTTGCTCTCCTCGCCATCGCGTGCGCGTCCATCGCGCTGGCCCAGCCCAATCCGCTGCCCCCGCCCCTCGCCCAGTGGGCGATTGACCAGACCCTCCGCAACGCCAAGCCGGTGCGTGTAGAGGTTGAGTGCATCGACTCCACCACGCTGAGCCCGGAACAGATCGAAGCAGACTGGCAGCGTGTCGCCCGCTTCCCCGACCACCCCGACCGCTCGAGAATCGAGTCCAACCGCAATCTCGCGGCCAACCCGGTCCGCACCCGCATGGTCTGGGCCTTCGGCGGCGGTCCGTGGTACTTTCGCCGCGCCACCGGCGACTCACACATCCTTGAGATTGCGGGCGACAGCCAGTACCGCTGGGCCATGTCCTCCTCACCCCGCGGCGGGACTCCGGGCCACTTGTCCATCACGGCAGCCGGCGTGCCCCACCCCAGCGGCTTGGGCTTTGGTCAGTTCTATATGGTGCTCGTGCAGGACGTCGCCAAGGTCGGCAACTACAACGTCGTTTCTCACCGGTCCCCAAGCATCGTCCACGCCTCTTCCGCCACTGCCGCCTCCACCCCCTTTGCTCAGTGGGCAGACGGCAGAGAGGTCGTCCTTGAGCGTCAGGGCGACGTGCTCTCAGTGATCGAGCATCGCAAGCAGGAAGACGGCAGCGTGGAATCCACCACTCTGCTCACCACCAACACCCTTCGGTCTCCGCCCGCTGGCTGGCCCCTGCCGCTGTTTGTCCCTGAGTTCACGATCGACCTCGGCGAGGGCCGCCAGCAAACCTGGAAGGTGCTCAGTGTCGAACCGCTCAGCGTCGCCGATCTCCAGACCATGGTCGCCATCCCGAAACCCCCCGCGGGGGTGACCGTCGTTGATCATTCCCGCCCCGTCCCGATCCCCGAAGAACAGACCGTGGATGCGTGGTACCCGGATGGTCGCGTCATCCGCCTTCGCTCCAAAGACGGTCCCGAACTGGAGATGTGGAACATCATCCCCGAAAGGTTGGCCGAGGCACCAGCCGCCACGAACGCGTCAGTCGAGACCGGTGACCAACCAGCCGCCGGCGCGAGCACCCCCTGCCGCTGGTGGATGGCGATCGCGCCCCTCCTGCTTGTCCTCGGCGCCGCTGTTGTCATCGCCAAACTGCGTAAGGGACAGCCTGGGTAGTTCTGGCTGCAAGCACCGCCGGGCGCCGTTCCCCGCTCGCCCGTCACCATCCACCGCCATGCCTTCACGCCCCCCGACATCCCGCTCCGGCCTCACGCTGGTCGAACTCCTGGTCACCATCGGCGTCATCGGGCTGATTGTCGCCCTGACCATCGTCGGCATGCGCCACGTCGGGACACAGTCCAAGGTCCCCTCCGATCTCGGCAAAATGCAGGCCATCGGCGCCGGCTTCTCACTCTACAACCAGGACTTCCAAGAGGCCTTCCCCCTGTTCACCACCATCGGCTCGTTCAGCACCGAGCTCCGGGGCGAGGGCCTGCCACCGCAGAAGGTCTCCTACTTCGAAGCCGCCTCGACGTGGCACATCGTGCTCGCCCGTCCCTATTTCTCCGCCCCGCCGACCAGCGACATCTTCTTCCCCTCCAGCAACCGCGTCGCCGACTACGCCCGGCGGCCCAAACGCACCACGTTCCTCTACCCGTGCGCGTTCATCGCACGCCCGGAGTTCTGGCGGCCCGAAACCCGGATGGTCGACACACCCCAACTGGGAGCCACCCGCACCAGCGAAGTCGCCTTCCCGTCCGCCAAGGCCCTCATCGTCCGGGGCCCCGTGCCCAACGCACCAGCCCCCGTGCTTCCGGAGTTCACGCCCGTGCTATTCACCGACGGATCAGCACGCGACCTTCCCCGCGCAGAACACGCCAGCGGCTACCTCAAGGGCTGCGGAATCTGGTGGGACAACTACGGCGGCGAGCACCACGGCGACACCCCGCCCTTGCTTCACACCATCGGCGGCGTGCAAGGCCGCGACGTGCGACCGGTCGCCGGGCGCTAAATGGTCTCCCTCCGCGAGCGGCTGGCCATACCCATTTCGACTCGCACATGAACTGCCATGGATGGGGGTTTCACGCACCGCCTTGCCAAACCGCAATGAACAACCCAGGCTCTCGCTCATCAACCTCTCGGAGTGATCGGCAAGGCCGACACCCGGATCGCGTACTCATCCACCACCACCACGCACCGCGACAAACGCTCAATTGGCAGCTCGGCAAGAACACGGCGGAGCAGGTTCAACATCTCTTGGTCCGAGACATTACCGGCCCGAAACAGGACAAGCCCCGGACCTGCACGGCCACTCAGGGCAGCGATGCGCGCAAAGTCCAAGTCCACGGTGATGATCACACGATCCTCAGCTACAGCCTTCGCGAAGATCACGTCATCGGCGGCACTGGCCATCCCACACTCACGCACGTGTATCGCATCGTGACCACCCCCAGACTCACTGCGCAGCCACGCAGCAACCAACGGGCTGACGGGTTGATCGACCAGAAACTTCATGCGGATTTCAGCACGATGATCCGGTCCTCAGCCAGTGCAGCCGCGTAAGCCATCGCGGCACGGATGTCCTCTGGTTCGAGATCAGGGTGATTCTTAAGCACCTCCGCTTCGCTCTGGCCGGACGCCAGCAGGTTCAGCAGCCTCGACACCGGAAAACGCAACCCGCGAATGCAGGCCTTCCCGCCCATCACCTTGGCATCGACCGTGATTCGTGACAAGTCCGCCATAGGAACGCTCCAGTACTTGAGTGCCCAATCATATCGGCGGAATCACCCCGCCAAGCCACCGGCTGGTCACACGATCGCCCCGCGAACGCGAACCGCACGCGGTCAAATCTCGACCGCCCCCCTCACTCCGGCAACCGCCACGGCCGGAACTTCTCAATCGTCCCCTGGCTCTCCACAAACAGCAGCGCCCGGTTGGCCCCCAGCGTCCCCGCCGACGGCGCATCGATCAGCGCCGCGCTGTCGCTGGCGCTCATCTGCATCACCACCCGGCTGTCAAACTCCCGCAGCGTCCCCCGCGGCAAACTGCGGTCCAGGCTCGCCACCGTGTCATACCACAACACGCCGAACATCCCCACCGTCGGCCCGTCCCGCAGCAGCGCCAGCAACTGCTTGTCCGCCGGCACCGCCCGCCCCTCACCCGCCCCATCGCCGAAGGACATCCCAAAGTCATCCTCGCCCTTGCGCAGCGCTCTGAACCGCTGCGCTCCCACCACCACCAGATACACCGCCGGCCACGGCGTCGCCACATCCCCCGCCGCCATCCGCCGCTGCAACTCCGCATACAGCAGCCCCACCGCCGTCTCCGCGTCGCGATAGCCCGGCTGCCACAACCCCGCCGCCCGCGCTCCACCACCCCCCGCACCCCCCTCCGCCGTCCGCTCCAGCCACGTCGCCGCCGCCGCGCCCACGCGGCCAAACAACGCCGAGTCCGTCGGCAGCCCGTCCAGCAGCGTCACCCTGGGCAGTTCCTCATCCCCCGCGCTCACCCGGCCCACCGGGTGCCGCGCCAGCAGTTGCGCCGTCGCCGCCGCCAGCATCCCCGCCGCCTGCTCCTCGCGCTGCCCCACCATCAGCAGGTTCCCGCCGCTCTGTCGCGACAGCACCGCCGCCGTCGGGTCCTTGATCGCCACCGCCTCGCCCAATAGCACCCGCGCCGCGGCACCGCCCGCCTCCTCGCGCACCGGCGTCCGCAGCACCGCCGCCGCCGCCGGGGCCTCCAGCAGTTCCGCCGCCCGGTTGCCCTCGAACACCACCGGCTTGGCCAACTCGCCCACACCCATACCCCCAACCCCACCCCGCCAGCCCCGCGCCTTGGCGGCGATCGCCTCCAGGTGCTTCTCGCGCTCCGCATCGCCCAGCCAGGCGATCTGGAACGGGCTGTTCCCCTCCAGCATGCCCCCCTTGTCGTTGTAGATCGCCTCACCCGGCCGGCTCAGCAGCCGCGCCGCCGCGTTGTCCTCAGAGAGGATCACGTAACTGTCCGCCTCGCTGCACGCCAGCGCAATCCGCACCCCCATCTGCCCCATCGTCGCCCGCGCCAGCGAGTACGCACCCGCCAGCGTCTGGCTCCCCAGCAGCACATGCAGGCCGAACGCACGCCCCTGCCTCACCAGCCGGTCCAGCAGCAGCCCCGCCTCCTGCCCCACCTTGTCATCCTCAACAAACAACTCCTGGAACTCGTCCACCATCAGCAGCACCCGGGGCATCCGCTCCCCGGGCATCGCCCGCCGATACCCCGCCAGGTCCTGCGCCCCCACCGCCCGATACGCCTCGCCCCGCCGCTTGAGTTCCTCATCCAGCCGCCGCAGCACCGACAGCCCGAACTCCCGCTCACTCTCAATCGCGATCACCCGCGCGTGCGGCAGCCCGTGCGCCGCATACGCCTTGAACTCCACACCCTTCTTGAAGTCAATCAGGTAGAGTTCCAACTGATCCGGGCTGAACCACTCACCCGCCGCGGTGATCAGCACGTTCATCAGCGTGCTCTTGCCCGAGCCGGTGCGCCCGGCGATCAGCGCGTGCTGCGCGGTGCCCCGGCCCAGCGTCAAGTACTGCAGCTTGCTCGCCCCCAGCCGCCCCAGCGGGATCTTCAGTTCCGCCGTCGTGTCCCCCGTCCACATCAACTCCGCCTTGGCCCCGCCGCCAACCCCGCCCGGCAGCAGCGTCGCAAACGGCACCTGCACCTTCCCCGCATCCTTCGCCCTGGCCCCCGCCTCATGCACCAGCCGCCCAAACAGCTCATCCTCCGGCGGCCCATCCACGCTCACCGGCAGCCCCGCCAGCACGCTGTTGCGCACCGCCGTGCGTTCCTTCTTCAACGTCAGCGTCACCGCCCGCCGCTCAATATCCGCCAGGCTCAGCCCGCCGCCCGCCAAACCACTCCCCGCACCTCCCGCCGGCTTGGCCCGCACATCCGCCGACAGCAGCGTGAACACCCCGCACCTGGGCCCCGATGCCAGAATGCTCGCCAGCCTCGCGCACGCCTGATCAGAAAACCCGTTCGGATAGTCCGCGATCACCAGGAAGCGGTACGGCTCGGCCACCTCACCGGCGAACGCGTTGTACGCCTCGATGTCCGCGAACTCATTCCGCAGATACTTCTGGATCACGTTCTCCATGTGCTCGGTCAGATCCGTCAGCCGCTGCTCAATGTGCCTGGGCTCGGTCCAGATCCGGTCCGCCACCAGTTGCGGGTTGTGGTCCGCCAGGTGCATCATCCCCGCGAAGCTCTGCCCCAGCCCCACAGGGTCAATCAGCACAAACCGCGTCTTGCCCGAGGGGTACGCCAGCAGCGCCCGCAACGCCGCCTGCTGCAAACTGGCAATCGCCGCCGCCCGCTTCTCCGGCGTGTGCTCGATGAGCACGCACCCGTCGCCCGCCGTCGCGTCCATGCTCACCGGCAGCCGCAGCACCTCCGGGCACGCCGTCGCCAGCTCGCTCAATGTCGGCAGCCCGCCCGGCGTGCTCCGCAAGTCCAGTTCCACGCTTGCCAGCCGAATCGGCGCCGGCCCGGCCCCGCCATCGGCACCCCCGCCCGCATCCAGTTCTGCCCACGGCCGGTTCGCTGCATCCACCCTCGCCCGCAGCGCCGCGGCACCTTCCGCCACCTCGGTCATCGCCCGCCGCCACTGCCCGGCCATCTCCGCGAACCGTGCCGCCCGCCTGGTCTCCGCCGCGTCTATCGCCGCCGACCGCCGCTCCTGCGCCGCCCCCAGCGCCGTCGCCCGTCGCTCCTCGGCCACCGCCAGCAGCGCGTCGCGGTCCCCCTCCAGCCGCTCCAGCGTCGTGCTCAGCACATCCTGCACCCCCTCGATCATCGCCGTGTACCGCTCGTCCGCCTCGCCCAGTTCCCGCTCCATCCAGGGCTTCACCTTCTCCTCCACCGCCGCATACGCCTGCCGCGCGCTGATCTGCTCCCGCTCACGCCTGCGCCAGATCGCCCGCTCCTGTCGTGTTCGCACCGCTGCAATCTCTGCCAGCGCCGCCTCGTGCGCCGCCTTGCTCTTCGCCAGCGCCAGCCCCAGCGCATCGGCCTTTGGCCGGCACCGCCGCTTGGTCCACCGCCACAGCCACCACAGCCCCGCACCGGTCAGCACCGCCGCGATGCCCGCCCCCCACGCAATCCGCGCTGACCACGCCCACACATCCAGCCACGCCAGCCCCGTCCCCGCCAGCACGCCCACCGTCAGCGCCATGAACACCGCCCACGCCCCGCCGAACAGCCTGGGCAGCTTGAACGCCGCCAGCGCCGCCGTCGCCCGCTGCACCTCCGTCACGCTCCGCGCAAACGCCCCCACCGCGCCACCCGCCGCCGGCCGCTCCGCCGGCTTCCCGCCGCCCGCATCCTCTTCCCCGCCCTCTTTCTCCGCACTCCGTGCCGTCAGCCCCGCCAGCGCCGCCTCATCGCCCGCAGCCTCATCCGCCTCCCAGGTCTCCTTGGGCTCCTCCGCCGCTTCGGGTGTCACCCGCTCCGGCACCACCAAGGGCCCCATCCGGCAGTGGCTCAGAAAGTGCGCCGCCTGCGCCCCCAGGCTCTGCACCCCCGCCCACTCGGCCGTCAGCCGCTTCTTGCTCGCCTCAAACGCCTGCCGAGGCTTGTCCTTGCTGTTGTCAAACAGGCTCTCCGCCAGCCACAGCCGGTCATCCAGTTTCTTCTTCGCCTCACCCAGTTCCGCCCCCGCCTTCTCCTCCGCGATCGACCGCGCCGTCGCCCGCTTCATCGACGCCGCCCGCCGCTCCGCCTGCGCCCGCTCCAGCGCTGCCCCCGCTCCAGCCTCATACTCCCCCAGCACCCGCTCCCGCGCTGCCGCCGCCGTCCGCTCCGCATCCTTCACCGCCGCCGCGTACACGCTCTCGGCCGTGCTGATCGCCGACGCATGCTCCGCTGCGATCTCCTCCTCAAGCCGCCCGCGCTCGGCGCACGCACCCTGCGCCTTGGCCACCAGCCCCCCCACCACACCCACCGAGCCGCCCTCCCCCGCCTCCCGCTGACCGCCGCCCTTCTCCCCGCCGCCGCCGCCGTTGCCGGCTGCGCCGCTGCCCGCCACGCTCTTCTCCACCGCCGGCTCGCTCATTGGCACTCCCGTCGCGTCTGGTTCACCACTTCGCCCGCCCGCGACATCGCCCCCATCGCCGCCGCCACTTTCGTCGGCAACGCCTCCAGAAACTCCGCCTCAAACCGCCGCGCTGCCGCGTCGTCCCACACCTCCCGAACACGCTGCCACTTGGCCATCAACTGCCGATGCGCATCCTTCAACCGTGCCTGGCCCACTGCCACGCTCATGCCGGCTCCTTCCTCTCCCCGTCATCCATGGTACCGCCCCCCGCTCCTCCCCCCTCTCCCCCGCCCTCACGTCCTTCCGGCCCCTCCGCCTCCGCATGCCACATCTCATGACCGTCCGGACCCATCACGCTCAAAATCGCCCCCTCCGCCAGCACCACCACGCTCCCCTCCGGCAAGGCCAGCACGCTCCGCAAATCCCCACGCAACGCCAGCACCTCCCCCACTCGCATCGCCCCCACCGCCCGCCCCCCGCTCGCCACCGAGCAGTTGATCCCCCACCCGCTGTCCGGCCGCTTCGCCGCTCCACCGCCCCCT
Source organism: Planctomycetaceae bacterium (assembly GCA_021294835.1). GTDB lineage: Bacteria > Planctomycetota > Phycisphaerae > Phycisphaerales > UBA1924 > CAILKP01. The sequence goes on from JAJTDF010000087.1 coordinate 12,824, forward strand.
TCCCTGCCCCCCTCCCCCAGCCGCTCCTGCGCGGTCTGACGCACCAGCGTCACCAGCCGCTCGTTCAGCGCCCCCTCCTCCACCAGTACCACCTCCTGGTCACCGGGCATGTCCGCAAACCCCAGCCGCTCCAGCGCCGCCGCATCCGCCGCCCGCAACCGCACCGCCTTGCTCACCGGCGGCACCGCCGCCATGCTCACCCACGCCGTCGCGTCCCGCGCCCCCTGGGGCAGCACCGTCGCAAACCGCACGCCGCCACCCCCGCCCCCACGTCGCTGCGTCGCCTCTGATGCGTCTTCGCCCCCCTCCTGCCCCCGCGCCATCGTCGCCGCACCCTCCCGCTCCCCAGCACCGCCCCCGCTCAACGGGCCGGTCATCGCCACATACGCCTCCAACGCTGCGTGCAGCCTCCCCAACTCCGCGCTGGCCATCGCATGGTCCCGGGCCACAAAGTCCGCCAGCGGCTGACACGCCCCCCGATACAGCGGAGCCTCCCGGTCCCACGCCACCATCCACCGCCTCGTCCGCTCCAGCCGCTCCCGCGCCTCCTCCAGCCGCTGCCCCGCCCGCTCCACCGCCCGCCGCTCCTCCAGCGCCATCGGCCGGTCCGGCAGCGCCGCCAGTTCCCGCCGATACAACGCGTTCTTCGCCTCCTTCAAATCGTCCTGCCGCAGCAGAATTTGCTTCTGCCAGTACGGCAACTGCACCAGCCGCAGCCACTGAATCGTCCGCTGCACCTCCGCGTCGCTCTCTGCCAACGCCGCCGCCACCTCGTGCGCAAACACCGCCATCGCGGCCCGAAAATCCGCCAGCGCCTGCACACTTCTCACCCGCGCTGCGCCGTCCGCCATCGTGCCTCGTCCATCCCACACCCCCCCCCCCCCCCCCCCCCCCCCCCCCCCCCCCCCCCCCCCCCCCCCGAACGGCACATGGTCGTTGGCGGCATTGGTGAATCGCCCCAGCACTTTCATCGTCGCGTCAAACTGCTCCGCGAATTTGTCGTGCTCCTGATCACGCCAACTCTGGCTCAGCGTGTGCATCTTCCCCTGCATCACCGACATCTGCCCCTCCACCGCCGCCACAAACCGCTTGAGGTCCATGGCAAAACGCCGCAGTTCTCCCGGGTCCACAACCGCTTTGCTCATCGGCAGGCTCCTTCCGCCCCCCGCCCCCCCCCAACCACCCTCTGTTCGCTCCCGCCCGCCCACCCGTTCCCTGCCCAGCCGTTCCCTGCTCAGCCGGCCGACACCGCCCGCGGCACCCCTCCCCGCCCATCACACGCCCTCATCGCTCGCCGCCGGCCCGCCCCCATTCACCTGCCCGTTCACCTCGCCATTCGCCTCACCATTGACCCCGCCATGCGCCCCCCCGTTCACCGCGTCACCCCCCCCCCCCCACCCCGCTCCCGCGGTCTCAGACCCGCCCTCCGGCAGCAGCCCCATCGCTCGCAACGCGTTGTACGCCGCCGCCTGCTCCGCCTGCTTCTTGCTCGAGCCCACCCCGGGCGGATACACCCGGTCCCCGATCCGCACACACACCTCAAAGGTCTTGTCGTGGTCCGGGCCCGTCTGCGACAGCACCTGATACACCGGCGTGTGGTTCTGCCGCTGCTGCGCGTGCTGCTGCACCACGCTCTTGTAGTTGTCCTGGTGGGCGCTCCGCGCAAACTCCTCCACCCGCGGCTCCAGCAGCGGAATCAAAAACACCCGCACCTTCTCCAGCCCCGCATCGATGAACAGCGCCCCCACCACCGCCTCCAGCGTTGCCCCCGCCAGGCTCGTCGGCAAGGCCGAGGCCGACTTCATCCCCTTCCCCAGCGCCAGGTGCGCCGTCAGCCCGATCTCCTTGGCCACCCTGGCGCAGCTGGTCCGGCTCACCACCGCCGACTTGATCTTGGTCATCTCCCCTTCCAGCAACGCGGGGTACTTCCGGAAAATCAGTTCGCACGCCACCAGCCCCAGCACCGCGTCGCCAAGGAACTCCAGCCGCTCATTGCTCGCAATCCGCGCATCGGCCACCGACGCATGCCGCAACGCCTGCTCCAGCAGTCCCCGATCGGCAAATGCATGCCCCACCATCCCCTCAACAGCTTGCACGTCCGCTGCACTCACCATGGCCGGTCGCCGGGGTCTTCAAACACCTCACCGCCGAACGCCAGAACGGCGCCCGCCACCACCCCAAACCATCCCCAGTTTACGACACCCCCGCACGCCCGCCCATCGCCACCACCAGCCAAACACCTCACCCCGCTTCGCCCCCCCCCTCATCAGCCCCCAAAGCCGCTTCGTTTGGAATCTGAACGGGTCTTCAGACCGGCAAACCACCCCGACCGCACCCGAACCGTCCCCATCTCACCCACTGCACCCGCGCCCACCGCCCCTTCCGCCGCGACAGCCCGCCCTCACCCGGGTAGAATCAAGGCCCATCGGAAACCGGCCCCACGCCGCCTTCCCGACGGGCCAACCGTCAACGACTCGCAAGGATCTGTCTTATGCATTACCCGCACCGTGTCAGCCGTGTGAAGCGCAAGCGTGCCATCGGCTTCCGCGCCCGCATGAAGACCAAGAACGGCCGCAAGCTCATCAACCGCAAGCGTCGCGCCGGCCGCTCCCTCAACGTGGCCGACAAGAAGCGCGGCTATTGAGCCCCGCCGCTGCCGGCTGACGGTGGGCGGACCCCCCCCCCCCCCCCCCCCCCCTGACTCCCGTTCCTGCTGACGCACCCCGCGCCCGCAGCGAACCCACACGACCCATGCCCTCCTTCCAGGCCCGAGCACCCGCTTGGGCCTGTTTGTTTGCGCTCCCGGCCTGTCCGGGAACCAGCCCATCGACCCGGCCTTACCTCCCCGACTCCCGCTGCCTCCGCCACCACTCCGGCAGGTCCGGGTTGATCGCCTGCCACGCCACCCCGTGATACGACGGCCTGTGGACCTGCACCCACACCAGCACCGCCGTCAAACCCACTGCCCCCGCCAGCGCCACCGGCCAGCCGATCCACCCCAGCACCTCCGCCGCCACCGCCAGGCCCACAAACCCCGCCGCCCAGCACAGTTCCAGCCCGCGCTCCATCCGCAGCACGTTGCAGAACAGAAAAAAGTGCGCCGTGACAAACCCGCACGCCACGCCCAGCCACGGGTGCAGCCCCCAGAGCACCACCGAGGCCGGCACCGCCGCCAGCAGAATCACCGCGTCGATCACCGAGAACCGAAACCCCGGCGCAAACCCCCGCTCCGCCGCCACCTGCTCACTGCCCATCGCCGCCCTCACTTCCACGCTCCCCGCCCATGCCCACTCACCGTTCCTGCCGCTCCACACCCAGCATCCCCTCCAGCCGCCGCTTCACACCCGCCCACTCCGGCCTCACCACCGAGTACATCACCGTGTCCCGCACAAACCCGTCCCAGCACACCCGGTGCCGCCGCAGCACCCCCTCCCGCACCGCCCCGATCCGCTCAATCGCCCGCTGACTCCGCTCGTTCCGCAGATCGCACTTCAACTGCACCCGCTCCACACCCAACGCCTCAAACGCGTGCTCCAGCAGCAGCAGCTTGCACTCGGCGTTGACGCCGCTCCCCCGCACCCCCGCGCTCAGCCACGTTGCGCCGATCTCTATCAGCCGATGCGCCGGCAGATAGTCCATGTACCGCGTCACCCCCACCGGGTTGCCGCTGGCCACCACCACCGTGAACGGCAGCGCCGTCCCCCCCGCCGCCTCCGCCCACGCCTTGGCCATCCACCGCCCCCACAACGCCGGCGTCGTCGGCGGTGGCGAGTTGGACATGTACGCCCAGTCCGCCGCCGGCCCCATCGCAAACAGCGCGTCCACGTGCGCCTCCTGTGTCGGCTCCAGCCGAACCCGCCCGCCCGGCAGCCCCAGCGTCACCGCCGCCAGCGGTCGCGAACACATCGGCGCGGTCTGCATCTGCTCGCCCATCCGCTCGCTCCCGGACCCCCGCCAAACTCACGCTTCGCCGCTGAGCACCCGCCACACGTCCTTCACCACCCAGCTCATGTTCTCGTTGGCCAGCACCGTCGCCGAGGCGATGTGCGGCGCCAGGTGCACGTTGTCGATCTCCAGCAGCGGATACGTCCCATCAAACGGCTCCGGATCATGCACGTCCAGCATCGCGCACGCCGCCGGGTGCCCCAGCATGAAGTCCGCCAGCGCGTGATTGTCCACCACAAACCCCCGCGACGTGTTGATGAAAATCACGTCCGACTTGCACCGCCCCAGCGCATCGGTCCCCACCAGCCCCCGGTTGCTCGCCCGCCCGTCCACATGCACGCTCAGCACATCCGCGCGTTCACACAGCTCCTCGCGGCCCACCGGCTCCGCCCCCCACCGCTCCTCCGGCGCAATCTCCAGCACATCGTGGTAGATCACCCGCATGTCCAGCGCCCCCGCCACCCGGGCCAGCCGCTTGCCGATCCGCCCCAGCCCCCAGATCCCCAGCGTCAACTGCCGCAACTGCCGCCGGGCCTTGAGTTCCTGCCGCAGTTCCTTCCACCGCTCCATCTCCACCGCGCTCTGCAGGAACAGCCGCGGCCGCGTCGCGTCCAGCATCAGCCCCACCACATACTCCACCACCGCCGTCGTGTTCGCGTCCGGCGTGTTGAACACCTTGATCCCCCGCTCCTGACACGCCGCCACGTCCACGTTGTCCAGCCCCACCCCCGCCCGGCCGATCACCTTCAGCCGCGGAGCCCCCTCCAAAAACGCCCGGTTCACCAGCGTGTACGTCCGGATCACCAGCCCCTCCGCCCGCTCCAGCAGCTCCAGAAAACGCTTGTCCCCACTGGAACACCGCACCAGTTCGCACCGCTCCCCCAGCCACGCCGCCGCGCCCTCGTCCAGATGCTCGGTCTGCACCACCAGCGGCTTGCTCGTGCTCATGGCTGTCCGTTGCTCCGGCGCTCCGGTTCACCGTCGCGCCGCGCGGGCGCCGCCCGCGGTGCGATCACCGCCCCGCCTCACTGCGGGGCCGGCTCCAGCACCACCCCCATCGGACCCTTGCTCGCGGTCATCAGCGGATCACGCCCGAACGCCAGCACCTGCTCACGCTTCAATTCCGCCAGTTCGCGGTGCGTGGTCATCAGAATCGCCCGCTTCTCGGTGTCCACCGTCCGCGCAATCACCCACGCCTGGTCCTCGTTGTGTCCGAACACCTCCTGCGCCAGCCGCACCACGTACTGATACGTGTGCTCCTGATCATCCAGCAGCACCACGTGCCACAACCATGGCTTGGCCGGCTCGGTCTTTGGCTTCGCCGCCGCCGGGGCCGGCCCAGGCATCGTCGCCGTCGACCCCGGACTGCTCGCCGCCCCACCAGCCGCTCCGCCGCTCCCCGCCCCGGATCCGCCCGCCCCAGCCTCGTTCCCCATCGCCCCGGCCATCTCCGGCCGGGCCTCACTTCGGGAAACCCACTGGTCGCCAAGCCTTGTGTCTTCGACGTCAACCATGGTGACAAACGGTACGCCGCTGCCCGCCAAAAGCGACCTTCCCGGTCGACCCGCCCGGGTCATCGGCCTAGATTCCCAACCCCCCTCGGCCTCCGCCGAGACGGTCCCAGGGACGCCCGCTGTCCGGCCCCCATGCCGGAGGCGTCCCGATGTGTGTTCTTTGCCGAAAGCTGGTGCTGCTCATGAACAAGTCCGATCTCGTCGAGGCTGTTGCTGCCGGTATGGGTGTCGCCAAGGCTGAGGCCGCCAAGGCCGTTGACGCCGTTCTCGCCGCTGTCACCTCCGGCCTCAAGGCCGACAGCAAGGTCAACCTCGCCGGCTTCGGCGTGTTCGCCAAGAAGACCCGCGCCGCCCGCAAGGGCATCAACCCCGCCACCAAGCAGCCCATCGACATCCCCGCCAGCACCTCCTGCGGCTTCAAGCCCGCCCAGGCCCTCAAGGACGCGCTCGGCGGCTGAAACCCGCCCGCGCTCCCCGCCTCCGCACTCCCGCCCCACCTCGCTCGGCCCCCGGGCCCGCTCCGGCCCGCTCCGCGCCCCTTCCCCGGATCATCCGCCAAGCCCGACGCCCCGCCGCGTCCACGCTGCCTCTTGCGCCCCCGGAACGCACCCTGAACCCCTCGCTCGCACCCCACCCCAAAGCCTCACCCATTCCGGGTGATTTGTGACTTTGCGCCCAGCCCGCGCCCATTTCGTGTCCTAAGTCGCCGCAGAGGTCGCTGCTATCTGACGCATCACCATCGACATTCTCGACTGTGGGGCAGTCTCGTCGAGCCCCGCCCCCCTCGCCCCGCACGCCGCCCACCACCCCGTCTCGGAGGACAGAGCAATGACACTGGCCCTACCCCGCTGGCTGAGCGTTCTCGTTTCCACGTTGGCCCTCTTCGCCGCACTCGGCGTCCCCGCACAACAGGCTCATGCCCAGTTCTGCGCCGCCACCATCACCAGCGGCAACCAGACCGTCTGCGTCGGCGACCCCGTCACCATCACCGCCAGCATCACCAACCCCGGCGGGGCCACCATCCGCTGGTTCCGCGGCGCCACCCAGGTGCAGACCGGCGGCACGTCCTACTCCATCGCCTCCGCCACCACCGCCGATGCCGGTTCCTACACCGTCACCCTCACCGGCGGAGCCTTCGGCTGCAACGTCACCTCCGCCGCCGCCTCCCTCACCGTCCGCACCCAGGTGGCCGTCACCAACCAGCCTGACTCCATCAACCGCGCCACCGGCTCCAACGCCTCCTTCACCGTCGCCGCCTCCGGCACCTCGCCCACCTTCCAGTGGCGCCGCAACGGCGTCAACCTCGTCAACGGCGTCAACGCCAACGGCACCACCGTCTCCGGAGCCACCACCGCCACCCTCACCCTCACCTCCATCGCCCTCGCCGACGCCGGCAACTACACCGTCGTCGTGGACAACGCCTGCAACACCGTCACCAGCGCCGCCGCCGTGCTCAGCGTCTTCGACCCCGTTGTCATCCTCGCCCAGCCGGTGGATGTGAACGCCTGCCCCGACGAAACCGCCGCCTTCTCCGTCAGCGTCGGCGGTTCGGCCACCGGCCGCACCTTCCAGTGGCGAAAGGCCGGTGTCAACCTCGTCAACGGCGTGCAGGCCAACGGCACCGTCGTCAGCGGCGCCACCACCGCCACCCTCAGCCTCGCCGGCGTCAAAGAGAGCGACCAGGCCGACTACACCTGCTTCATCACCAACATCGTCTCCTCCGCCACCACCGCCGCCGCCACCCTGAACGTCTACAACCCGCCGACCATCATCGGCAACCCCGCCGCCCAGTCCGTCTGCCCGGCCGACACCGTCAACTACTCCGTCCTGGTGATCTCCTCACCCGCACCCACCACCTACCAGTGGCAGCGCAACGGCGTCAACCTCGTCAACGGTGTCAACGCCAACGGCACCACCGTCTCCGGGGCCACCACCAGCACCCTCACCCTCACCTCCGTCGCCTCCGGCGACGCCGGCACCTACCGCTGCGTCGTCCGCAACGGCTGCCCCTCCGAGAACCAGACCATCTCCGCCGGCGCCGCTCTGACCGTCGGCACCGGCGTCACCACCACCAACCCCGTCTCCACCACCGTCTGCGAACTCTTCGGCTCCGCCAACTTCAGCGTCACCGTCACCGGCACCCCGGCCCCCACCATCCAGTGGCGCCGCAACGGCGTCAACCTGGTCGACGGCGCCGCCTTCGGCTCAACCTTCTCCGGCGTCAACACCACCACCCTCACCATCACCAGCGTCGATCCCGCCGCCGCCGGCAACTACGACGCCGTCGTCGCCAACCCCTGCGACACCGACATCAGCCTCGCCGCCACCCTCACCGTCCGCAACCAGATCATCATCACCACCTCGCCCGCCTCGCAGACCATCTGCGAGTTCGGCAACGCCTCCTTCAACGTCGCCGCCACCGGCGCCGGCCCCATCTCCTACCAGTGGCAGCGCAACAGCGTCAACCTCGTCAACGGCGTCAACGCCGCCGGCACCACCATCTCCGGCGCCACCACCCCCATCCTCACCCTCACCGGTGCCGATCCCGATGACGACGGCACCTACCGCTGCGTTGTCTCCAACGACTGCGACACCGACACCTCCCTCTCCGCCACCCTCACCGTCCGGCCCCAGGTGATCATCACCTCCTCCCCGGCCGACCAGACCGTCTGCACCGGCAACACCGTCAACTTCACCGTCACCGCCACCGGCGCCGGCCCCCTCACCTACCAGTGGCGCCGCAACGGCGTCAACCTCGCCAACGGCGTCAACGCCAACGGCACCACCGTCTCCGGCGTCACCACCGCCGCCCTCTCCCTCACCTCCGTCGACACCGGCGACGCCGGCGACTACACCTGCGCCGTCACCAACGCCGCCGCCTGCGACACCGACATCTCCGCCGCCGGCACGCTCGTCGTCAACCAGGCCAACCTCCTCATCACCCTCCAGCCCATCGCGACCACGGTCTGCGAGGGCAACAACGCCGCCTTCACCATCGCCGCCACCGGCGGCGGACTCACCTACCAGTGGCGCCGCAACGGCGTCAACCTCGTCAACGGCGTCAACGCCAACGGCACCACCGTCTCCGGCGCCACCACCCCCAACCTCTCCCTCTCCAGTGTGGACCCCGCCGACGAAGGCACCTATTCCTGCGTCGTCGCCAACAACTGCGACACCGACTTCAGCCTCGGCGTCGCCCTCACCGTCAACCCCGACACCCGCTTCACCACCACCCCGCCCGACCGGGTCGTCTGCCCCGGCGCCAACACCTCCTTCCTCGTCCAGGTCTCCGGCACCGCCCCCTTCACCTTCCAGTGGCGTCGCAACGGCGTGAACCTCGTCAACGGCGTCAACGCCAACGGCACCACCGTCTCCGGCGCCACCACCAGCCTCCTCTCCCTCTCCTCCGTCGCCGCCGCTGACGCCGGGGCGTACGACTGCGTCGTCTCCGGCGCTTGCAGCACCGCCAACTCCATCGACGCCGACCTGGTCGTCGCCTCCGGCGTCACCATCAACACCCAGCCCTCCTCCGCCACCGTCTGCCAGGGCACCAACCGCGTCTTCACCATCTCCGTCTCCGGAACGCCCACCCCCGTCGTCCAGTGGCAGCGCAACGGCGTCAACATCGCCAACGGCCCCACCGGCAACGGCTCCACCTTCTCCGGCGTCACCACCACCAGCCTCACCATCTCCAACGTCCAGCCCGGCGACGCCGCCTCCTACCGCGCCCTGGTCTCCATCCTCAACACCTCCGGAACCACCTGTGACGCGGAGTTCACCTCCGCCGCCACCCTCAATGTGGATCCCCTCCCCGCCGTCACCAGCATCTCCGCACCCACCACCGTCTGCCCCGGCGCCAACGTCTCTCGCACCGTGCTGACCACCGGCGCCACCGCCTTCCAGTGGCGTCGCAACGGGGTCAACCTCATCAACGGTCCCCAGGCCGGCGGCGGGTCCTACGCCGGCGTCAACACCTCCACCCTCTCCATCGTCGGCATCACCAATGCCCTCGCCGGTGACTATACCTGCGTCGTCTCCAACCTCTGCGGCCCGGTCATCAGCCCCATGTCCACGGTCACCGTCCGCGACACCGTCTCCATCCTCGCCTCCCCGTCCGACCAGACCATCACCGAAGGCGGCTCCGCTTCCTTCACCGTCTCCGCTGCCGGCACCGGCCCCCTCACCTTCCAGTGGCAGCGCAACAACATCAACATCGCCAACGGCGTCTCCCCCAACGGCACCCTCATCGCCGGCGCCACCACCGCCACCCTCAACCTCTCCAACGTCTCCGCACTCGATGCCGGCAACTTCCGCTGCGTAGTCACCAACACCTGCGGCTCAACCAACTCCCTCTCCGCCCTCCTCACCGTCAACCCCGTCTCCCCGGCCTGCTCCGTCGCTGACATCGTCGGCATCGGCGGCACCCCGCCGCCCGACGGCCTGCTCACCGGTGACGACTTCAACGCCTTCATCGCCGCCTTCGCCGCCAACACCGCCCTGGCCGACATCACCGGCATCGGCGGGCCCCCCAGCCCGCCCGACGGCCTGATCACCGGCGACGACTTCAACGCCTTCATCGCCGCCTTCGCCGCCGGCTGCCCGTAACCCACCCCCCACCCCCCACCCCCCGCCCCGCCACCCGTCCCCCAGCACCATCCTCACCGGGCCCG